>JAFVYP010000007.1 GCA_017508555.1 Lentisphaeria bacterium
GTTCTGCCCCCAAACAAAATACGCCGCTTTTCTTTGAAAGTGAAAGGGGGTTTGGGGGAAAGCGAAAACCTTCTTTTCTCGTGAAAAGAAAGTTTTCGCTGTCCCCCAATCTCTCCCCCTTTACTCTCATAGAACTGCTGGTCGTCATTGCGATTATTGCCATATTGGCGGCGATGCTGATGCCGGCGCTGCAGCAGGCCAGGGCGCGTGCCAGAACGATCACCTGCGTCAACAACATCAAGCAGGTGGGTATGGATCTGCGGCGTTACACGGATGACAACAGCGGCTGGCTGATCCCCTCTTATTACACGAGCCTCAAGCAGACCTGGTACATTGTCCTTAAAAAAGGCAATTATATTTCAGACACGCATTTCACGTCCAAAACAGGTATGTTTTCCAAAAACTCCTGGTATCTCTGTCCGGAAGTTCCTCTTGAAACAAAATCCACTGCGGGCAAGCAGATCTGTCTGCTCGGATACGGCATGAATGCCATGTCATTTTACGGGACGCCCCGGAAAGGATCCAATCTCAAGCAGCCCTCCAGGCGGTGTTATCTTGCTGACAACACAGAGTGGGACGGTTCATTTTATCAGATCTCCTGTGATTCCAGCAAAACCTACCGGATCAGACCCCGTCACAGCGGCGCAAGCTACAATACTCTTTTTGTCGATGGTCATGTGGGGACGCGGCAGCAGCTCTTCACCAATATCGACAAAGCCGTGACCGATTCAGAGGGATATTATTTCTGGGGCAGCACAAAATGGTAAAATAAACAGGGAGAACAACAAAATGAAACGTTCAGCTTTATTACTTGCTGCACTCATTGCCGGCATGATCACTGTTCAGGCAGAGGAAAAAAACGATATCAACGGCTCTTTTGAAAAATGCCGGGCCAACAGCAAGGGATTCATCTCTCCGGAAGGCTGGGTCAAAGACAAACAAAGCAAAGGGGTAAAATTTTCAGCGACCTCAGAAGAGGTCAGAAGCGGCAAATTTTCACTTTACATCGAAAATGAGGAAAAAGCCAGTTCTCTGATCTATTATTATCCCTCTCCCGTCAAAGCAGAGGCGGGTGACAAAATGATTTTTACGGTTTACGGCAAAGGAGAAGGCAGCTTCAACATGGGCGTCATTGCTTACAGTGACGAAGCCCCAAGCCGTTTTCTGCGGACTCTTGCCACCAGAGAGCAGAAGATCACCGATGGCGAAAAGTGGCAGAAATTCACCTTTGTCTGTCCGGTCAACACGCAGAAACGCTACGGCAAAGAGTATCAAAAATTCCTTCTGCGTCCCGTCATCCTCATCCGCGGAGCGGCAGAGTTTGCGCTGGATGATCTGATTTATGAAAAGAAAGGGAAATCCGCGAAATGAGCTTCAAACGCCTTTTTCTGCTGGCCGTTTCATGCCTTCCCCTGCTTCTGGCAGCCGCCGTCCAAAGTCAGATCAAGGGAGAACGGGCGGTGCTGGATAACGGCATCATCCGGGCTGAATTCAGTGCTTCCGGCGCCAAACTTGTCAGGTTCACAGCCTTCAGGAACGGCAAAAATCTCACAGCGTCAAGCAACGACGGGAAGGGCGGCGCGCTGAAAGATTTTTTTGCGCCTAAAGATTTCACGCTCAACAACGCGGAATTCACCATGACAAAACGGCAGCTGCCGGATGGTTCCGCAGAGCTTGAATTTTCCACCCCCGCTCTGGGCGGAGATTGGAATTTTGTTTCCCTTGTTAAGACGATCCGTCTGGCCCCGGGCAGCTCAAGGCTGGATATCCGCCTTCTCCTCCGCAACAAACAGGAGCGCATGGCCCCCTGGTTCTTCACCTACTGGTCCCATAACTTTTTCGGCGTTCCGGGGGAGGAGAACTTGTTTATCTATGCCGGGGAACAGGGCATCCGCGCCGCCGTTCCCAGTTTCCGCAACAACACCCGCGCCGCCAAACCGGTCACGGATTTCACCCGCGGTTTTGCAGCCATGGTGGGAAAAAAATCCCGTCTGGGCGTGGTCATACTCCCCGATTTCAAAGAAACGGAACAGATTTACAGCTGGTACTGCAAAAGCACCAATGCCCTTGATACAATGGAATTCCGTTATCTTCAGGAAAAGCTCGACAACGGTTCCAGTATCACCAAAACCTTTTCCGTTGCGGCCGTCTCTCTGCTGGAAGGACTTTCCGGCGCCGGCAAAACAGGCGCTGGATACTTGAAAAACACCGCAACCGGTGTTGAACTTCAGCTGACCGGTTTCGATACGGTCAGCGAAAAGTTCCAACTTTACATCGACGGCAGAAAAGCCGGCTCGTTCACCGCAGCACTTGCCCCCGGAAAACTCTTCAAACGTTCCCTTGGAAAAACAGGCAGCCATTTCAGGGCCGTGTCCAAAAACTTTGATCTGGAACTGAAACGGGACGCGCAGGGCAAGAGGCTTCCTCTTGCACTCAAACCGGAAAGGGCCAAACGCGCGGCAGCCGTTTCTGAAATGGATGCCCAGTGGCAGTTCGATCCCAAAGAGGACTTCGTCACGCCCCACTTTGTCTGGCAGACCGGCGGAAAAGCGGCTGATATCCTCTTCCTTCTCCCCACCAACGGCACACGGGATATCATCGAACTGAAACAGCGTTTCAAGATCAACATGACCGCTCCCACGGTCTTTCCGAACAACTGGCACATGTCCTGGCGGACCGTGACCGATATGCACCGTCCGGAAAACGGTCTGAACAAACTGGGGCCTTATCTCAAACGCAAATACGATGTTGTTGTCATCGGCGCCAATGCGGGCGTTTACGGCGCCCGTCACGGAGCGGGTTCCTGGTCAAGTTATCCTGAAGCGCTCCGCAAGCGTTTTCTTCAGATGGCCCGGCAGGGCGCCGGACTTGTCATCATCAATGCCGGAAAAAAAGATCCGCTTCTCAAAAATATTTCAGCAAAATTCACAGACGGCAAAAAGGACCTTGCCCGCAAGTTCTCCCTTGCCGCCGCTCCCGGTTTTGAAAAAGCACTCATCAAAACCGGCTCTTACGGCAAGGGTAAGATCACGCTCATCGACTTTGCACAGGATGCCTTTATTGTCCCTCATCCCGGTTACAGAGGCTCTCTCTGGTCCCGTCCCCGCCCGGAACACCGCAGCCATGAATACCAGTTTGCCCTGATCGGTCACCTGCTGCTGCAAAGCTGCGGTCAAAATGCCGCTCTGACCGGAGTTGCCGGAAAAAACGGCCAACTTGAGATCACCTCCCGCAAGTCTCTCAAAGGCCGTATGGAGATCTTTGACCGTTTCACCAACAGTTTCCACAGCATTCCCCTGACGCTCAAAGCCGGTAAAAATGCCGTAGCGCTCCCGGCCCTGCGTCACGGCAGAAACTATGTGCATGTCACAGCTGCCGACGGCAGTTTCGGTTTTGCGGTCATAGAACATCAGGCGCCTGACTTCATCCGGAACATCACCCTTTCCAATGACGGCAAAAGTATCCGGGGACGCGTACAGACCTCCCGTCCGCTCAAAGGAAAAGATACGGTCCAGATCCGGGTCATCGACAATCTGGATAGAGTCCTTTATTGCCGCAGCAGTCAGGACGGCCGTTTCCAATTTGCGCCTCCGGTGATTTCGACCAACCGGCATATCCTCTCAGCCCGGCTCCTGCAAAACGGAAAAGTGACGGCGGAAAGCCGCAAAGAATTCTATCTGCCCCGTCTGCGCAATACCATTGCCAACTATACCAATATGCTCTGGCTCTGCGGCGATGCTTATCCGGAATACAGTTATTTCTACCGCTACAAACAGTACAGCGCTTTCGGATTCAACTTTCATTACTCCGGCAGCGGCAACAACGGCATGCTCAATTTCATCCGTTATTCCGACGCGGAATGCGGCTCCAACGGCCACGGCTGCACGCAGATCTTTTACTATTCCGGCTTGCATGAAAGCTTGAAAAAATATTCCCGCACCCATGATAAAAAAGATCTTATCCGCGGCAGATGTCCCAATGATCCCCGGTACAAAGAGATGCTTTCCAGCGATAAGCTGTCGGAAAAAATGGCAGCTTACGCCACGCAAAAGGTCTTTCAGCTGGGTGATGAGATGAGCATGACGTTCCATACCGCAGGATTCGATATCTGCATGTGTCCCTACTGCATGAAGGATTTCAGAGCTATCCTCAAAAAACAGTACGGGACTCTTGCCAAACTCAATGCGGCCTGGGACTGCACCTTCAAAAGCTGGGAAGAGGTCCTGCCTCTGACCCTTCAGGAGGCGATGTTCAAAGACAAACGCGCAGGCTATGTCGCTCACCGCCTCTATATGGATGAGGTGTTCCGCCGCACCCTCAACGGTTACCGTGAACGCTTGCAGAAAAAGTATCCCGGCGCCGTGGTGGGTCCCACCGGCGTCAATGGCCTGCCCTCTCCTTACGGCGGCAATTTCAATTTCTACTCTATGAAAGATTTTGACTGCGGCTCCTTCTACCGGGATACCCGTCTGCCCGTTTCCTTCAACCGGGACCGCCGCCTGGTCATGCGCTACCGGGGATACAGCGAAACGGAACCCGATACAGTTTACTCTTTCTGGGAGGGGCTTGCCCTGGGCGAAAGAGGCAACAACAACTGGTGCGGTCCCACGTTCCTGCTGCCCGACCTGCGTTTCTCACTGGTGCGCGGTTATTACAGCCGCCTGCTCTGGGAACTGCGCAGAGGCGCGGGGGATCTGCTTTATCACAGCCGCAAAATAACGGATACAGCGGCCATTTTACACAGTCAGCGCTCTCTGATAATCAATTATACCAAGCAGCGCAAAACAGAGTTTTATCCCAAAGAACTTTCATTTGCCCGTCTGCTGGAAGATTTGGGCGTTCCCCACAGGTTCATCGCGCCGGAAGAGCTGGATGAGCTGAACAGCTTCAAAGTGCTTTTCCTGCCGGAAAGCTCCGTGCTTTCCGATGCGGACGCCGCTAAAATCACCGCCTTCGTCAAAAATGGCGGTATCCTCATTGCGGACGTGGAACCCGGCACCTTCGACGGTCTCGGCAACAAACGTCAAAAACCCGTTCTGGATGATGTTTTCGGCGTCAACAGCGTCAACACCTCTTTGCGCAAGGTCAAAGGCACCCCTGTCAAGGAGCTGAAAATAACCCACGCCGGACGGGGCGTCAAGGCTGTTGGAGCCAAAAGTTCCGGCAGCGCCAAACTTGCCTTCGGCAAAGCGCCGCTGTTTCTGGAACACACCTTCGGCAAAGGCAGAACACTTCTGCTCAACTTCGTCTGCGATTATGCCGCACTGCGGAAAACACCGGGAGCAAAAGCGTTTGCCTTGCGCATAGCCCGCTTCATGGCTCCCTGCCCCCTTCCGGGCAAGGTCGAAAGCAGCCGTCCTGTGATGCACGGTGCCTTTGCCGACGGGGACAACCGGTATTTTGTCCTGCTGCCGGAAAGACTTGAAAAAGAAAAATTCAACACGCCGTTCACAGCCCCCTTCGTTCTGGAAAAAGCCTCTCATCTTTACGATGTCCGCCAAGGGAAATATCTGGGATACGGCAGCCGTTTCAATGTGACGCTCCACGCCGGCAACGGAACACTTCTGGCGGCCCTGCCTGAACGTCCCGGCCCCCTGACCCTGACGGCACCGGCCAAAATCAAAGCCGGCAGCGCCTTTACCCTTTCTGCCAAAACCGGTACTTCCGGCAGAAATGCCCGGCATGTGCTGCATTTATCCTGTACCGCTCCCGGCGGCAAAGAGATGAAAGTCTTTGAGCAAATCGCTAAAACCACTCACGGGACCCATACATTCACGCACCAGAGCGCCTGCAATGATCCCAAAGGGATCTGGCGCTTTACTCTCCGCGACAGCGCAAGCGGTCTCCAAAAAGAGATATCTGTTCTCTTTGAGTAAAAAACAGGCATCCGATACAGCCCCCTTCACCGGGGGCTTTTTTGCTTTCACAGACCTGTATTACGGCGCGCAGATCGTATTTGGAACCAAAAGAACTTGCCCAATCATTCTCACCAACACTCATTACTTCTTATGAAATGCGCCTTTTTCCTGATAAAAAAGTCATCAAAACAGCCTTTAAAAGGGTGTTTTAAGCGTGTTTTCGCGTTATTTTGTTTAATATATTTTCCACAGAATTGCGTTTTTGTGAACATCCTCATTGCTTAAAATAATAAAAAAAGAGCTTTTTTATAAAAAAAATTCAAAAAAAATTTATTTTATCTCTTGAAAAGAAATAAAACAGAAGCTAAATTTACGCGATGTAATTTTCCGGAACAAATTATCAATTGTAAAAAAAGATCCAAAAGAGGTTTGTCCCGCTGAATTTCGGGTTATCAAACAATTAAAGAAAGAGGTTTATCCAAATGAACGCTTACGCTAAAAGAGTTTTTGAGGAACTTCAGGTGAAAGTTCCGTGGGAAAAAGAGTTTCTCCAGAGTGTTGAAGAGGTTTTTGAGTCTCTGGGAACAGTTCTGGACGAAAATCCCCAGTACGAAGCCAACAAGGTTCTGGAACGCATGGTCAATCCTGAACGGATCATCTCCTTCCAGGTTCCCTGGCTGAACAAAGACAACGAGATCGAAGTCAACACCGGTTACCGCGTGCAGTTCAACAGCGCTCTGGGTCCCTACAAAGGCGGCCTGCGCTTCCATCCCAGCGTGAACCTGTCCGTGATGAAGTTCCTGGCCTTTGAGCAGACCTTCAAAGACTCCCTGACCACCCTGCCCATGGGCGGAGCCAAGGGCGGCAGCGATTTCAATCCCAAAGGCACAACTGACTTTGAGATCATGAATTTCTGCAAGTCCTTCATGCGCGAACTTTTCCGTCACATCGGTCCTGATGTGGACGTCCCCGCCGGTGATATCGGTGTCGGCGCCCGTGAGATCGGCTATCTTTTCGGTGAATACAAACGCCTGACCCACCGTTACTGCGGCGTTCTCACCGGCAAAGGCGTCGGCTGGGGAGGTTCTCTCGTCCGTGTGGAAGCCACCGGTTTCGGCGCTGTTTACTTCCTCCAGCACATGCTGAGCCTCAAAAATATGGATATCGCCGGAAAACGCATCGCCCTTTCCGGTTTCGGCAACGTTGCCTGGGGCGCTGCCCTCAAAGCTGTTCAGCTGGGCGCCAAAGTCGTCACCATTTCCGGTCCCGACGGCTACATCCTCGATGAAGCCGGTATGGATCTGGACAAAGTGGCCTACATGCTCGAACTGCGCGCCAGCGGCAAAGATATCGTGGCTCCCTACGCTGACAAATTCCCCGGCAGCAAGTTCATCGCCGGACGCAAACCCTGGGAAGTCCCCGTGGATATCGCCATGCCCTGCGCCACCCAGAACGAACTCAACGGCGATGACGCTCAGAATCTTGTGAACAACAAGGTCAAAGTGGTCGCTGAAGTTTCCAACATGGGCTGCAGACCCGAAGCCGTCGCCTGTTTCCAGAACGCCGGCATCACCTTCGCTCCCGGCAAGGCTGTCAACGCCGGCGGTGTTTCCACCAGCTGTCTGGAAATGTCCCAGAACGCCGGTCACACCAACTGGCCCAGCGAAGAAGTGGACCGCAAGCTCCATGAGATCATGACCAACATCCATGCCGCCTGCGTCAAGAACGGCAAAGCCCAGGACGGCAGCATCGACTACGTCGCCGGTGCCAATATCGCCGGTTTCAAGCGCGTGGCTGACGCCATGGTCGCTCAGGGCATCTGAGGAAGATGATCCTTCTGTAATCGAGTAGGAGGCTGTCCATTATTTGGACAGCCGTCCTCTCACACCACCGTACGTGCCGTTCGGCATACGGCGGTTCAGTAACTTGAGTGCAGTTCATTATACCGGATGAAGATATCGTCATATCCCATCTGAATAA
>JAFVYP010000047.1 GCA_017508555.1 Lentisphaeria bacterium
AGAAACTTCTTGATCTTGCGGGCAAAGAAAAGGGCAGTACTGTGATCCTGCCCGGCAGGGATTTTCTGCTTGAGAGGACGCTCCGTGTGCCTGATAATATCCATATCACGGCGGCAGGAATGGCCCGTTTGAGAATGAAAAATACAAGGGAGGATATCTTTTTTCTCCGTTCTCCTGAGGCTGTCCGTTTGAGCAAACTTTCTCTCTGCAATGCGCGGAACGCCCTCCATATCAAAGCGCCGGCGGGACACCGTGGGCGGATCGAACTTGACGCGTGCAGCGGCTGGGATCTCAACCATGCGGCAGTAATGGCCTCTGTCGGCAATAACACGCTCTCTGACGGTCAGGATCTGGAACTTTATTTTCACGACGGCGTCTGGCTTGTTCAGACAGCTTATATCGGTAACCTGAATGCTGTGATCGACAATTTGTGGCTTGAAAGCAAACGGTACAACCAACGTCTTCCGCTGCCGGTCTGGGTGGCATTTGAATCGGTCGTTTTTGTCAATTACGGCAAGCTCCAGCTGACGGATCTTCTTTCCGTCCCCATGGTTTTCCGCAAAGTCGAACGGGGAGGACTTCCGCCCAAAGGAACGCCTGAGGGCGATCACCGCTGGGTGGATAACTACGGCGAATTCACCAGTTTCAACTGCCGTTACGGAACGGAATTCAACGGCCATGCTCTTGTTTACCATTACGGCAAAGCCAGGACCCGTATTTACGGCGGCTTCGGCGGATTTATCAATCCCCGTGCCCTGAAATATCCCGGACTGGTTGATACGCCTGATGCCGATTTTGTTATCCAGAATTTTGTCAATACGCCCTACGGAAAAGAGAAAATGGCCTTGATCTATCAGAATGAGACCGGTAAACGCAGCTATGCCAAAGGACAGAGACTGTATAATATTATTCCTGACAACACTCTGAAAACGGAAAAGAAAAAATGAGAGACTTTGATAAAAACTTTCCCCGTTACACAGCTTACTCGCCCAAATTTCCTGTCTGGTGCCTGACGGGAAACTTCAAGAATACCATCCACCGTTTTTTTGACACATCGCCCTTGAGTCCGTCGGGACGTTATCTTGCGGTGTTCCAGCTGCCGGAAAAGGACGATCATCCCCGTCCCGGCGACCGTGGCAACATCGTTCTCGTTGACCTCTCAACGGGGGAGGGGAAGATCGTCTGGGAGACTGCCGGATGGGAATATCAGCTGGGGGCCAACATCAACTGGGGCAGCTCCGACCATGAGCTGATCTTCAATGATCTGGATACGCAGACATGGACACCTTACGCTGTTGTCCTCGATCCTCTGACTGGCGCCTGGAGAAAACTGGAGGGGACTGTTTACCATGCCTCTCCGGACGGCAAGTATATCGTTTCCGCCAATTTGCTGACCATGCGCCGGACCCAGGGCGGATACGGTGTGATCGTTCCGGATGACCGCGTTCCCTGTTACCGGGGAACCACTGATGAGGATGGCGTCTGGCTGACAGAACTTGCCACCGGCAAACGCAGACTGCTTATTTCCATCAAAGAGGCTGCGGAGCGGGCTGTTTCTGCCAAAAGGCTGGGGGAATATGCCAAAAGTGAGGTGTATGCCTTCCATACCAAATGGAGTCCTGACGGATCAAAGATCATGTTCAGTCTGCGTTTCTTCCCCGACGAACAGGGAAAGCGGTTTTATGCCATGTATCATTACGGCGCCGGTTTGCGCTACGATGTATTTGCCATCCGTCCTGACGGCAGTGATCTTTCTCTGGTCATCCCCGCTGAGGAGTGGGACAAAGGCGGACATCACACCACATGGAAAACTGACAGCAGCGGTTTTACCATGAATTTGGATCTTCACCGTCAGGGGATGCGTCTTTGTCAATGTAATCTTGACGGCACAGGGCTGGAAACCATCGGCCCCTTTACCGGCAGCGGACATCCCTCCTTCCATCCGGATGGACGCTGGGGCGTGACAGACTGCTACCGGTTTGAAGCGCTGGCTTATCCGGACGGCAACACTGTTCCTCTGCGGCTGTTTGATCTGCACAATATGACAGAAGAGGTTTTCGTCCGTCTGCCTGTCAAAACTCCGGGAGATGATTACATCGACTTCCGTCTTGATCCTCATCCGGTCTGGGCGGATAACTTCAAACTGCTTTTTTTCAACGGTATGTGGAACGGTTACAGAGCCGTGTTCTGTGCCGATATGAGTTCGCTTTATTGAAATCAGGAGAAAATCATGAGCTGTAAATTAAAAAAAATCACCGGAGCCATCTTTCACGACGGACAGTTGGGGATCGTTGAAGGGGAAGTTCCTGAATTGCAGGATAATCAAGTTCTTGTTGAGGTCTATGCCTCTTTGATAAGTCCCGGTACGGAGTTGAAGTCTGCCGCCATGCGCAGGCAAAATCCTGAACCGGCCGATGTGGAACCGACCCTTTTCGGCTACTCCAATGCGGGGATCATCCTGGCCGTCAAGGGGGAGACCAAAGGGCTGAAACCGGGTATGCGCGTCGCCTGTATGGGCGCGGGGGCTGCCCAGCACAGCAATTATGCTGTTGTTCCGGTCAATCTGGTCGTTCCGCTGCCGGATAATGTTACGTTTGAACAGGGGGCGTATCTCTCTCTTGCCGCCACCAGTTTGCAGGCTGTCCGCCGGACTGGGGTCAGGATCGGAGAGTACGGCGCCGTTCTGGGACTGGGGATCGTCGGCAACCTGGCCGCTCAGCTTTTCAAGATCGGCGGCGGCCGTGTGATCGGTTGGGAATCCATGGCTTTCAGGGCTGAACTGGCCAAAAAGTGCGGCATCGGAGCCACTGTCGATTTTACTTCAGAGGATCCTGTGGAGATCACAAAAAACTTCGCTGCTCCCTGGGGGCTTGATTTTGCCCTCTTTGCTTTCGGCGGAGACGGAGAAAAGGCCTTCGGCGATATCAAAAAATGTATGAAAGTATCTGCGGACGGTCACGCCATGGGTAATATCACCCTTGTCGGCGGCTGCCGTGTCCCTGTTGACGGCGGCGCCGCCTCCGGCAATCTGAACATCAGGATCTCTTCCCGCACCGGAGCCGGATACCATGATCCGGCCTGGGAATACGGCAAAGATTATCCGGCGGCCTTCGTGCAGTTTACCACCATGCGCAATGCTGTCGAACTTTTGCAGCTGATCGGTGAAAAGCGCCTGCTGGTGGATGAGATCACCACCCATAAGATCCCTCTGGAAAACATTAAAGAGGCCGGGGATGCTTTGATCGAACATCCCGATCAGTCTCTGGGTGTCGTTCTGACGATGAAACACTGATCTCTTCCGGATGATCGTGACCGGGAGAGGCTTTTGTGCTTGAAAAATCGGTAAACCGTGGTATCTTATGAAAAATCTTTTTTTCAGGAGCTGTTATGAAAATTTTGTTTTTATCTGATATCCACGGTGTTCCCGGAACTCTGGGAAAAGTGCTTGAACAGGCAGACCGTCTCGGCGCAGAGCAGATCGTTCTGCTGGGCGATGCGCTTTATCACGGACCCCGCAACGGTGTTCCCGGTTTTTACGATCCGCCGCAGGTCGTTGAGATGCTCAACGCCCGGAAGGAAATGATCGTTGCCGTCAGAGGCAACTGCGATGCTGAGGTGGATCAGATGCTGCTGGCGTTTCCCGTCATGGCGGATTTTTCGGAGCTTGTCACTGATAATTGCCGCTTTTTTCTGACTCACGGTCATCTGTGGAACGCCAATCATCTGCCGCCGGTCCCGGCGGGAACGATCCTCTGTCACGGACATACCCATCTGCCTGTACTGGAAAGACTTCCCGGGGACATTACACTTTTCAATCCCGGTTCGATCTCTCTGCCCAAGGGCGGCAATCCGCAGACCTTCGGCTTTTTTGACGGAGAAAATCTTTCCATCCGTCTCGTGGAGGACGGCAGCATTTTCAAATCAGAACCGCTCTGTTCCCGGTAAAGGGGCAGAGCAGTTCTTTTCAGGAGCGTGGGCGGTCAGGCAAGTTTTGACGCCAGCTCTGCCAGTCCGGACATGACATATTTTGGTCTGAAAGCAAAACGGTCGATATCCTCCTGACGCGTTACGCCGGAAAGAACCAGAACGGTATCGACTTCGGCCTCGACGCCTGCAATGATATCCGTATCCATCCTGTCGCCGATGATGACTGTTTCCCGGGACATGGCATTGAGATATTTGACCGCGCGCCGCATCATAAATGGATTGGGTTTGCCTATGAAATAGGCCTTTTTGCCCGTCGATAATTCGATCGGTGCGATCAATGATCCGGTCGCAGGAACGATCCCTCTTTCTGTCGGACCAGTCAGATCCGGATTGGTTCCGATCAGTTTGGCGCCGTTCAGCACCAGTTGAACCGCTTTTTCAAGACGCTCAAAACTGTAGGAACGGGACTCGCCGACGACAACATAATCCGGATCGACATCGTTCATGGATATGCCGCACTCATACAAAGCATTGGTCAATCCGGCCTCTCCGATGGCGAAAACGGAACACCCGGGCTTCTGGCGCGATAGAAAATCTGCCGTTGCCAGAGCGCTGGTGTAAAAGTGTTCCGGCGCAACCTGCACGCCTAAACGGGCCAGCTTTTCCGCAAGTTCCCGCGGCGTCCTCTCACTGGAGTTGGTGAGAAAAAGATATTTCAGCTGACGCTCTTCCAGTATTTTGATGAAGTCAGCGGCACCGGGCAGAAGATTGTTGCCATGGTAGATGACGCCATCCATATCAGAGATGAAGGCCGTTTTGTTTTTCAGGATATCCGGCATATATATTTCTCCATTTGTCAAGGTCAGGAATACAATCTCAATTCCGGTTGGGGCGTTTCATGCAGCGCCATCAAAACGGCGGCATGTCCGCAGGCCGGGGCTGCCTGTTCCAGAATGACGCGGCGGAAGGGGCGGCCGGGGCCTTTGCCGAAAGAGCCGGTGGCGATCAGATTTTCTCCGGGTTCTCCCTGACAGACCGGAGTACGGACACCGTTTTCCTCCAGCAGCAGCCGCCACGAGGTCGTAGAGCGGAAGTTGACCGAGAACCAGATCTCTTTATCCGGCAGAAATTCCGGCGGCAGGGACCAGATCAGGCCGCCTGTGCCTTCGGGGGCGTGCCATCCCCAGTGCATGATGCGCAAGGGATCATCAAAGAAGCCTTTGCTTTTGAGGATCCAGAAGGTGTTTTCAGCCAGAACGCCGTCCGGGAGCCAGTAATGCAGATCAAGGGGGGAGGCCTCCGATCTGGCGCTGTCATATCTGGGGCTCAAAGGCGCATTGATATTATCCAGCGGCTCAATGTAGGAGATCCTGCCGTCCTCAAGGTGAACGAAACGCGAGGCGCCTCTTGAAGCGGTAATGACGATCTTTTTGCCGTTCCAGTCCCACGTGCTGTTGAAATGCAGATGGGCGGAAAACACGCCGAGAACTTTGGGATTATGGATCAGTTCGTGGATCAGCGGAGCGCCGTCCCACAGCATACAGGCACATTCATAGGGCAGGCCCGCAGGCATGATATGGGAGTGCAGCATGACGATGACCGGAAGCGTCGAAGCGTCGATCGTCTCTTTCAGCCATTTCTGCTGCTGTTCTCCCAAACGATGGGTGGAGGAGTCCAGCACAAGGAAACGGAAACCCGCTTTTTCAAAAAAGTAATAGGGTCCGAGACCGTCATAAGCAACGATGACAGGCGGCTGAGCCGTGCGGTTGTAAGGCTCAGGAAGATTCTGCTGACTGGTAAAGCATTTTGTATTGGCATCGAGCATTTCAAACCAGTCTGTCGTCCACACCCAGACGGGATACGCGCCGGGGTGGAAGTTCTGCCTGGTTCCGGCGGGAAACCAGGACTGGAAAGCCTGCATGTAATTGCCCATATCGTGATTGCCGCGGATGAGGATACATTTATCTTTGATCGGCGCATAGTATTCCTTGAAGCGGTCATATTGTTCCGGACGCCCTGCATCAGAGATATCGCCGCCGATAACGACGATATCTGCCTCTTGGGCCCGCTTCAGAATCTGTTCTCTGGCTGAGGCTTCTTCTTCTTCCGGACGGGATCCCAGATGCAGGTCTCCCACAAACAACATTTTCATACGCTTTGACTCCCAGGTTCCTGCTTTTGCCTGCAGACAACGCAAGTGAAAACATTGTCAGCATAAGGCGCAAAACAGGGATTTGACAAATTTATAATATCATTTAATGATACACATTTCCTTTTACGATCTGTGATCCGGCATGAATTCCGGTCAATATATAAGATATACAGCAAATGCTCTTTTTCAAGTTTTCCGGAATAAAAAATCCTTTCTTTTCTGCTCTTGTTCCCCGTTAAAGGCAGCGGCGTTCCGGAACATAAAATCGACACTCCTGAAGGCCGGTTGGCCGTGGGCTGTGTTTTTTCCGCTGCTCACCGGCAGAGCCATAAAAAACCGCACCTTCCGGAAAAAAAGGTGCGGTTGAAAGTCACTTGAAAAGTTCCGGTCAGAAACCGATCTTGTTTTCAAGGTAGTCACGCAGCTGGGTGACGCCGACGCGTTCCTGCTGCATGGTATCGCGGTCACGGACGGTGACGGCGTTGTCATTGAGAGAGTCAAAATCAAAGGTGACGCAGAAGGGCGTACCGATCTCATCCTGACGGCGGTAGCGTTTGCCGATACTTCCCGTCTCGTCGAACTCGCAGCGGAAATAACGCTCGAAAGTCTTGCAGAGCGCATGGGCGTTCTCAGACAGTTTCTTGGACTGGGGCAGGAAAGCCACCTGGATCGGAGCCACCAGCGCAGGCAGGTGCAGAACCACGCGGACATCTTCATCTTTGCCCTCTTTCTTGGTGGCGGCCACATCTTCATCATAGGCATTGGCCAGCAGGGCCAGCATGGTGCGGTCAACACCGACACTGGTCTCGATGACGGTGGGCATGAGACTTCTGTGATTGTCGTGGTCAAGATAGCTCAAATCTTCGCCGGAGAACTTGCTGTGCTGGGAAAGATCCCAGGTACCGCGGTGATGGACACCCTCCAGTTCGCCCCAGCCGAAGGGGAAGTTGACTTCGATGTCGATGGCGGCTTTGGCGTAGTGTGCCAGCTTTTCGTGGACATAGATACGCATGTTGTCATCGGTGAAGCCCAGCTTTTTGTAGTAGTTGATACGCTGTTCTTTCCAGTATTC
>JAFVYP010000048.1 GCA_017508555.1 Lentisphaeria bacterium
CAAAGAGATCATGTCCACCTTCGTTGAGTGCGTGGTCGCCCCTGGTTACACGCCTGAGGCTGTGGCCGTCTTCAATGACGGAGAGTCCTACAAGCTCAACAAACAGATCCGCATCCTCAAGTGCGGTGATATTGCAGCTCTCCCCCGCTATACCGGAGAAGCCGGCCCTGAATACAACACTTTCAAGGTTCTGGCCGACGGTTCTCTCATCGTTGCCGCGCCTCTGACCACCAGTCTCCGCACTGTGGCTGATCTGGTCACGGCCAGAGGGGAAAACTCCCGCTGCGGCGCGGTTGCTTCCGAGATCGCCCCCACGGAACAGCAGAAAATCGACCTGCTCTTTTCCTGGCACGTCAACCTTTCCGTCCGTTCCAACGGCGTTGTGATCGTCAAAAACGGCCAGACCCTTTCCGTCGGAACCGGAGAACAGGACCGCGTGGGCGCTATCGAACAGGCCATTGCCAAATTCCAGCAGAAATATAAAGGAACGGAGACCCTGGAGGGTTCTGTCATGTCCAGTGACGGCTTCTTCCCCTTCGAGGACGGTGTTGAAGTCGCTGCCGCCGCCGGCGTCAAAGCCATCATCGCCCCCGCCGGAAGTCTCCGCGATGCGGATGTCATCAAACGGGCCAATGAACTGGGAGTGGCTCTGGTCCACGCCCCGGAACGGATCTTCTCTCACCATTGATAACTCTTTATATACAGGAATAGAAAAATGACTGAAGAAAAAAACAAGATCAGCAAGAAAAAGATCGACGCCGAAATGGGACAGGCTCTCTTTTCCGATACCGAACGTTTTGAAATGTGGTTCGCCGCCTATTGGAAGCCTGCCGCCATTGCAGCTGCCGTCATCGCCGTCCTGACCGCTTTGGTCTTCTGGGCCGTTACCGCCAAAAACAATGCGGATAAAAAAGCCGCCTTTGCTCTGGCTGATGCCAACACCGCAGAGGAACTCTCTGCCGCGCTCAAAGCCTACGACGGACATCCCGGCACGGTCATGGCACGCTATCGTCTGGCCAAGATCCTGATGGATTCCGAAAAGTATCAGGAAGCCGCCAAAGAACTGGATAAGATCTCCACTGAAGATGCCGTTCTCAGCGCCAAAGCCAAACTTGCCGCGGCCTACGCTGCGGAGCTTTCCGGAGATACCAAAGGCGCGATCAGCCGTTTTCTGGCTGTTGAAAACACGATGCAGTTTTCCGCCGCCGCCCGTGCCGAAGCCGGTTACAGCGCCGGACGTCTCCTGATCAAAGCCAAAGACCTCAAACAGGCCAAGGCCGTTCTGGGACGCACTGCCCTATTGGGTTCCGGCTCCGCCGCCGTGGGATACTGGACCGAAAACGCCAAGCAGACCCTGATTGCGATCGACAACGGGGAATATGCCGCGCCCAAAGCCGCGCCCAAGGCTCTTCCCGCCAGGAAAAAAGCAGCCAAAGCCGCGAAGTAATCATGGATCACTTGCCGGAAATTTCCAAAAAAGAACTTGCCCTGCTGCGGTCGCTTTCGACCCGCGGCGGGCGCAAGCATTCCGGCTGCTGCCGCTGCGAGGGTGTGAGAGCCGTAGGTGAATTGCTCTCAAAAGCCCCGCAGCTGGTCAAATTCATTGCCGGTTCACCCAGAGGCTTTGAGGCCTTCAAGTCTGTTCCGGAAAAATCCCGTCTGATCTCTGACGAACTGCTTTCAACTGTTACGGAAACAGTCAATTCACAAGGGATCATCGCCGTTGCGGAAACCCCGCAGCCCGCAGAGGGAGATATCCGGGGGCCCTTTATTCTGGCACTGGATCAGCTCAATGATCCGGGCAATTTCGGAACCATTGCACGGACTTTCAGGGCGATCGGCGGCGCTGAACTCTGGTACACCAAAGGTTCCGTCGATCCCTGGTGCGACAAAGCCATCCGCTCCGGGATGGGAGCTCAGTTTTCCCTGCGGTTAAGACGATTCGACGATCTGCCGGATCTGGTCAACAGCGCTGCAAAGCGCGGATTTATCAATGCCTTCATCGCCGATCCCCACGAGGGAGAAAGCTGTTTTACAGAACCCCGGCTTTTTGATAAAAGCGTCATCATCATCGGCAGCGAAGCCAACGGCGTCACCTGTCATCCCGAAGGAACAGGCAATGTAATGATCCCCATGCCGGGAAATTACGAATCACTCAATGCCGCGCAGGCGGCGACTGTTCTTCTGCTGGAACACGTAAGACGCACAACTGCAAAAGCATAAAGAAGAAACATCATGTACGGAAACACCTGGTTTACGATTTACGCCATTATCTTTTTTTCGGGCCTGTCGGTCACGTTGTTTTCAACCCCTCTCTGCCGTCTGCTGGCGGCCAAAACCGGTTTTATGGATGTCCCGGCAGACAATCACAAAGGACATAAAAAATCCACCCCTCTCCTGGGGGGACTGGCGATGTTTTCCGCGTGGCTCATCTGCCTTGCCGCCGGGATCTGCGCTGTCAAATATGCTCCCGGGGAGGCCTTTGCCTCCATTGCCCAGACACATCTGCCCGGAATAAAACTGGTTTCAGGCGAACTGATGATGATCGTTGCCGGAGCCGCCTTAGCTGTTATCCTCGGTCTTATTGATGACAAATTTCCCATGTCCGCAAGCACCAAGTTTGCCGGACAGTTTCTTGTAGCCCTTCTCGCTGTGTTCGGCGGAGCTGTCCGTTTCAATATCTTCCCCGACATGCCCGCCCTGGAGATCGCCGCGACACTTTTCTGGTTCATGCTCTTAATGAACTCCATCAACTTTTTTGACAATATGGACGGTCTGGCTGTGGGGACCATCGCTATCGCCATGGGCCTTTTTGCCGTCATTGCCGCTCTCAACTGCCAATATTTTATCGCCTCATTCGCCATTCTCAACTGCGCCGTCTGCTGCGGATTCTGGTTCTACAATGCCAATCCCGCAACGATTTTCATGGGCGACTCAGGCAGTCATTTTCTGGGATATCTGGCCGCTGTTGTTTCCGCACAAGTAACCTTTTTTGACAAGAGTTTTTCCCTCTCACGTTTCCCCATCCTCATGCCTCTCTTTATCCTGGCTCTGCCCCTGTTTGATACGGCCATGGTGGTCATCATCAGAACGCTCAACAAAAAGCCCTTCTGGATCGGAGACCACAATCATATCTCACACCGTTTTGTCAGAATGGGATTTTCACGCAAACGCGCCGTTGCCCTCGTCCATCTGATGGCCCTGACCATCGGCTTGGGAATACTCCCCGTTTTCTGGGGCAACTTTTTGACAGCGGCCATCCTCGTCGTTCAGGCGCTCCTGATGCTGGGGATCATCACCTTTCTTCAGCTTTCACTTTCGGAAAAACCGGACGCCCGCGAATAATCAGGGGGTAAGTGCGGACTGTGTTTGTGCCGGAAAAGCGGGCCCGGCAATGTCACCTGTCGGACATCTGCGTTTTCGTCCGGGGGATACAAGAAACCGCGATGCCATCGTCTGTCAGGCACAGAGCAAAAAAGAGAAAACAAAAGCTATTCAAAGACGGCCGCTTTGTGCATAGCCGTTTCAAACAACGGTTTCAGCACTCCTGAAAAACGTTTTTCCAGAGGTTCAAAACGTTCACCCCGATTGATAATGACGAGACTTCCCCGTTCCAGTTCCCTGACAGGTCCCCGGGGGCCGTCAAAGAGAAAGCGGCTTTCGTATCCGCGGGAAAGCATGTAATACATCACTGGCCAGGGATCTGCTGAAAAAGAGAGATAAACCGGCGGTATCCGTCCCGGCTGATAAAAGCGCTCCAGACCTTTAACAACATCCTCCGGCACATGCGCTTTGCGCATATAGTAGCCGTAAAAGAAATCATCATCCGCACCGTTGCCGAATTTTTCAGCAAAAAATGATTTGAAATTGTCTGTGGAAGCAGCAGCCCCCCAGACAAGAACACAGCCGATCAGCAGCCGGGAGATCCAAAGCCGTTTTCTTTTTCCCTTCAGCAGAGCAAAAAAATGCTTCAAGCCTTGAGCCGTCACCAGAGCCAATACCGGAAAAAGCGGCAGGCACACCCGGGGAAAAGGCGGTTTATGCAAACACAAAACAGCCAGTACCGGTAAAAGAAAAGCCAAAAAAGGAAAAATCCTGCGGCATTTCGGAGGAATAAAAGCACTTGAACCGATCCCCGGCAGCAGAAGAACGCCAAAAACAGCGGCAGCAGCGGCATAAAAAGCCGTAAGAACAGCCAGACTGCTCTTCCACCCCTCCCCCAACTTGAACATGCCTGCAAAATTGCCGGCAACTGGCAGATAAAAACATACAAGCGCAGCAACAGGCGTCAAGGCAAGAACATAATTGCGTTTCAGACGCCAAAAGTTTTTCAGCGTTCCCGGCAAAAGACAGCAGACGCATCCCCCCAGGGCCAGAAGATTGCTGGGGATCGTTCCTGCGGCCAGCAGACAGCCGGCAAAGAAAATCATCCAGTTTTTCCAGGAAGGAGCTGACAAAAAACGCCGTCCGCTGACAAGAGTACAGGCGACAAAAAAACAACTTGCCATATATCCCCGCAGAGCCGTGGCATAAATCAGAAAAGGCGGAGAGACAGCCAGAGCTGCCAGCGCAAGGTAAAGAGAAACTTTTCCGCAGGAGCGCTTGAACGCCTGATAAAGCAAAATCAGCGTCCCGGCAGCAAAACACACAGAAAGCAGTCTCAAAAAGAAGTCCGGACGCATTCCACCGTGGGGAAGCAAATTCCAGTAATGCAGAAAAATCGTGTAAATGATCTGATTATTGGGAATAACGTAGGAAAAATAAATCTTCACCGGCCCCGGAAGCCAGGCAAAATTCATCAGCGTCAGGGCCTCGTCAAACCAGAAGGGACGGAAAAGGTATTCCCGCACAAACAGGAAAAACAGACAAACAAGAGAAAGAGGATACCAATAAGAAGGAATATGACCTTTTTTCTTTTCCACAGCGCCCTCTTTCCTGAATAACAAAGTATCAAAAACAGAAAGCCGGAGGAAAAACTTTCTCCTCCGGCAAACCGACAACGTTTGAAACGCTGATGATTAGAGCGAAATCGCTTCGGACGGACATTCGCCGACGCAGGCGCCGCATTCGATGCAATCGTCACCGACTTTGGCAACGCCATCTTCGATGGTGATAGCGCTGACGGGGCAGGCACCGACGCAAGCTTCGCAACCAACACACTTTTCTTTATCAACCTGTGCAGCCATTTTCATCTTCTCCTAAAAAAATGTAAAAAAATTGGCATCTCCAATGGGATTCGAACCCATGTTGCCGGGATGAGAACCCGGTGTCCTAGGCCTCTAGACGATGGAGACTTGTTTTGCCTTTGCTCATAATATAGCCGTCCCACCTGAACTTTTCAAGCCCGTTCCTGAAACTTTTTGTATATTTTTTTGATTTTTTTATTCCACTGAAAATATTTGCCTGAATTTCTGCAAATCGGTCTTGACAAGGGAAACTTCTGTGTTATACATTAATAAATAAGATATAGTACATCAATCATAATCAGTTTGAGGAATTTTTACCAATCATGTCAAAACTTCTGATCGTCGAGTCCCCGACAAAAGCGCGGACAATCAGCAAAATGCTGGGAACAGGTTACGATATCATCGCCTCCATGGGCCATATCCGCGACCTGCCCGAGCGTGAGCTGGGCGTGGATATCGCCAATGATTTTTCTCCGCAATATGTGGATACTCCCCGCAGCCGCCCCGTGGTCAAAGCCCTCAAGGCCGCCGTCAAAAAGGCCGATGAGATCTATCTGGCACCCGACCCTGACCGCGAAGGAGAAGCCATTGCATGGCATTTGAAAAATGTTCTTCAGGATGGAACAAAATCTCCTTTTTACCGGGTAACTTTCCACGAGATTACGAAAAATGCCATCCAGCAGGCCATGCAGAACAAAGGGATCATCGACCAGCGTCTTGTTGATGCCCAGCAGGCCCGGAGAGTCCTTGACCGTATCGTGGGATATCAGGTCAGCCCCCTGCTCTGGCGCAAGCTGGAAAAAGGCAGCAGTGCCGGACGGGTCCAGTCCGCAGCGCTCCGTCTGATCGTTGAAAGGGAACGCGAGATCCTGGCATTCATCCCCGAAGAATATTGGAACTTCACCGTCCTGTTCGGAACAGAAAGCAATGACGTTTTCCGCTCCCGCCTCTTCAAGATCAACGGAAAAGACTTCAAGATCACCAATGCTTCCGATGCCTCCTGTGTCAAAAAAGCCGTTGAAACAGGCAGCGTGCCTGCCATTCTTTCGGTTTCACGCCAGCGCAGACGCAGATTTCCCCAGCCGCCTTTTACCACCAGTACACTTCAGCAGGCGGCCAACTCCCGTTTGAAATACACGGCCACGCAGACCATGCGCTACGCCCAGCAGCTTTATGAAGGCGTGGAGCTGGGCGGTTCCGGCGCTGTGGGTCTTATTACTTACATGCGTACGGACTCCGTGACCATCGCAAGAGAGGCCCAGAGCGCCGCAAGTGATTTCATCCGGCAGACCTACGGCGGAGAATACGCTCCCGAAAAATTCAACTCCTATAAAAACAAAGCAGCGGCCCAGGAGGCCCATGAAGCCATCCGTCCCACGGACGTCACCCGGACGCCTGAAAGCGTAGCCCCCTTCCTGGATGCGGCCCAGCTCAAACTTTATACGATGATCTGGAAACGTTTCGTGGCCAGTCAGATGACCCCTGCCCTGCTGGATCAGACCACAGTGGATACCCTTGTCAACGGTTCGGATCAGGCAGCTTACACTTTCCGCAGCACGGTCTCTGTCATGGTGTTCCCCGGATTTACCAAACTCTATGACGATACGGTCAAATCCAAGGATGAAGAGGATACTCTCCCTGACGGTCTCAAAGAGAATGAACTCCTGACCATCCGTCAGTTTGATTCGGAGCAGAAATTTACCGAGCCGCCCCCCCGTTACAGCGAAGCTGCTCTTATCAAAGAGCTGGAAAGCAACGGTATCGGCCGTCCCTCCACTTACGCAACGATCCTGCGGACGATCCAGGACAGAAAATATGTCAAGCGGGAACAGAGTAAGCTCATCCCCACGGAACTGGGATTTTCCGTCAATGATTTTCTGGTGGAAAAACTGCCGGAACTCTTCGATATCGGTTTTACGGCCCAGATGGAGACGCTTCTGGATAAAATCGAAGAGGGCGAGATCTCCTGGACCGGCATGATGGCGGGTTTTTATGAAAAATTCGCCCCCTGGCTCAAGGCCGCCAAAGAGAGCGATGCGCCTCCGTCCGATGCGGCAAAGCAGATCATCGACCTGCTGGAAGGGGTCACTTTTGAAGAACCGCGCAAAATCGGCAGACGGGTGTACGATGATAAAAAGTTCTATACCTCCATCGTTGAAAAATTCAACTCTGCCGGCAAGATCACAGCCAAACAGCATCAGGTCATGCTGGCGCTGGCGGCGAAATACCGCAGCAGCATCCCTCAGGAAAAGCTGGCAGCCCTCTCTGAAGAGGTCCTGCAGGAACTGGCTGCGCTCAAAGAGGAACAGCTGCGCAAAGATCAGGAGTTGGCCGAAGCCTCCGCCAAAGCCGCTCAGATCGACTATGCCGGACTTTTCAACGCCTTCTCGCAAGTTGCCTTTGATGCGCCGGTCACCAAAGGACGTTACACCTATGATGACAAAAAGTTTTTTGATTCTCTGAAAAAGCAGGCGCTTTCCGGAAAAGTCCTCAGCGAGAAACAAAATCAGGCTCTGGCCAGGATTGCCCGGAAATATCAGAGCATGCTCACTGACAAAGAGCTGGTTGCCGCCATCCTCGGCGCCAGTCTTGCTGAACCGGCGGCTGTTGAACAGGATCCCGGAGAGATCCCCTCTCTGCTGCAGATCCTCTCAACCGTCACCGCCTGGGAGGCGCCGGTCAAAAAAGGACGTTTTACTGTTGATGATAAAAAATTCTATGAATCCCTCAACAAACAGTTCAATGACAAAAAAACGCTCAGTGAAAAACAGATCGCCGCGTTGAAAAAACTGGCGGCAAAATATGGAGAAAAATAAGATCATGGCTACTGAAAACACCCCCACCGCCCCTGTTGAAGAAAACGCGCAGGAAAACGCCGCCCCCGTCAGCCGGAAGAAACCCAAATGGCTCCGCGTCCTGGGATGGACCGCAAGCATTTTGGCGACATTGCTCATTCTGCTCCTGCTTTTCCGTGATCCGATCATCCGTATCGCCACCTGCAAAGTGGGCAGTTTCCTGACGGGAACGGAGGTGAAACTTGACAAATTTTCTTCAACCTTGTCTGGATATGTCTCTCTCCGGGGCTTTTCCGTGGGCAATCCCAAAGGATACTCCAAAAACAATGCCATTGAATTCAAGGAAATCATTGTCAGCGTCAATATCGGCTCCCTGCTGACGGACATGATAAAGGTCGAACAAATCCTTGTTACCGGCATGAAAGTCAATTTTGAAAGCAACTTTACCGAAAGCAATCTGGGGAAGATCCAGAGCAATCTCAATGCAATTGCCAACAGCGGCAAAGAAGAGTCTCCTGACGGCAGAGAGGAATCGGATAAAAACGCAGAAGCCAAAAAGGTCCTGATCGTCAAACTGGATGCGACGGATAATTTTGTTGCTTTTACCAGCTCCACCCTTTCCCAAACCGTCAGTATTCCTCTGCCGCCGGCTCATTTGACCGATATCGGCGGAAAACCTGTCAGCGAAACGCTGGGTGAACTGGTCAATATCCTCATCGCCTCTGTCGGCAATGCCGCAACAAGCGTCGGCGGTGCCGTCGGCAATGCCTTTTCCCAAACCGGTGCCGCTGTCAGCGACGGCGTTTCCAAAACCGGTTCTGCCGTGACAAAGGGCGCCAAAGATCTGGGCAAAGGTATCGGCGACGGAAGTTCCAAACTTTTCAAATCCATCAAAAAAACATTCAAATAAATAAAAGTTACTTTTCACCATGAATATTTCTGCTGAACTTCAAAAGAAGATCAATGCGTCCGGTCAGGGACATCTGCTCAAATACTGGGATACTCTGACAGAAACTGAACAGAAAGAGTTTGCTGCTCAGCTGGAGGCTGTGGATTTCACAGTTCTCCCCGGGCTGATCTCAGAATATGTTCTCAACCGTCCGAAAACGGAGATCCCCGCCGATCTGGGACCTGCCCCGTTTTTCCCTGCCATCCCCCGGAACGATGGAGAAAAACAGCTGTACGCGCAGGCTGAAGCAAGAGGAAAAAGTCTCCTTGAAGCCGGAAGAGTCTGCTGTCTGACCGTTGCCGGCGGCCAGGGGACCCGTCTGGGATTTGACGGCCCCAAAGGGACTTACCCCATCGGTCCTGTCACCGGCCGCTCCCTGTTTGCCTATTTCGCTCAGAACATCAAACGGTGCGGCGAAAAATATGGTAAAAAGCTCACCTGGTACATTATGACCAGCAAGCTCAACAATCAGGCGACGGTTGCCTTTTTCCGCGACAACGCCTTTTTCGGACTGGATGAAGAACAGGTCTTTTTCTTTATCCAGGGAACCATGCCCGCCATCGGTTATGACGGCAAACTGCTCATGGCTGCACCGGGCTCCCTGAGTCTTTCCCCCGACGGCCACGGCGGAACGCTTCTGGCTCTGCGGAAATCCGGCGCGCTGGACCGTATGCGGCAGGAGGGAACAGATATCATCTCTTATTTCCAGGTGGACAATCCCCTTGTCCATGTGGCAGATCCGCTTTTTATCGGTATGCACGATCTCGAAAAGGCCGATATGAGCGCCGTCATGCTGGCCAAGACAGGCCCCTTTGAAAAGCTGGGCAACTTCTGCGTTTCCAACAACCGTCTTCAGATCATCGAATACAGCGACCTGCCCGAAGAACTGGCAACGAAGCGCAACAGTGACGGAACACTCGCCTTTCTCGCCGGAAGTCCGGCCATCCATCTGATAAAGCGGGAGTTTGTCGAAGCGCTGACGGCCCGGAGCAACCTGAAACTCCCCTGGCACAGAGCCGATAAAAAGATCCCCTTTATCAATGAGAAGGGAGAGCAGTGTTCTCCGGCTGAACCCAACGGCGTCAAACTGGAATCTTTTATTTTTGACGCCCTGCCCCTGGCTGAAAAAACCATGGTCATGGAGTTTGACCGCAAAGAGGTCTTTGCGCCCACCAAGAACCCCACTGGCGTCGATTCCGTGGAAAGCTGCCGGCAGATGCTGGTCGAACGGGATGCCGCCCGTCTTGAAAAAGCTGGCGTCAAAATCCCCCGGAATGCAGATGGAACAGTCAATGCCCTGATCGAGATCTCGCCTCTGGCAGTCTTGGATGAGGAGGATGCCTGTGCCCTTGCTGCACAAAAAGAAATAACGGTTGCCCCCGGCAGTCAAACGGTTCTGGAACAGTGAAGATCCCGGCCCGCAGTTACAGCATCCGGAATACACAGCCGGAAGAAAAAGATGTCTCTCTGGAGGTGTGGCAGGCAGTGCGTTCACTGCTTGTCATCACCGCTGTTCTCATCGCCTTCGGCCTGACGATGCTTTACTCCGCAAGTTACGGAACAGCCGGTCTCAAGTATTTCAGCAATCAGCTCATCTGGATCGGTCTGGGCTTTGCCGCCGGATGCACGGCATTTCTGGCCGGCTACAAAAGGATCGCCTCCAAGAGCCTCTGGTGGATGGGGATATCTTTTATCCTGCTTCTGATCGCCTGTTTCTGCTTCAAGCCCATCAACGGGGCGACCCGCTGGATACGTTTCGGCGGTTTTTCCATCCAGCCGTCGGAATTTGCAAAGATCGCCGTTGCAGTCTTTGCTGCCAAATACTGTTCAGACCATATCCGGACCTTTTCCATGTTCTGGCACAAAAAAGGCCTTCTGCCTCTGGCCGCTGTATCCGGGGCCGTTATCGGAGCGATCCTTATGGGAAAAGACCTGGGCACAACGCTCCTTGTAGGCTCGATGACCTTTGCCACCATGCTGGCGGCGGGACTTTATCTGCGTTATCTGATTTTTCCCGGGATCATCGGTGTTCTCATCGCCCTTTACATCAAATTCTTTGACGCCATGCGTCTTGCCCGGGTGACCTCCTTTCTCAATCCGGAATCAGTCCAGCAGGGAAAGGGGTATCAGTTGTGGAACTCTCTTCTTGCTCTGGGGTCGGGCAACTGGTTCGGCGTGGGCTTCATGACCAGCCGTCTCAAAGCCAAATACCTGCCGGAGGCCCACACTGATTTTATTCTGGCCATTGTGGGGGAAGAGTTGGGATTTATTGCCATGGCCGCAGTGATCCTGCTTTATTCCCTTTACGGCTATTTTGCGCTGAAGATCTCTCTGCGGGCCAGTTCCCGTCTGGGAATGCTTCTGGGATTTGCCCTGACATTCGGTATCGTTGTCCAGGCGGGGATCAATCTGGCTGTTGTTTCCGGGAGCGCCCCCACCAAAGGGATGCCGGCTCCGTTCATCAGCTACGGCGGCAGCAATCTGATCGCCTGTATGATCGCAACAGGGCTGCTGCTTTCCATCGCCTTTGAGACCATTGATCCGGAATACACTGAACGGATCACGGCAAAACTCCCCTGGAAAAGAAAAAGACACTGAAACGCAAATTCCCCGACCGGTCCGGGGAATTACAGCTGTTCAGTCCCCGCCTCTGCTGAAGCAGCGGCCTGCAAAAAGAAGATCGTTCCCAGATCCCGCAGCTGCCAGGGGATCTGCGGAGTGCCGTCAGGCGGCAGGATCTTTTCAAGAATGGCGCCGTGCAGATCCGGCGTTTCAGGACAGTTGAACTGCATGGAAACACAAAACGCCAATGCCTTCTCAATAAAAGGCGTCACACTTTCATCCTTGAAGAAACGCCGGTAATCGGCAAGTACAAGAGCGGCACAGGCACTGCCGCTTGCGGAGTGTCCGCTGCTCCAGGTGTTGAAGTCCACCCCTGTATGCCGGAAGAGACCGCCATCCAGACGCAGCGCCGACTTGTACCACATGGCGGCGCGTTTGAAACACTCAAGATACCGTTCATCCTGTGTGGCTTCAAAGAGATCCAGCATGGGTTTTCCCCACCAGTAAGCCTGCCGGGGATGGATCAACCCTTCAGCAGTCACGCAGGGAATATAGCAGAGCCAGTTGCCGGCGGGAGCCTCTTCACACAAAAGCATGTCAGCGGCATCCAGGGCGATCTGTTTGAAGTCCTCCCTGCCCGTGGCCATCCAGCCCTTCAAAAACACGGCATCATCCAGAAGAGGACGCTCGGGAGAGGCCGGATGATCGAACACACAACGTCCGCTTTGGACATGGTAGGTGCCGCGGAACTTTTTCGTTTCAGGGTTCCACATTTTGCGGGCCGTCCAGTCAAGCGCATCAACGGCACATTGCAGATACTCTTTTCTGCCGCTTTTTTCAGCCAGCAGAAACAAGCCGTCCAGGGCCTCCATGACCGCAGAGGTATTGACCAGTTCCGGATGATCTTCAAAGGCCAGCAGAAGCCCCTTGTCATCCCCTTCCGTGATCTGATTGGCAAGAATGAAATCCGCGCACACAATGGCTTTTTCGATCTCCTGCTGCATCACAAGGGCTTTGACAGCCTGTCCCGTATGCCAGAGAGGACAGAAGCTGTCCCAGGAGCCGCGGGTGGAAAGATACTCGCCGCGGATGGAACCGTTCCAGCTTTTCAGGGCCATGGCCTTTCCCCGGCGGCCGACAGGCTGACCATCACGGACAAGTGCAGCTCCCGTCAGCCAGGCGATGGCCGCGTCAATATGTTTTTGTTCGATCATACTCAAAACAGTGATTCCTTATATCATTTTTTTCTGTTGATGAGCAGCCAGCGGGAGTCTCCCGCTTTGAGGACAACGGGACCGGTAAGAGATTTTCCCGTTTCTGCATCTGTCAATTCACAATTTTTATCAGGCAGCGTCATGGTGTAACACCCGGGACGCAGCGCGTGAAGCGAAAGAAAATGACCATTCATATCCGCAACCACACCGCTGGATGTTACCCGGTAAGCCCCCGCCGCTTTCACGATATTGTGGAAGAGTTCCGGCGAAAGACTGCCCGGCTGTCCGCAAAACACACTGCGGAACTCTTTGAAATCCCTGACAGCAACAGCGCCGCCGCCGGAAGCATATTTCCCCAGAACAACAGCCCGGGGATCGGTGATGATCCAGCGGGGAAGTTTATGTTCCCAGGGATCAGCAGGACCCAGTTCAAAGCGCTTTCTGAAGGCATCTCCCAGCCCCATGTTTTCCGGGACCCCCGCAAGCAGCGGATGAGAAAGCGTGTTTTTAAGGATCAACAGTTCGGAAAGTTCCGGATCAAATTCAGCCTTTATTCCCGTTATCCCGGCTGTTTTGCCCCCCGTTCCGCCGATCCAGATGAGCGTTCTGCCGTTTTTCTGAAGTTTCTCACGGATGAAATCCAATTCCGTTTGTTTGAAATTGACCGGATTGAGAAATACAAAGACTTTGAACTGTTTGTAACGCCCGTTTTTCATCAGGTCTTCCAGAAGCATGGAAGCCGCAGGCACCCCGGCACTGCGCAAAGCCCACAGCTGTTCCTCTGTCAGAATGGAGCTGAAATTGCCCCGTTTGCCCTGCTGCGCCTGGGGAACGGTTGAAAAAAGACTGTTCAAAGAAGTGACAAAAACCGTATCCGGCTTGAAGGTATCCTGTTCTGCTTTCTGAAAAACCAGATCGGCTGTTTTCTTCACTTGCCGGATCAGAGCAAGGATCTGCGGATCTCTGAAAGTCCCGTTGCCCATGTCGTAAAACCAGAATCCCTGATAAGCCGCCAGCATGCGTCCGGCCTCCTTCAGGATAACATGGCGCATATCCTGCATGGTCAACGGCGTTCCGATCTTCATGCCGTAGATCTCCGGATACCCTGCTCCCCGGAGCCAGCTGCGCAGATCCAGTTCAGACACTGCCATTTTTCTGCGAAGCAAATTGGAGTCACTCACCGTATTGAGGCCGCTTGAGTACCCCGCCGGACGGTAGTGATACTGGGGTTGAGCCGCAAAAAAATCATGTGCTTTTGACATGTAAAACGCCTTGTGGTTCTGACTCCAGCCGCCGCCGAGACACCAGGAAAATCCCAGTTTATCCTTTCCGAACACCTCTTTGCAGATGGCAAGATAACTGCCGGAATTGCGCCATACTTCGCGCTCTTCAAACTCTTTGTAATCGATCTGATCCTGCGACACGGCCGGATCATAGAAATTTCCGGGAGATGTGCGGGCATCCCTTTCCGGCGGGATACGGACTGAGGATAAAGTCACGCCGGGATTTTTCCAGGCCTTCTGAAGAGCGGCATCCGTCTGATAACGCTCTTTCAGAAAGAGACGCCACGCCCGCAGAGCGGCGGGACTGAAATCACGGAAGGGAATGAAAAACTGTCCGTCATGGCCGCCGGAAATAAAAAAGCCGGATACGATGTCAGCATAAGGCTTCTTTTTGAGTTCCAGGAGAAAACGCCGCACCATATCCCCTGACTCCCGGCGGTATTTTTCTGAAAAAGGCGACGGCCACCAGCGCATGTTTTTACCGGGCGGCAGTTTTTGGGCAAAGCCCAGAATGTTGCCATCCGTCCCGTAAGCCCGCAGTCCTTTGGCGTTCAAATAGGCCTCTCCGGGATTTTTCTCCACAAAATCCCCAGGCATGACCACATTGATCCCCAGCACGGGAGAACTTTCCGGTGCCTTTTTGACAGCCTCTTCGATGATCTCAAAAAGAGGTGTATAATCAATTTTCCCCTCCTTGAAAATGCTTCTGAAGGGCAGATAACGGCAGCTGCTGTTGGTGTTGAGCATCACGACCGATTGTTCAATGCCGCTGCGGCTGAAAAGTTCATAATCTCCTAAAGCGCCGCTGAAGCTCAGCATAAAAACAGGAGAGACGACTTTGCCGTTGAGTTTCAAAACCGTCTTGCCGTTTTCTGTTCCGGCAAGCACAGCAGAACTGGCGGGACGTTTGCCGATGATCTTCAAAGCCTCCTGAAGAGAATATCCGGCCGTACTGTATGTGCGTCCGGCATCTCTGTAAGAGATCTCCGGCGCGGGAAACTCCAAATCGTCCAGATAGACCGTCACAGGATTGCCGTAAAGGATGACTGCCGGACGCAGCGCCTGCGGCTTTTTCCGGGAACCGGCCATAATGATCCGTTTGCCCCACGCAGGCAGCGGCGTATTGACCAGAACACTCTGCCCCTGCCATCCGGCCCCGCCGAAATAACGGGTGTCGTGCCAGAGGATCCTGCCCTCAGGATCAATAAAACGGGGCAGAAGCAAACTGTTGACAGAGGCATCGCTGCTCTGATAATGGACCCGGAAAATACGGGGCGTCCTGCTGCCGGCCGGAACTGTCACAGGAAACTTGCTTGCCAGCCGGATATAGCCTTTTCCATTGGTCTTGACGATCTTCAAACACTGTCTGCCGTTTCTGGAACGGTCAGTACAGATATCCCAATATCCTTCAGCGCCCTCTTTGTACTGTATTTCCCAGCCGTACAAATCCCCCTTCCGGGAAGCCTCAAAACTGCTGTCGGGCAAGCGGGAGGAGCCGGTTATCCCGTGAGGCGGCGCTGCCCAGCGGACATATTCGGCCAACTCCTGCGGCGTCCCCCCGGGCATGCCGCGAACTGAATTGGCCAGCGTCATCCGCAGCTGCAGATCGTCCGACAGAAGCGCTTTTTTCAACAGCGGATACGCCCCCTTCCCCAGACGGCAGAGAGAGGCCGCCGCGTGAACGCGAACAGCTTCGTTGCGGTGGGTCAGCTGCGCCGCCAGCATCTCTCCGGCAGGCAGAGCCTTTTCTTTGAAAGTCCCCAGTTTGTAAGCCGCTCTGAAACGCACCTGATACTCCTTATCCTGCGGATCATCTTTGAGGGCAAGCGCCGCAAGAGGCAGACGGTAATCGGCAGAACGGTCGATCAGCTCAAGTTTTTTTTCAAGAGGAAGTGAAGAAAAATTTTCCGGAACGGCCGCCTTCGGCTCTCCTTCAGCGGGGCCGCAGACGATTTGCGAGATCCTGCCTTTTCCGCTCAAATAAAGGCAGGGAACAAGAGCCGCTGTTCCGGATGGAAATGCAGATGGATCCACCCGGACCCATGCGGAGGAAAAATCCTTTTCTCCGCAGCGGAAGGAACGGATGAATTTGCCCTTTTCATTATAGCAGTAAAACAGGAAACGCACCCGGCCCGCACCGGTGACGGAACAGGAAAACACAATCTGTTTCCCTGCAAATTTTGCCGCCGGGATACGGAAATTTTTGCCGGATAAGATCACCAGACCGTTTCGAGCATCAAAAACGATCCCCTCCTTCTCCACAACTGCTGAAACCTTTTCTCCGCGCTGCCCGATCTGCCAGTTGAGACCGAGGCTGCGCTGAGGCAGAAATGAACCGTACAACGAACAGGCGGCAACAAAAAACAACCAGAACAAATTCAATTTTTTCATACATCCTCCCCGGGGAGATCCCGTGTATTTGTCATGGCAGATAAGTTACATGTCCGCAGTCCTGAAATCAAGCACGCCCCGCCTGTTTGTATTGGATGGATTTGTTTTTTTATTGCAGCAAATTGCTTTTTTACTTTTTTCTCTGCATCTGAAATATGTATAAATCCGGATGGTGGAGTTGCAGGCGTATAAACCGAACAGGCTGAAAGCAGTAAGCATAATACGGACCTCATGGACGATTCACTTTATTCTGTACTGACACGTATCGTCCACCAGGTCCGTTTTGTCCATCAGCGGGACTTTTTGGTTCCAATCAGCAAAAACGCCTGAGCGGGAACGGTCACGGAAATTTTGCCGTTTGAGGCAGTTATATCCTTTTTATAAAATTCTTCACGCAGTTTAACGGTCTTGCCGGTGACTTTTCCCAAATCAATAACAGCTTTTTGCGGCTGTTTGGTGCGGTTGCCCAAGACGATGAGTTTTTCGCCCTCCGGACACGCATACCAGGTCACAAGCACGTTGGCATTGTTTGAAGTAATTTCCTTTTGACGGTAGAACTTATGCGCTTTGACGTCAAAAGAATTGAAATCGTATTTCTTGAATACATCAAAAAGTTTGAAAACCTCTTTATACGCCATCCAGCCGCGGGAAAAATCGATATCATAGAGCAGCATCATGGTCATTGCCGCAACTGTCGCTTCAGGAATATCATAATTTTTGCGGTTGAGCTGAGCTAGAGCGCAACTCATTGTCACACCGGTACCGATCACGTCACGGTTGTATTCCGAACGGAACAACCTTTCTTCGATAGAACCGTCAATCAGCGCAAAGGGATTTGTTTTGTAAGTGGCGCAATGCTGTTCTCCCGGCAGCCAGATATCTCCGAAACCGTGCAGCATCGGACAGAAACG
>JAFVYP010000049.1 GCA_017508555.1 Lentisphaeria bacterium
CTGAAAAGGGATTGTCAGGCAGGAAAAGAGAAGATATATTATATTGTTGCGGAGGGAATTTGAATATTTGTATAAGAGCCTGAAAACAGGGGTTGTCCCATGAAAAAATATGATGTGATCGTTGCCGGCGCCGGCAGCGCAGGTTTCGGTGCAGCCATGGGTGCTGCGCGGATGGGAAAAAAGGTCCTTTTGTTTGACAGTAATGCCTCTCCGGGAGGGATCACTGTTTATGCCGGATGTCCTGTTTTTACGGCCAACGCCGCAACGGCAACGCTTCCCCGCCGGGGGATATACAAAGAATTCATCAGTGCTCTTGAAGGAAAGTATATCTCTCCCAACGGAGATCACTCCTGCAATACCTTTGAGACGGATATCGTACTGCTGATGACCCGTATGCTCAGTGCAGCCGGGGTGGATATGCTTTTTTACGCCACGCTGATCGACGTTGAGACTTTCGGAGAAAAGATCCGTAACGTCACTCTTTTCAGCTGCGGACAGAAACTTGTTTTTGAAGCAGATCATTTTGTGGATGCCACAGGCGATGCCACGCTGGCCGATCTGGCAGGGGCGCCGACGGTGACGGCATCCAGATCCGACTCCATGACCAAGACGCTGCTGTTCCGTGTGAACAACGTGACGTCCTTTGACAAAGCCAGGATCAAAGAACTTTTTCCGACGCTGGAATTTCCTTATCCCTGGCAGGATAATTTTATGGGGACTCCTCTGGGGGACGGCAAAGATATCCTTATCAACCTCTCTGCGGTCGCCGGAGATGCGCTGGATCCCTTTGACAGAACGCGGATGGATATGGAACTGCGGGAGCAGGTGGAGACCATCCATGACTGGCTGCGCAGAAAGGTTCCCGGATTTGAAAACTGCCGTATCAGCGCGGCCGCGCCTTCGATCGGCGTGCGCTGTTCCAGAAACATCCTCGGCAAAGAGCAGATCACCTGCTGCGATCTGGATGAAAATACCCCCGTGGAGGAACCGGTCGCGTTCAGCAAACGTTTTTACGGAGATCATTTTGTGGATCGTTTTCGAAGTCCCTGGGGAAAATTTCCCGGCGGGCTGCGTCCGATCCCCTACGGGACTCTGCTGGCGCAGAAGCTCACCAATCTGACCGTGGGCGGGCGCTGTATCAGTGTGGAATCCCGTGCTGTCACCTCCATCCGTCTGGCCCCCTGCTGCATGATGACCGGAGAGATTGCCGGTATTGCCGCTGCTATGGGGATACCCTCTTATGCCGACTTGAAAGAAGAGTTGAAAAAACAGGATCTGTTTTGAAACAGAAATATAAAGGGAAAACATTTTATGGAAAGAAAACTTTTTTTACCGGATGCCGCAGCCGTTTGTGACCAAACAATAAATACCCGGCAATGCCAGGGGGGACGCGGGGATTTTGTACGGATAGGTACGGATGTGTACGGAGCCATACGGGTACTTCCGCCCACCACAAAAATACCCCGCTTTTTTTGTAAAGAAAAGGGAAGCGCAACTTGTCAAACAGGTGTTTTGTATAACCGCTGCGGCATGCTGTCTTTGTGGGGCGGCGCGTTAAAAACGGACAAAAACGGACAAAAACGGACAAAAACGGATATCGGTGCGCCGCAGAATACGGCTGGTTTCGCCCAACAACAAAATA
>JAFVYP010000050.1 GCA_017508555.1 Lentisphaeria bacterium
CTCCAGGTCACAGGCTTATCCAGCACGGAGGCATAGTCGATCAGATTGATGGTAAAGAGCGCTCCCTCTTTCCCGGGATCAAGACGGACTGTTTCTGCGCGGTTTTTCAGACGGCGTCCTGCCTGATCCGCGGTGAAATAATAAAGACCGCGTTCCTCGTTGCCCATCCACAGCACAGGCAGTTTGCCGTTGCTGCCGGTATCGTAGTGATTGCGTTTGACAGGTTTCACCAGCTTTCCGGCAAAATGGCCGCTCAAAGAAAAATAATCGCGGACAAAACAGTTGTAGAGCGTGGAGGTCTCTTTCCGCAGAGGCAGCTGGATCTTGGCATTTTTGATCTTCAGTTTCCCTTTGGGTTTGAGCGTCACATCGAACCACATCATGCCGTCAAATTCAAAACGCATGCGGGAAACAAGATCAAAGCCTTTGCCCGCCACTTTCCGCTCAACGATCTGATAATCGGGATGTTTCTCAATGACTTTTGAAACAGCTTTGCCGGAAATATTTTTTCCGTCCAGCACAAAACGCATATCCCCCCGCAGAAGCGGTGTCTTTTCAGAAAAGAGCTGCTGCGGGAAAACCCCCTTTGAGCCGAAAACTGTTTTCTGCATGACTGCAGAAAGCTGACCGTTTTTGAACGTCACAGGTTTCCACGGCTCAGGCACAGAGTGATCGACGATGGGTTTGTAATCGGCGATGGTGAAAATCAACTTTTTATTTTCGATCTTATCCGTTTTGGCTTCCCGTACAGGACGCAGAAAAATCTGATAATCTCCCTTTTTCCACTGGGCAAGATCCAGAGCGTAAGCATAATCCGTCGTGGAGGAATCCAGCACTTTTTTCAGCACAGATTTGCCGTTTTTGAGCAATTCCATTTCCACCGGGAAGCCGGTCCCTTTCATGGTCGTTCTGGTCAGCGAAAAGGTCAGATCGATCTTTTTACTGTCAGGAGAGGCCAGCAGTTTGGCCGTCTGGAACTTGACCGGAATACTGCTTTTATCCAGTTTTTTGACCCCGTATGAGGAAAAGAGGTTTTCCACTTCGATCCCTGTCAGAGCCCGGTCATAAATACGCAGATCGTCCATCAGGGATTCTCCCGCCTCATCGTAATAACCGTTGACGGAAATAAATCCCGGGGAGATCAAAGTGAAGTTTTTGAACGGCGCTTTGGAAGCCATTTTCATATTGCCTGCACGGATGCCGTCCAGATAGAGGGCGATGCTGTTTTTATCCCAGGTCACAGCGATATGCCGGAACTCCCCTGCGTCCCAGGTAAGATTGGCGGAACTGAAAGAGGAGTATCCCACACTGTTTTTGCCCCGCCGGGTCGATCCGTAATAAACACTGATCCGGGAATTGGCCTTGTGTTTGTGGATAAAAAGACTGCCATCCGCATCATAGCACTGAAGGATCGCATGGTATTTGCGGTCACGGAAACTCCAGTTGAGCGGCTTGAACCAGAAAGAGACCGTTCCCTGTTCCGCATTCACGGCTTTTACGGCTTTTCCGGAATAGTGGATGAAGGCATGCTCTTTTTTGCCGTTCACCATCTGCGTTCCGATTTTGGCGGCCTGACCTTTGACTCCGCTTTGAAGCAGCATGCTGAGCGTTTCCATATTGATCGGAACAGAGTGCCTGCCCGTTTCGATCTTTCCCTGTGTGACCACCCGGAAATCTTTGTCAAAGTCTGCGTGGAACACCGGTTTTACCTCAGCGGACGCAAGAGATAAAGCGGCTCCCCCAGCCAAAAAGGCACAAAAAATCCTGTTCATGTAAAAAATCTTTCGTTTTTCTTTCGTTTTTTATTTCGCGCTGTTCCCGACAAGGGTCGATGGTATCGCGGGGAGGGGAAAAACCTCTTTTCGCGGGAAAAGAGGTTTTTCCCCTCCCCACACCCCACCCCTTTTCGAGAAAAGCGAAGTATTTTTAGTTTTATATC
>JAFVYP010000051.1 GCA_017508555.1 Lentisphaeria bacterium
CCGTCGCAGAAGAATTCCATTTCCATCTGGGTGAATTCGCGGCTGCGGAAGGTGAAGTTGCGGGGATTGATTTCGTTGCGGAAGGCTTTGCCGATCTGAGCCACACCGAAGGGCAGCTTCTGACGGGAGGCCACGCGGACACTGTGGAAGTCCACGAAAATGGGCTGGCAGGATTCTGCACGCAGATAAGCCACATGCTCATCATCAAAGACAGGACCGACAAAGGTTTTCATCATCAGGTTGAACTCTTTGGGTTCCGTAAGATCTTTGCTGCCGCAGACGGGGCAGGTGGTGGGATCTTCCATCTGATCGACGCGGTGACGGGCTTTGCACTTTTTGCAGTCGGTCATCAGGTCGCTGAACTGATCAATATGGCCGGAGGCCTTCCAGATGGTGGGATTGGCGATGATGGTGGAGTCCAGACCTTCGATGTTATCGCGGGTCTCGACCATTTCTTTCCACCAGAGGGCTTCCACTGCGCGCTTCATGCGGCAGCCGTAGGGACCGTAGTCCCAGAAGCCGTTGAAACCGCCATAGATCTCGGAGCTGGGGAAAACAAATCCGCGGCGTTTGCACAAACTAACGAGCTTTTCCATCAATTCAGGATTGGTTGCTTCGTCTGCCATGATAATAATTCCTTCTGTATGTAAAACTTAAATGATAGCCAGCAATTCAACGTCAAAGATCAGCGCGGCGCAGGGAGGAATGGCGCCGGGGGCTCCGCGGTCACCGTAGGCAAGCTCCGCAGGAATGAAGAAACGGAATTTGGAACCGACGGGCATCAACTGAAGACCCTCAGTCCATCCGGCGATGACCTGGGTGAGACCGAATTCAGCAGGTTCTCCGCGCTGGACGGAGCTGTCAAAGACTTTGCCGTCGATGAGCGTTCCGGTGTAGTGGACTCGGACCTTCTGATCTTTGGCGGGTTTGGGACCGTTGCCTTCGGTCAGGATCTGATACTGCAGCCCGGAAGCCGTGGTTTTGACCCCCTCTTTTTTGGCGTTGGCAGCAAGAAATTCTTTTCCGGCAGTGCGGTTGTTTTCGGCGGCTTCCTGCATGGCTTTCTGTCCGGCGGACTGGACTTCCTGCTGGAATTTCTGCATGTACTTGGCATAGTCTTCCTGTTCCAGTTCAGGTTTTTCCTGAGCCAGAACGGTTTTGATGGCGCGGAGAAGGCTTTCTCCGTCGATCTCAAGGGGAAGTTCTGCAATATTGCCGGCAATGTTCATGCCGAGAGCGTAGCTCATTTTCTGCACATCGTTCATTTATATGTTTCTCCATCATTTTGAGGTTGATAAGACAAAATATCTGCCGGAAGATCCGGTAATCTATTAATATACTTCCATTTTGTGTTTTTTTCAATAGATTTTTGAGAAATATACCGCTCTTCAAAAGGCCTGTTCTGCCGCAACGGGAGAGGCGGAACGGAATTCTGTGGGAGAACAGCCTTTGCGGCGTTTGAAGGTGTTAGAAAAGTGATACTGATCCGAAAAGGCCAGAAGCGCCGCGATCTCTTTGATGGATAAAGAGGTGTAAAGCAGATAATTTTCCGCTTCTCTCAGCTTGCTTTCCATAAGATAACCGTGGGGCGTCGTGCCGCAACAGCGCTTGAAGGCGCGGATGAGGGAGCTTTCTTTGACGCTGTGTGCCGCTGCAAAATCCGCCAGAGAAAAATGTTTTTCAAGGGATTCATCGAGACTTTTTTTGAGAAGTTCAATGATCTCCGGTGCGGCGGATTTCTTTTTATTGGCCAGTTTCCTTGCGGCGGCATTGAAAAGACTGTGCAGCACGATCGCCGATCTGTTGCCGGGGTCACGGTTGTTTTTCAGATAGATCATTTCCCTGAAATATTTTTTCAGTTCCGGACAGTCGGGGATGCAGTAAACTTCATCCAGCGCGTAAAGATGCAGAAGCGTTTCCGGCAGATCTCCGTAAACGACAAAAAAGAGTTTGCTCCAGGGATCGTTTTTATCAGCCTGATAGACATGGGTGCTGCCGGGCGTGAGAAAATAGATACTGTCCTGCCGGATGTGAAAACTTTTGCCGTTGATCTCCAGAAAACCGGCGCCCTCGGATACATATTCCACGGTGAGGACCGGATAGTTTTCCCGGGCAAAGCGCTGCTGTCCCGCCCGGAGGATCTCCTGAGCGGAAAGCAGGCGGCAGGGGGATTTCAAGGCGCGTCTGCGCTTTTCAGAGGTATTCACCGGCAAGACCCTTTCCTGGTTGAGAAGGGATGGGCGAACAGTTGTTTTTCCAAAAAGAACAGCCCCTGCGGATGAAGTTCCCGCAGAAGAGAAAAGAGTTCTTCTGTTTCTCCGCTGATCTCCTGAACCGTTGTTTTTTCCGCAGCTGAGCTGCCGTACTCCAAGGCGTAAAATTCAGAAAACACATGCGAAAGAATCTGTGTGAAAGCGGCTGCCTTTTCTTGTGTTCCGTCAGGAGGCAGATGCTTTTTCCGCCGGCTGGAACGGCTGCGTTTCCGGTAGAGCCGCCCGCATTCCCGCGCGTAAGCAAGGAGTTCCTGATTGTTTTTTCTTTCCATAGCGGCCAGAATAAGCAGGATACGGACTGCCCGGTAGAGACAGAGAAGGCTTTTTTCAGGTGCATCAGGGGATTGTTTTTCAGATCGCCTCACAAGACGGTTGAGTTTGTACCTGAGACAGAGTTTTTTCAGCCATCTGAAAATCCTGCCCGAAAAGAGGATCAGCGCGGTCAAGGCAAGTAAAACAGCTCCGGAAAGAGTTCTCCCCCGGGGCGTCGTCAGCAGGGAAAACGCCGCACTGCCGGCCATCCGGCCCAGATCATTGACAAAATTTCTGATCCTTTCCGCAGGCGTTTCCGCCTTGGCAGCCTTTTTGACTTTTTTATTTTTTTTGACGATGGTTGTTTTTTTGGGAGATTTTTCCGTTTTCTGCTGCTGTTTGGCTTTCAGCGCTTTTTGTGACTCCTCAAGTTTGCGGAAATCTTCCGTGATTTTTTCTTTGGATATTTGCAGCAGATGCTCCGTCAGTTCCGGAGGCGTGATCTTCCACTCATCACCGAAGGGATCCCGCAGATGGCCGATACCGGCGGGCGTCGTCTCTGAGACGATGCTGCCGGGAGGAACGGCGTCAAAAGTCAGCCACCCCACCCGGGCAATAAAGATCTGCGTCCATGCGTGGGCATGGTATTCATAAACTTCAAATCTTTTGGTCAACGCGTTGTAATTGCCGGGAGAAAATCCCGTTGCCGCCCGGGCGGGAAGGCCGACACTCCGTGCCAGTACCGTCAAAGCGGCGGCAAAATATTCGCAATGTCCCTCTTTGAGTTCAAAGAGGAAGTGATCCACACTCTCTTTATCTGCGGGCGTTTTTCCGGCATAGAGGCGGTATTTGAAATTGGTCCGCAGATAGTCCCGCAGGATGATCGCTTTTTCGTAGGGCGTTCGGGAGTTGCGCGTCAGATTGTGAGCCAGATGTTTCACCCGTTCAGAGAGATTGGGCGGCAGCTGAAGATAATGTTCCTGCCGCAGACTTTCCCGCCAGGCCGGATCCCAGGGGATCCGTTTTTTGGGCGGCGCTTTTTTGACGATCTTTTTGGGCGGAATTTTTTTGATGATCTTTTTGGGCGGCGCTTTTTTTATTGGCGGCTTTTTGACAGCTGCTGTTTTTTTCACGGCTGGACGTTGGGGGACTGGGGACTTACCGGAGACAGTTCTCTTTTTCTTTGCGGCAAGAGCTTTGCGTTTCTGTTCTGCTTTTTTCTTTGCGGCAAGGGCTTTGCGTTTCTGTTCTGCTTTTTTCTTTGCGGCAAGGGCTTTGCGTTTCTGTTCTGCTTTTTTCTGAGCTTCAAGACGGGCTTTTCTTGCCTGTTCTCTGGCCAGACGTGCCTTTTCCCGGGCGGCCTGCAAGCGGAGTTCCTTTTCTTTTTCCGCCTGGGCTCTCAAGGCAAAAACAGTCTCGATGGAGCTGTGGATCTCCGGCATCTGGTTCCTGGATTCTCCGGAAGGATGGGAGGGGGCCGGGGGCAGCGGGATCAGGATCTCGGAGTGTGTTTTGTAGGAAAAGGGCAGTTCCGGATATGTTTTATTTGTCAGACGGGCATTGAAACTTGTCCGTTTCACGTTTCTGAAAAAAAGGAAACTTTTTCCTGAATGCAAGGGGGCTTCCGGAGGGGCGCTGTACTGGAAATCAAAGGCACGGAAGGGGGCGTAAAGATTGGGAGAGACCCATTTTTCAATGGTGTATTCTCCGCTGATGCTGTGGGCGAATACAGTCCGGTCGCCGCGCCGGGAGACGTTTCTGCTTTTTTTCAGTGCTTTTGACGTCATCCATGTTTTGCCGTCATAGATATCATAGACAGTCGCCAGGTGATACAGTTTTGCCGGCAGGACGGCCGTAAATACCAGATCTTTTCCCGGAGGGCTTGAGCCCATACCGTATTCATCGGCAGGTGTTTGAGAGGTGGCATTGGTTTTGGGACCGGATGTTCCGGCAGTATCGGGATCGGTACCGGGGATCGTCTGCTGAGCGTCAGGATCTCTGACTGTTTTTTTGTCCTGCCGGAGCCATTGCCGCATATCCTGCGGCATGACGGAGCGCCGGGTCGTGGCAAAAGAGACTTCAAAAAGGCCTTCCTCTCCTGTATCCTGAAGGGGGATAAAGCTGAAGATCGTCACAAAGAGGGGCAGGGCGATCAGCAGCTGAAGCAAATGCAGATGCCATGTCCTCAAAAAGTTTTTCAAACGTTTTTTGACCGGGAAATGGAGTTTTTGAACATTTCCGGCCAGATAGAGTTCCCGTTCTCCCTGAAAAATAAGAAGCATGATGAGAAGGGCGCCGGGAATGAGGAACAGCAGCAGCGGCCGGGGAATGAGACCGGCATAGATCAGCAGGAAAAGACTGATGAAAAAGAGATAATGATAATCCTTTTTTGTACAGTTGACCAGAAAAGCAAAAGCGCTTAAAATCATTCCCTCCAGCAGAGCCAGATCAAAGGGGATCTGCTTGTTCAAACGGCTGACTATCCAGATGCAGGCACTGAAAAAGATACCGCAGGAGAGCATCTGACGGAAGAGGATATTGCTCATTTTATAAGGAATATAAACGAAAAATGCCGCAGGTATCAGCAGGGCGAGAACGGCCAGTGTAAAAGGCGCGGAACCGTGCTGCCAGAGGGCGGAAGCGATCCCTGTCCCGAACAGCAGGACGTAGAGAAAATGCAGGGAACTGCCCTCTTCCCGTTTTTGCACATGGGAGCTGTCTGTTACAATAGTCTCTCCCGATGAAGGGCCTTTGCCGGAACCGGAAAAGAGTTGTTTGACAAAGGAATAGATTTTTCCCGGCAGATGTTTCCAATCAGAGTTTTTCATATCCTTCACCTGCTTCAAGGATCTCTGCACCTGAAGTGAAATCCGCAACGACAGGCGGTTCCGGCAGATTTTCCAGTTGTTTTTTTATTTTCTCTCTGTTGAGGAAACGGGGCGTATCCTGTTCGATGGGGGGGAAGGCCTCTTTCGGCGCATAGATCCAGAAACAGGTGCAGTCCTGTTCTTCCAGGATACGGATGTATTCCGGCACTTTTTCAAGGGACATGGTCAGCAGACAGACGATGGAGCGCTGGGGAATATTTTCTGCCGCCGCCGCCAGAACCGTTTGAAATGCCGGCGTTGAGGGGCGGAGCAGGGTCAGGAGCCTGCGGAGTTTGCCTTTGAGGGAGGCGCCGTCTCCGGTAAGATGATGCAGTCCCTCCGGACCGTCTGCGGCAAAAAAGCGCAGATGACAATATCTTTTGCTCAGATATTCTGTGATGGAAAAGGCGCAGGAGATCAGAAATTCAAGATTGTTGTCACAGAGGTCGAAACCGGTATTTTTCTTTTCCGTATCCAGCAGAATGACGATCTGATCCACAGCTGTTGCTTCAAACTCCTTGACCATGAGCTGTCCTTTGGAGGCGGTGGCTTTCCAGTGGATGTGACGCATTTCATCTCCTGTCCGGAAGGGGCGGACACCGAAGAACTCACTGCCTCTTCCGGCATGTCCCAGGTTTCTGCCGTCGGGATCGGGCATGTTGCCTTTTTTATTGAAAACGGCCAGATTTTCCGGATGAAGCAGCCGGGGATAAATATCCAGCCGGGCCGGAAGATGGAATTTTTTCTTTTTCCGGAAAAGGCCCCAGGGGTCTCCGGAACACACAAAGACCTTTTCCGGAAAATATTCTCCCCGTTTTTCCGCTTGGATGCAGCAGGGAAGCACCCGTTTTTCATGGGGCGCCAATGCCGGAATGACAAAGGCATTTCTGCCGGAGATCACAAAGGGATAGTTTTCGTGAAAGGTGCAGCTCTGACGGTAAAAGGGCAGTTTGTTTTTGACCGTGATCTCCAGATAAAGGGGATTGCCGCAAACGCCGTCATGGAGAAAGGTTCGCACAAGTTCCAGACCCGAAATGGAAAAACAGGCCATGATAAAGGCAGCAAGCACGACAGCAGCCAGCAGGGCCGCTGTCAGAGCCGTAATCAAGCCGGAATTCATAAAAGCCACCGCCATTGCCGCTGCGGTCAGAAGGATCAGCAGTCCTCCCCGGGTGGTCGGGAGCGGAAAAAATCTCATCAGAGACGGTCCTCGTTTTTCAGTTTGACTGATTCGATGATCTTGTCAAGAACATATTCCACGCTCTTCCATTCCGCTCTGGCGCGGAGCTTCAGGGTCAGACGGTGAGCAAAGACCGGTTTGAGCATCTGTTTCACGTCCTGCGGCGTGACATAATTTCTGCCGCTGCAGGCCGCAAAACTCTGACTGGCCCGCATGAGGGCCAATGTCGCTCTGGGACTTGTTCCGTTGACCAGCGCCTGATGGGAGCGCGTGGCATCGGCGATGGAAATAATATAATTTTTGATGGCATCCGATACCGTGATCTCACGCACAAGAGCCTGACAGCGAATCACATCGCTGCTGCTGATAACATAAGAGATCCGGCTCAAAACTTCACCGGATATCTGCGTATCCAGGATCTCTTTTTCTGCCTGAAATGAGGGATAGCCGATATTCAGGCACATGAGAAAACGGTCCAGCTGGGGTTCCGGCAGAGGATAAGTCCCCTGATAATCTCCGGGGTTTTGTGTAGCGATCACAAAAAAGGGTTTGGGCAGAAGATGACATTTGCCGTCCACCGTGACCGCTGCCTCTGACATACATTCCAGAAGGCTTGACTGGGTACGGGGCGTGGTCCGGTTGATCTCATCCGCAAGGATCACATTGCCGAAAATGGGGCCGGGAAGAAAGCGGAAATCTTTCTGCATTTCATCGTAAATATTCATGCCTGTCACATCCGACGGCAGCATGTCGGGGGTGAACTGGATCCTTTTGTACCGGGCCTGAACACTTTTGGCAAGGGTCTGGGCCAAAAGACTTTTGCCGACACCGGGGGCGTCCTCCAACAGCAGATGTCCGTCAGCCAGAAGGCAGACGATCAGGTGGCGGATGACCTCTTTTTTGCCTTTGAACACCTGAGAGATGTTTTCTTCGAGCCGCCGGATGACCTGCTGTAAACTGTCAAAATCAAAGACGCCGGGATCGGCATGGGGATCACTCTTTTTCTGCGGTACTGTTTCCGGATCATTGAAAATCAGCATGGTACTGCCCAACTGGATGGTATCCAGATGTTTGAGCGGCTTCTTCTTCGTGACGGGGAGGGCATTGAGGAAACAGCCGCCTGTGCTGCCCGCGTCTGCCAGAAACCAGGTGCCGTTTTCAAGAAGAAGCCGGGCATGGTGAGGCGAAACAGTATTGTCATCTTCAAGAATGATGCCGCAGTCTCCGGCTCTGCCTAAAACAATATCGGCTTTTTCAAGAAATACGTCTCTGATCCTGCCGTCTTTCTGGATCGTAAGAAAGGGAGAGTATCCTCCGGAAAGCGGACTGTGTTCTTTATTGGCTGTCATTGGTTATGGTCCTTATTTTCAGTCTGTTACGATTCCGCTGTAAATGGCTGCACACCAGGAGACCCCCAGAATGATCCAGAGGATGATGCCGTGGATCACAGGTCTCAGTCCCAGTTCTTTGAGCTTGTTTTTATTCAGATTGGCACCGATCAGAAACAGCGTGGTCATCATCAGATATTTGGAAAGTTCTTTCAGGATCCCTCCCGCAGGAGCGCAGACGGGAAACCAGGTCACAACGGCGGCGGCAATGAGAAATCCGGGAATGAACCAGGGGATCCTGATTTTGATTTTTTTCTTTTCCCCTTCCTCTCTTTCAGCAACAAAACAGCTCAGGAACAACGTGACGGGAACGATCCAGAGGGCCCTGGCCAGTTTGACAGTCGTTCCCACTTCAAGAGCGGAGGGACCGTACTGGCAGCACGCCCCCACGACGGAACTGGTATCATGGATGGCCAGCGCCGCCCAGTAACCGAACTGACTCTCCGAAAATCCCAGCAGATGACCGATGGGAGGAAAAAGCAGCAGGGCAATGGCGTTGAGTGTAAAGACGACTGCCGAGGCGACGGCAATATCATGGGCCTGCGCCTTCAGAGCCGGTGCTGCCGCCGCGATGGCGCTGCCGCCGCAGATACTTGTGCCGACGCTGATGAGATACGTGGTGTTTTTCTGCATTTTAAGGCGTTTGCCCGCAAAGACGCCCAAGCCGATACCGGCGGCTATACCGATGATCGTGTAGATGATGCCGCTGGCTCCGGCCCGGAGAACCTCCATCAGATTCATGCCGCAGCCCATACCGACGATGGCGGCTCCCAGCAGGGGGGAGGTGAGTTTGCCTGTGATGCCTGCAAAGGGATTGCCCCAGAACAGGGAAAAGAGGATCCCTGCAACAACAGCCGCCCCCGGGGCGTAATCCCGGGCAGGCGTCCAGAGCCAGGGGACAAAGAAAAAGGCTGCGGCAACAGTTATGAAAGCTATTTTTTTCAACATTTTTTATTCCTTTATACTGATAATCTTTCCGCCATTTTCCGCGGACTGGTAAGCTGCTTTGCAGAGCAGGAAATTGTGATATCCGTCACGGCAGTTGAGCGGTGTGCCTCTGGAAATGGATGCTGCATGGTTTTCAATGATGCTCTGATAGATATTTTGGATCTTGCCGGGCCGGACGCTCTTGACTTTGCCGTCAAAGCGGTCGATCTCAAGGCGTTGTCTGACGATCTCATCCTCATGTCCTGAAAGCTGGAACATGGTTCCGTAAGAGCGCAGGACGGCGCTGCTGCCGTAGATCTCATATCCCAGATTGGAAATCGTGCTTTTCATTCCGCCGCGGGGTTCTGAAAAAGCGACTTTGACGCTTCCCCGGGTGCCGTCTTCAAAGAAAAAGGCGATGTATGCACCGTCCTCTGCGTTGATGGGCATGAGCTTCGGGAGAAAACTTGCCGCAACTTGGGTGATTTTTTTTCCGGTAATAAATTCAGCCATATAAAAACAGTGGCTGCCCATATCTCCGATGGGGCCGCCCATTTCTGCCGGATTGGCACAGCGCCAGCCTTTGCTGTTGCCGGTGATGCACTCCATGTGAAAACAGCAGTCATTGACCGTTCCCAGTTTTCCCGATTGTGTGAGGCGGGCGGCTTTTTTATTGAAAGCATTATAGACCATCATGTGATCGACGGTGTAGGATAAACCGCATTTTTCCGCCGTTTCGATGGCTTTGAGGGCATCCTCTTCTTTTGTGGCCATGGGTTTTTCAGAAAAAACATGTTTTCCGGCGGCAAAGGCCCGGAGTGCCAGAGGCACGTGGGAGGAGTTGCCGGTGGCGATAAAGACCGCCTCGATCTCTTTATCCGCAAGCAGATCATCCACAGAGTCATACCACTTGAGACCCAGGGCTTCCGCCGCTTTTCTGCGTTCCGGATTCAAGTCGCATGCTCCGGCAAGTTCTGCTTTTTTCAGCGGGAGAAAACGGGATCTGTCACAGGCAAATCCCTCTTTTGCGATGCGGTTTTCTGCAATGCCGCCGAAACCGATAAGGCCGTATTTTATTTTTTTCATATTCAAAAGATCCTGTTCTATAAATTTTCCTGGATGGTTTGCCAATTTTCTTTGAAAGCTCTGTTCATTATTTTTCTCGCCTTGAGGCGGTTTTCTGTGGAAAAATCACGTTTCAGGAGTTGGCGGGCCTTTTCCCGTGCTGCGCGGCAGCGGGCATTGAGACGAGCTTCGATTTCTGTCCGTTTCCTGTCCGGGAGGGCTTTTTTCTTTGCCGCCTGCCGCTGATAGACTTTCTGACTGTGGGTCTGGTCCAGCAGCTCTGCCGGAAGCTCATCAACGGTGACAGGAACAGGGATGAAAAAGGTGTAATCCGGGTGTCCTGCTGCGGCATAAACGATGCTCAAATCGGCGGGAAACTCCCGGTCGATGGAAAAGGTCGCACCTGAAACAGTGTGTCGGGCGCAGGGCGGAAGCTGCTCTTTGGCTTCGGGAATAAGGGTGATGCGGGCCGCTTGAGCCATGATCTCCGGCGTTACCGGGCGGGTGTGTTGTTTTCCGTAGTCGAAGAGCGTATTGAGAACAGCTCTTTCCCGCCAGCGGCTGTTGGCGCTTCCTTTGGCTGATTTCCGGGAATAGGGGAGCATTTCCGGCAAGATCCAGGTGTTGGCCCTGACAGCGCAGCCGGAAACAGTTTGCTGATAAGCGAAACGGAGAGCATCATGTTCCACCGTATAAACACAGTCTTTATCCGCGATCATCCAGATGGAACCGGCTGTGCCGTGGTTGTAGGCTCTGTCTTTTATCATCCTTTCAAGGAGGGCAACGGCCTCTCCGGCAGTCGAACAGTTTTCAAGCAGGATGCGGCCGATCTGTGTGGTGTCAAGACCGGAGGGGTTGGAACGCACATCGCTTCTGTCGCCGCTGTTCATGGTAATGGCAAGACCGACGCTGTTCATGCCCATGGTGATATCCAGCAGTCCGATATCGCACAGGCCGATATAGGCATATTTGCCGGGGTGCATCCTGTGGACGATAACTGATTTTTTGATCCCCGTATCCCGGTTTTTGTGGAGAAGGAGCTGGTTGTCCGCCGCCTTATCCGGAAGGACCGCCCAGCTGGTACACTCATGGCCGGAGCCTTGCTTTTTCTGTTTGAGCGCGGCCTTTTCATCCCGCCCGAAAAAGGATAAGCGCAAAGCTGTTCCGGACCGCCAGTTGAGAGCCTGATCTATGGCGGCATACTCATCCAGTATATAAGGCGCATATTTTTTGAAAATATTGCGGTATTCCCCGAACTCTTTTTCTGATTCTTCCTTTGTCCGCCGCCACCTGGTTTCACAAGGCACCGGATGGGGGGCTGCGATGGCTTGCCAGTGCTGTTGGACATACTGCTGCACAGATTGTTCCGGTGCTCCCGGCGCGGGGGTGATACGGTTGGCTGCACAGCCGCAGAGAATACCGGAAAATACCAGAAAAACAGACAGAAGAATAATTTTTTTCATTGGAATAAAGCCTTTGGATTTTTACAGGGAAACCGGACTGAATTTAACCGTTTTTTATTACATTACTAAAAATTAATGTAATTCCGGTTTTGTGTTTTTTCAAGCGTATTTGCCGCATTTGCCGCATTTTCAGCAGGATATTTTGGCGATTTCTTCAGGGAGGACGATCCTTTTTTGAGAAAGTTCAGACAAGGCTCTTTCCATCGTTATCATTCCGTCCTTGTAACCTGTTTCCATTGAGGACCGGAGCAGATGGGTCTTGCCGTCGCGGATCAGGGCCTGGATGGGTGCCGTTCCTGTCATGATCTCAAAAACAGCCACTCTGCCGGAACCGTCAGCTTTGGGCAGCAGGCGCTGGGAGATCACTCCGAGAATGACCCCTGCCAGCTGAAGGCGGATCTGGTTCTGCTGATGATCCGGAAATGAATCCACGATCCTGTCGATGGTTTGCGGCGCATTGTTGGTGTGGATCGTCGCCAGCACAAGGTGGCCGGTTTCCGCAGCGGTGATGGCGGCGGCCATGGTGTGTGTATCGCGCATTTCTCCCACAAGGATCACATCCGGATCTTCTCTCAAGGCGCTGCGCAGGGCGCTGGTGTAATCCAGTGTATCCGCGTGCAGTTCCCGCTGTTCGATGATGGAGCAGATATTTTTGTGGACAAATTCAATGGGGTCCTCAATGGTGATGATATGTGCCGGACGGGTCCGGTTGATGAAATCGATCAGACTGGCGAGGGTTGTGGATTTGCCGCTGCCTGTCGGCCCTGTTACGAGGATCAAACCCTGCTGTTTGGAGGCCAGCTCTTTCAAAACCGGCGGCAGTCCCAGGGATTCAGGGGAGGGGATCCTGCTGTTGATGATTCGGGCCACCAGTCCCACGGCTCCCCGCTGGTGGAAGGCGTTGATCCGGAAACGCCCCGTCATGATGCTGCCGTCGGGATTTTTGCCCAGATTGACCGTGAGAGCCAGGTCGATTTCCCGTTTTTCTTCAAATTCAATGCGGTGATGGGGCGTCAGGATGCTGTTGAGCAGGCTGGAGGTATCCTCCGGCTGCAGCGGCGGCAGATCCAGGGCGCGGATGACGCCGTCGATACGGATCTGCGGCGGTGTATCTGTGGTGAGGATCAGGTCGCTTGAACCGCTTTTGACTGCTGTATAGAGCAAGGTGCCCAGATCAATGGCATCTTTGCTGCGGACTGTTTTGGAACCGTAGATTTTTCTGAATGTGTCAATGCCGCTTTTCATACCTTCAAAAAGCAGTTTGAGTTCATCCTGATTATCCGCGTTGAGAAGAGCCGTTTCCTGCGTGATGAGCTGCTGGCGACAGAGGGTGAAAAGGGCTCTTGAAAAGTTGCACATGCCGGGTGTATCAGCTTCGCGCAGAACATTTTCCAGCTCGTTGAACTGGCAATGTGTGATGAGCTTTTTGACAATGGGGGAGTTGGGCAGATATTCCACAGCGGGGATCATGCCTGAGCCGTCGGCTTTGGGCAGCAGACGCTGGGCGATGATCCCCTGCATGCCGCTTGCGATATCCAGCGCAATCTGCTGGCGCATGTCGTTGGGGAAAAGATTGACGATGCGTTCAATGGCGAGGATGGCGTTGCCAGTGTGGACTGTGGATATGACCAGATGTCCGGTGAGGGCGGCATTGACAGCGGCCTGAGCTGTTTCCATATCGCGCATTTCCCCGATGACGATCACGTCGGGATTTTTGCGCATGGCGTCCCGCACGGCATGGACGAATCCGGAACCGCTGCCGGATATTTCCCGCTGGGTTATCAGAGAGGATTTGCCGGTGTAAACAAATTCAATGGGATCTTCCAGCGTGAGGATATGTTTTCTGAAATGGGTATTGATATGATTGACCATGGCAGCCAGCGTTGTGGACTTGCCGCTGCCGGTGGAGCCGCAGACCAGGATCAGTCCCCGCTGGGAAAAGGTCAGTTGTTTAAGGACTGCCGGCAGTCCCAGATCTTCAAAGGAAAGGTCGTCTGCGCATTTGACTGGGCGGAGCGCAGCACTGTCGCCGCTGCTGGATGAATAAAAATTGATGCGGAAACGGCGGTTGTTCCGGGTCGTGAAATGACAATCGGCAGACCCGTGCCGGGCGTAAAACTCCTGAAGGCTGTCCGGGAGGATACGGGTGCGGAAAGCGGTGATGCTTCCCGGCGGCAGAGGCGTGGAGCCGTAAGCGGAAACTTCTGCATTTTTCCGTACATACGGCACTTTGTTTTCTGAAAGAAAGATGTCGGAAATATCCTCAAGAACGATCAATTCCAGCAGATCTTCAGCGGTCATGGCTCCGGGCCCTCCTGTCAAAAAAAATGATCCCGGTCCCGTCCGGGGGACGGAAACCGGGGTATCCGGGATATCAGAGCGTAATGCCGGACTCCCTGAGATAATTTTCCAGCTCTCCGGCGCTGCCCTGACAGATCAGCGTCATGGAGTGAAGCTCCGAGCCGGTGATATTGCCGTCTGCATCCACCTGCATGGGGGCAATGGTTTCCAGTTCATGGAAATTCAGTTCCTGAGAACCGTTGAAGATACTGAACATATCAGCCGCAGAATAGGGGCCGTCTTTCTGATCGTTGTCAGCGATGTTGAAATAGATGCCTTTATCCTGAGCAGGCGTTGTTCTGATGACCAGGATGTTCCTGTTGCGGTCAAGGGAACCGATCATGACCGGCTGAGCGGCGGCCTTGATGGCGATCTGGAGACGGTTGGGACCGCCCAGTTCAAAGGTGAAAACATCCCCTTTGTACTGCACCCGCGAGGAGCTGTCGCCGTAAAAGTCGTCGTTGATGCAATCCTTTGCCGGAGCGCAGCATTTGCCGAAGGCGGTGATCCCTTCCGCGCCGGGAAGCTGTTCCAGAGACCAGGCGCTCAAAAGATAATCCTCTTTGGAGCATTTGCCGATAACGGTCAGACGGTCAACGGTACGGTATCCGGTGCAGGCAAGTTTTCCGGTGTTCCAGAAATCCTTTTCCTCCAGGACCTGAACTTCGCGGACGAAATCCAGTTCGATCTCTTTGCCGTTGCGGTTGCGCAGTTTGATGCGTTTGGAAACAACAGCCTTTTTATCAGTTTTTTCCAGCGTGGCCGTCTGAACGGTGTTGATGCCGCTCTGGACCTGCCAGTCGCTGTGATCGGGATAGTTGTAGGCAAAATCGCCTCCCTCCGGCGCGGGCCAGAGGGAGTTGCCGCCGATGTTGTTGAAATTGTCCGGATCAGGAGAAGCCGCCAGCTTTTCAACAAAGTTGTGGACGAACGTTCCGTTGATCTGGGCAAAGATCCTTCCCTGGAGCTTGTTGGAAACAAAAATGCTTCCATCCTTGCAGGCAAGCTCCAGAACACCGGGATCAATCGCTTTTAACTTGGCAGGCATGAGGATCAGCCGAGTTTGCAGCAGTCAAGAGACATGAACTTGTCGGAAAGCAGTTCGCAGCCGCCCTGCTTGATGATGCAGCCGCGTTCCCAGCGCAGACCGTAACCGTTGCCGGTGAAGAAGGTGTCGATCTGGTAGGTCATGTTTTCCTGGAGCTGGTATTTGCTGGTGGTCTCGATCCAGGGACTTTCGGTTTCCATCATGCCGAGGCCGTGGACGGGACCGTAGAGCATGTAGTCCTTCCATCCTGCGGCGCAGCCCCAGTCGTAGTATTTCTGGGCGATGCTGGAGGCTTCGACGCCGGCCTTCATCAGCTCAAAGGTGTACTTGTGGGCGCGGAGACCGAACTCAACCAGCTTGAACTGCTCTTCGGGAAGATCGCCGAACCAGACGGGCAGACCGATGGAGGAGCTGTAACCGCCGACGCGGGCACCGATGTTGAGCTGGATGATCTCTCCCGGTTTGATGACGTTGCCGGTGGGACGGCTGATGCCGTTGCTGGTGCGGTCGCCGCCGAAGCAGTAGAGGCTGTGGCCTTCATATTCGCCGCCGTGAGCGTAGATCTCGCGCTGGGCGATACCGATGACCTGGAATTCGGTCATGCCGGGTTTCATTTCGTTGAGGATAGCCTCAACAGCCTTTTCGGAAACCTTGAAGGCTTCACGGTGGCAGTTGAGTTCGTTTTCGCTCTTGAACCAGCGGAGAGAGCGGAAAACTTCGTCAGCAGGAACGGCTTCCACACCGGGGAGCTGGGCGGCAACGGCGTCCAGGGTCGGCTTGGTCATGACGGCGGTACCCACCAGACCCAGTTTCTTGAGAGAGCCCATGCCGGACATTTTCACCACTTCAGGATAGGTGGCCAGCGGGATACCGGGATAATCCGGCTCAGCGGATTCGCGGTAGTTGAGCATGAGAGCGATCTGATTTTCGGGCAGAACACTGCGACCGACAGCATATTTGAAACTTTCAGGTCCGATCAGAAGGATGGCTTTGCCTTCGGCGGGAACGAACACACCGGCCTGCTCGAAGGTGGGCCAGTATTCGGTCAGATAACGGACATTGGCAAAGTCAGATTCAGTTCCATGCACGAGGCAGGCATCGAGACCGGCGGCTTTGATGCGGGCCTGGAATTTGGCAATACGATCAAAGTACTCCTGTTTCGGAATGGTAAAACCCATTTTTTTACTCCTTGATTGATTAGTTGTTCAACATATTTTTTGCTGATTTTCCGTAAAACTGTATCAGTCAGTTTTACTGTACCGTTGCTAATATAATTCAGCAATCCGCAAAAAACAAGCCTTCCGCAGAATGAATAAAGAAAAAACTTGACTGATACACTTTCCGGATATATATTGTGCATGAGGAAAAGGACCATGAATATCACCGATCATATCTATAAAGAGCTGAAAAAGCGTTTGGAAAGGGGCGTTTATCTCTCCGGCAGCCGTTTCCCGTCCGAGGCGGTGCTGGCGGATGAGTTCGGCGTCAACAAGATGACCATGAACAAGATCGTTTCCCTTCTGGCCCGTGAAAACTACCTGCTCCGGGGCGTGCGCGGCGCGGGGACCCGTGTGGCGCCTTTCAACGATCTTCGTCCCAGAGGGACCATTGCTTTTATCGCCCAGCTGCTGCCTTTTGAAACGCAGATCCTCAAAGGCATCATCAGAGAGTGTTCCAGAAACAGCATCACCACCGTGATCGAGTCTCCCCGTCCGGGAGATCTTCCCCACCGTCTTTTGTTTCTTAAAAACAGCGGCGTAACGGGAGTCATTTCCGCCGGATACGGCATTTTTGACGTGCCGGAAGGGATGATCCATTTCTGTCTGGACTACGATCCGCCCAAAAACGGATTTCCGCCGCGGACGCATTTTATGAACAGCGATAACTTCAACGGCGGCGTCAAGCTGGTCAACGAGATTTTGAGGCGGGGACACAGGGAGATCCTGATTTTCAGTTCGGAACGTTTTCTTTTAAGCCCCAATGCCTCCGTCATGCCCCGGGTGCAGGGCTTCAACGCTGCTTTGGCAAAGGCCGGATTTACGGATATGGAGGCCAGGACTTTTTACGGTTCTTCCCACTCCATCGAAGATGCCCGGTATTTTCTGGAGCATTACCTTGAACTTTATCCGGAAACGACGCTCATTATGACCGATACCGACGGCAGTGCGGAGCTGATCCACAAGGCTGCAAGGCTTCTGGGGATCGCCTGTCCGGGAGAGATCGCCCTGACAGGGTTCGGCAACGTGACGCTTCTGCCCATTGCCACGGTCAATCAGGAACCGGAGCGTCAGGGAGAACTGGCCGCAAGATATCTGATCCGGTTTCAGGAGGAGGGAGAACCGGAAGACCCCGTCAATGAGTATGTTGAAACAAAACTCATCGGGATCGAAGAGATCCCGCTGAACTTTCAGGTGAAAAATGGATAATGAACTTCTGTATGCGCAAGTTGGGCAAATCGTCAAACAGCATCTGGCTTCTGCCGAAAGCTGCCATGATCTTGACCACACCCTGCGGGTCTGCCGCAATGCGGATAAACTGCTGGCAGAGCTGCCGGAGGCGGATAAAAATATCGTGCGCCTTGCGGCTCTTCTGCACGATATCGCCCGTCCGGAGGAAAAGGCCGACGGCTCCGTCTGCCACGCGGAACGGGGGGCCTGTCTGACGGAAGAGATCCTGAGGAAGCTCGGGGCGGATCCCGTTCTTGTTTCCCGTGTCTCCGCCGCTGTCCGCACCCACCGCTACCGGGATGACAATGCGCCAGCCTCCCTTGAGGCCAAAATCGTTTACGATGCGGATAAACTGGACTCTCTGGGCGCTGTCGGTGTGGGACGGGCTTTTCTGTTCGCCGGAAAATTCGGCGCCCGGCTCCACAACACGGCAGAGGAGGCCTTGAGTCACAAGGCTTATTCCCGCGAGGATACCGCCTATCGGGAGTATCTTGTGAAATTGCGTCATCTGCCGGAGGCAGTCCTGACAGAGCCCGGCAGGCGCATAGCTCAGGAGCGCATTGTTTTTATGGAGACTTTTTTTGCCGAACTTGATGCAGAAACGGATCTGGACAGTAAATAGAGAAAGGGATATATCACATGTTTTCAGGAATCGCCGCCGGTATTTTGTCTGTGTTATTTATGTGCGGCAGTTATATTTTTTCGCGCAGTTATATCAGAAAATACAGTGATCCGGTGAAGCTGTCTGTGTTTTCGCAGCTGGTGATGATGGCTGGGGGATTGGTGATGCTTGCTGTCAGTCTGATTTTTTTCAGTCTGCCCCGGGATCTCCGTTTTTTTCTTCTGGCGGCTGGACAGGTCGTTACCTTTCTGATCGGACAGACCAGTTTTTTTATGATGCTCAAACATGTGGAGGCCACCCGGGCCTCTTCTCTGCTGGGACTGAAACTTCTTGCCCTTGTCGTGATAACGACTGTTTGCGGGGAGAAGCTTTCCATGATGCAGTGGATCGCTGTTTTGCTCTGCACAACAGCAGCTGTCGGAATGAATTTTTCGGGCAGCCGCATCCGCTGGAGCAGCTTTTTCTGGCTGCTGTCTGCTGTGTTTTTCTACGCGTTATGTGATATCTGTATCACAAAAATGATGCGGATGATGCCGGGGGATTCCATGTTGGTCAATGCTTTTGGCGTCTTGGGTGTGAGCTATACTGCACTCGGCTTTGCCGTTCTGCCGGGCCTGTTCAAATATCCGTTGAAAAAAGGGGAACTGGGGGATTCTGTTCCTTACGGTATATTCTATTTTGTATCCATGCTGTTTCTCTATACCAGTTTCGGTCTGATCGGAGTTGTGTTCGGCAGTATCATCCAGGCGGGACGGGGAATTTTTTCCATTCTGCTGGGGATCGTTCTGCTGCGTGCCGGTGTTGAGAAAAATGAGCCGGATGTTTCCGGAAAAATATGGCTGCGCCGATCGGTCATGGCAATATTGATGCTGTCGGCCATGATCCTTTATACTCTTTCTGTCAGATAAGAGATCAGAATGTTCCCTGCTGGAAAAACTTTTTGATCAGCGCGGCCGTTGTTCTGTCATACTGCATGGGATCATGGGGAGCTGTTGTGTAGGCAACGCATTTGGCATCGGGAGGGATGGCGGAAAAACTTTCCACAAGTCCGTCAGAAGAGCTGCTCAAAAAGAGTTTTCCCGGCCAGTGGGCGTTGTTGGTGCTGACGATGGCGCCGATCTCCAAGCCGGGGATGTCCGGTGTCGTGACCTCTTTCCGTGCAGAGGTTTTCAGGGCGCGGAGCGGCTGCCAGCGGGCCCCGGCTCCGGGGAGCAGCAGGGCGATATCTGCCAGTTTCGATCCGTAGTGGGGCGTGCCTGCGCAAACGAGTTTTCTGGCATTGGCAGGTTTTTCGTTCTGCAGATAAGCGCGGGCCATGAGGCCGCCCATACTGTGTCCGGCCAGGAGCAGCTGATCGTATTTTTCAGGAGAGGCGGCGCGGATCTCTGCTGTCAGTTTTTCCACACAGCTTTCAAAGCTGCCGTATCTGGCCGGCAGGTCAGGGGTGAGGATATGGTCAAACGCAGGAGAGAGGGCTCTCTTCCAAAACTGCATGTTCTCAGCGCCCCGGCAGAAACCGTGGATCAGGATGACAAGGGAGCTCATTTTTCAGCTTCACAGATTCTGTAAAAGTGATAGACCAGCATATCTTCCGGCAGATCCGTACCGTGCATACCGTGCCGTTCGTCGGCATTGTGTCCGCCGTGATCGGGGACAAAGACCAGAGCCCGGTTGAATTGTTTCCAACTGTTATCCATCTCTTTTGCAAACGCTGTGAAACGGTCGGCGGCTTTCCGGGCTTCGATATCACATTCCGGAGAAAATGTCCCGGTTTTGTGCATGGTGTGATCGTAATTGGTCATGTAACACACGATCAGGTCGTAATCTTTGTTCTTCAAAAGATCCATGGCACAGTCGAAAGAGCCTTCATCGCTTCTGAAGGAGTAATAATCCACTTTTCTGTTGCGGAATATTTTGTCGATACTGCATTCGTTGATGGCGCAGATGGCGACATTTTTTCCAGTCCGGGCAAAGGCGTCGAAGAGCGTATCCACTTCAAGGACAGGTTTTTCATATTTCGTGATCCCGTGGACACAGGGCGCGGCGCCGGAAAAGATCGTTCCGTAACAGACGGGCGTCACGCTGGGCATGACAGTTGCGGAAAGAAAAGCAAGTCCCGCGCATTTTTCGATCCGTTCAAATTCCTCTGTGTAGTGATTTTTCTGATGCTGTCCCAACGCATCGGCGCAAAACAGCAGGACTTTTTCTGTTTTGCCCGTGCCGTCCATCAATTTATCTGCCTGATCTATGACTGCGGGAATGGGGATCCCTGCACATTCTGACGGCGCTTCGACGCCGCAGAGGGCGCAGACGGTCGCGGTCAGGTCGGCTGTGGAATAAGGGGTGTTGTATTGACGGCGGAAACCGTCAAGGACTTCTCTGCTTCGGGCGGTGTCGGACATTTTTCGATTCCTTTTGGATTGAGGTGTGTGACGGGTTGTTTTTTTCAGGTTTTAATATAATGGTTCTTTACTGCTTTTTCAATCAAAAGGAGATATTTTCCATTGTAAAAAAAAAGCGGACGGGATATATTAAGTATGTATCGGAATAAGTGGTATTATTTGGAAAAACTGCGGTTTCAGTTATGGAAAAGCGTGCATTGAAGATCTATTTTGCAGGAGATCTTTTTGACAGTAAAGATCTGGTCGGGAACCTGATGCTGGCCATGGCCATTGAAAAAAAAGCGGGGGGGCGTTATCAGGTCATGCTGCCGCAGGATGGCGAGTGTGAGGTCAATGAACGGACTTCGCAAAGTATCCGTGATGCAGACTTTGAACTGCTCCTCAGCTGCGATGTGCTTGTGGCTAACTTTGACGGACATGATCTTGACTCCGGCACAGTCGTTGAATTTTGTTTTGCCAAAATGGTTGATATGCCCGCCGTCCTTCTTCGGACGGATTTCCGCAACAGCGGCGATCATACGCTGCCGGACGGCGATCCCTGGAATTTGATGTGTTCCCATTATCCCGGAACAAAAGTCCTTCATATCAACAGTATGCAGCATTATCACGCCTGCCGGAACTGCGGATTGAGCGGCGGCGCGCTGGTTGAAAAATTTTATGACGCCATTGCCGGAGAAGTCGTGCAGGCGCTGGATGAAGCAGTCGCGCGGAAAAGTTTTATTCACCGGGAACAGCTTCAAATGCAGTATGAAATGGCTGTAAAATGCATGGGCGGGACGATGAAAAAGCGTCTCTCTGAGGAAAAAATAAAAGCACTCGTTCTTTCCAAAACAGCTGCAGGAGTTTACTGACGATGGCTGCTGCCCAAAAATACCGGATGGATATGTGTCATGGTCCTCTGCTGGGGAAGGTGATCCGTTTTTCTGTTCCGCTGATGATAGCCAACGCCCTGTCGCTGATGTTCAATGCGGCCGATCTGATCGTTCTGGGACAGTTTGCTCCCGGAGAAGCCATGGCGGCCGTGGGTGTCGCTCCCGGATTTACGACGCTCATGCTCAATCTTTTCTGGGGGATCAGCGCCGGAGTCAATGTTCTTGCCGCCCGTTTTACGGGGGCAGGGGATCAAAAAAATGTGTTCAGAACAGTCCATACAGCTATGTTTCTTGCGCTGATCGGCGGTGTTGTGATGACCGTTGTCTGTCTGCTGCTGACGCCTTGGATCCTGCGTCTGATGTCCGTTCCTGAAAAAATATTTGACAAAGCCGCTCTTTATTTGCAGATCTGGAGTCTGGGGATGCCCTTTATGGTCATTTACAGTTTCGGAAGTGCCATCTTACGGGCCGTGGGGGATACGCGGCGTCCTCTGATCTTCATGGGGATCTCCGGATTGGCCAATGTGCTGATGAATCTGCTGTTTGTGATCTCATTCAAAATGGATGTGGCAGGCGTGGCTCTGGCGACTCAGCTGGCCAATGTGATCTCCGCTGTTCTGATCTGGCGGGCATTGGCTGTTCCGGGGGAGCCGTATCAGTTCAAATGGAAAAAACTTCATATAGATATGCCTGTTCTCAAAGAGATGCTGCGCATCGGTTTTCCTGCGGGGATCCAGGGGGCGATGTTTTCCATATCCAATGTCATCATCCAATCTACTGTCAACTCCTTCGGCTGGGAGGCTATTGCGGGAAATACCGCCGCGTTGAGCATCGAAGGGATCATCCATGTATTTTTCGGCGCCTTTGCTCTGGCAGTCGTCAGCTTTGTGGGACAAAATCATGGAGCGCGGAAATATAAACGTGTTATCAAAAGCATCAATACTACTTTAGGCTGTGCCTGTGTATCAGCGGTTGTTCTGACTGTTTTCGGGGTGATTTTCAAACGGCAGCTTCTGGCTGTTTACAATCCGGATCCTGTGGTGATCGACTGGGGATGTATCCGCATGGACTATCAGTTGTCATGCTATGTGCTTCTGGCTGTTATGGAGGTCTTGATCGGTGCGCTGCGCGGACTGGGATATTCTCTGGGGCCCACCATCGTTTCTCTGACGGGGGCATGTGTGCTGCGGGTGCTGTGGGTGTTTTTCATTTTTCCGCTGGATCCGCGTCTGGAAAATCTGATGATCTCCTATCCGGTCTCCTGGGCTGTTGTCTCCGCCGTCTGCGGATGGATGCTCTGGTGCATCTGCCGGAGGATGCTCTCAAGGGCTGCCAGCAGAAAATTCGACCATCTGAAGATCTGATCCCGGATCTGTTAAGGGGCTGCTTTTCATCTTCCCCTGCCGGAAACAGCGTTTGTTGAAAAAACTGAAAAAAATTTCTCTTTTTCCTCTTGAAAAAAGGAGGGTTTGATATTACATTTTATCCCCGCCTTAAAAGGGGGATCTTCCATTTATTATCAACACCCGTAAAACAAGGAGAACACCGCATGAACAGACCTGTCGCCGCATCCGCCCTTATCATCGTTTCCGTTATTGCTCTTGCCGCGGGGATCGTATTGTCGTCGTTCATGCTGAGCCGTTTTATGCTGAAGATCCAGCATGCCACAGAAAAAAGCATTACAGTCAAAGGTGTTGCTGAAAAGAATATTACGTCTGATATTGCAGCCTTCACCTGTTCCGTTTCCGTCAAGGGGAAAACCCGGGCGGAGGGGTATGCTTCTCTCAACAAGGCCAAGCTGATGCTGAATGCCCAGCTGAACCAGCTGGGATTTACGGAGGCTATGCGTGAAGATGAAAGCATCAGCTGTGACGAGATGGTGAAAACTGAAAAAATCCGGGAAAACGGCAGAGAAGTGACCAAAACTTATTTCGATCATTTCAAAATGACCTATTCTGTCAGGATCAGAACAAACGATGTGCGTCTTGTTGAAAAAAATCACCTCAAGATCTACAACCTGGCTGCCTATAAATTGGAGATATCCCACACATCCCCCAGATACTTCATATCCAACCCCGAGCAGTACAAACTGGAACTTGTTGATGCTGCAAGTGCCTCAGCCGCAGCGCGCGCGGCCGTTGCTGCCGGCAAGAGCGGCAGTTCTCTCGGACCGCTGATCGAAGCCCGGCAGGGGGTCATCCAGATCACGGCTCCTGCCAGCAATGAGACCAGCGATTACGGGATCTACGATACGGGAAGTGTTCAAAAAGTCATGCGTCTGGTCATGACCATGAAGTTTTCTCTCAAGTGATATTCTGAACAGCCGGATGTATTTCCGGACGGAGCGATCAAATGCTTATTCTCAAAGAACCGGCTCAGACGGAAACGTTTGCTAAAAATTCCCGTTTTCTGGCGGAGATTTTTACGGTCACTTCTCCTGAAGAGGCCAAAGCTCTCTGGCGTTTCCGCAAGGAGACCTATGATAACGGCGGACATATCGTCTATGCCTTTACCGTCGGTCCCCGGCAGAATATATCCGGCTGTTCCGATGACGGAGAGCCGTCGGGAACGGCAGGGCGTCCTGTGCTGGCGGTCCTGCAGGGCAGCGGCATCACCAATGCCATGATAACCGTTGCCCGCTGGTTCGGGGGAACAAAGCTGGGAACAGGGGGACTTGTCCATGCCTACGGCGATGCCGCCCGGGCCGTGGTGGCTCTGGCCTCCTGTGAAGAGCTGACGCCCCGGTGCCATGCCTCCTTTTCTCTGCCTTATCCTCTTTATGCGGTTTGCCGCAGCTTCTGTGATAATGCCGGATTCACCGTTGCGGCGGAGGAGTTCGGCGAGAATGTGAAAATGCAGCTTCATCTGCGCCTTGAGGATAAAGAAAAGCTCGCGGATTATCTCCGCGAGCTGGGCAACGGCCGGATCAGATGTCTCTTTACAGACTGATCTCCCGGTAGGGGTTCCGGCAGGGGGAACCGTGAGCCACCAGCGCTTTTCCTCTCTGGGGTTGGAAAATCACGGACCAGTCGGTGATGGAGCTGTGGACGCCGCCGTGGCGGCAGGGGGCCCAGGGGGCGTGGCTGGAGGTGATCTTTTGCAGATCATCCAGGGTCTCCGGCGGCTCCGTCTGAGCCTGCCACTTCAGAAATCCGTTGCGGAAAAGGCAGATGTGCCGTGAAGCGGGGAGACGTCTGTCAGCATTTTCCAGTCCGGGATATTCATAGAGATTGGTGGAAAAAGTGAAGGTCTTATTTTCGTCCCGTTCGCCGAGGAAGGGGACGGCGGCATCCAGAATGAGCGAGTGACCGGATTTGTCTCCCATGCCGATACTGAAGCCTTTTCCGGTCAGGGGAACGGCTTTCAATCCGGAAAGAAGCTCATCAACAGTCTGACATGTCTGCATCAGCTGATAAAGCCGCAGGCGAATATCCAGCCGGTCTCCGGTGCGGGCAAAGCAGGAGCCGACAGAACCGTGGGTGTTGCACAATCCGGCGGCATTGGCCATATCCAGACCGCTCAGGAGACCGGCATAGGTCACCTGTGTAAAGGGCAGACCATTGCTTCTTTTTCCCTGACGGATGAGGAATTTGCCATCTTCATCCGGCGGGGAGTCGTTGTTTTTGGCCACAAGAAGTCCGGCATCCCGGGAGTGAAGGAGCAGAACCGTGCAGCGTTCCCCCTCTGCCGATGCAAGTTCCCAATGATTGTAAGAGAGCAGCAGTTCAAAATCAATGCCGGAGCCTTCAGCCATGCCTTCCAATTCCTCCAGGATCTCCGGCGCATATTTGTCGAGAGTCCTCTGCATGGCGCAAAGCATGGTTTGATCCCGTTGGATGGCGAAGCTGCTGATATTGCATGCGATGGCGGAAGCGGCCTGTTCTCCGTACTGTCTGCCCATTTCCCGGGGCGTTCCGGAACAGGTGACAAGAGGCAGTTCTTTCTGTGTCATGATAAAACGCCCTCCTGCCGGGTTGTTATATAGGCTGAGGCCGCCTGAATGAAAAAGATGGTGGCCAGATCCCGCAGATGATAGGGGCTTGCGTCACTGCCGTCCGGCGGCAGGATCTTTTCAAGAATGGCTCCTTTGAGATTGCTGTCAGCGGGATGGGTGAACTGGAGCGCGCAGCAGAAGCTCAATCCTTTTTCGATATCGGCTTCAAGGGAGCGGTCTCCGAAGGCTTTGAGGCTGCGGAGGAACATCAGCACGGCGCAGGCGGTGCCGCTGGTTGCGTGACCGAAAGAGTCGGTCATGAAGGCGCTGCTTGTTCTTCTGAAAAGACCGCCGTCGGTGCGCAGCGCTTTCCGGTACCAGTCTGCTGCCCGCAGGAAACAGGCTTTGTAACGCTCTTCCTGCGTCTCTTCATAAAGATCCAGCATGGGGTTGCCCCACCAGTAGGCATGACGGGGGTGGATGCTGTCGAAAACAGGACTGCAGGGAATGTATTTGATCCAGTTGCCCCGGGGATTTTCGTCACGGAAAAGGGTTTCCGCTGTGGCATAGGCCACTTGAGAGAGGGTGTCATCTCCGGCAAGTTTGCCGCCTTTGAGGAAAACGGCATCGTCCAGCAGGGGACGGTTTTGGGCAGCTTCCACATCACGGATGATTTTACAGGAAACGGGATCATACACATCATAAAAGAGTCTTGTTTCCGGATTCCACATGTGATTTTTTACCCAGCTCAGAGCCTTGACTGCGGCGGAAGAATAGGTGTGATCCCCCGTGGCCTCTGACAGCATAAAGAGACCGTCGAGACTTTCAAGGATGGCCGAGGTGTTGACATATTCCGGATAATCTTCATAAGCGGCGATCAGACCGGCATTTTCTCCGGACTGGAATTGGTTGTCCAGAACGAATTTGGCACAGAACTTTGCATCATCCAGCAGGGAAGGGGCATCCAGAACAGCTGAAGCCATGACCAGAGCTTTCACGGCCTGTCCTGTATGCCAGACTGGACAGAAACTGTCCCACTCTTTTGTTGCGGCCCGGTACTCTCCCCGGATGGCGCCCTGCCAGCAGACGGTGGGCATTTTTTTCCCTTTGGGGCCGATGGGCGTGTTTTCCCGGTTGCAGGCCGTCTGCGTCAGCCAGTTGACGGCTTCTTCAAGATGTTTTTTCAAAACAGGGATATCCATAAATCAAAATCCTTCAGATGGGTTGATCTTTTTTTCTTCAAGGAAACGGAGAAAATCAGCGGCCGCTTTTTCGACGGAAACGACTTTGCCGCAAAGTCCGTGGCGCTTCAGGAACCGTTTCTGGAGACCGGTTGCGGCCCAGTCGATAAAACGGGTGGGCTGCTGGGTCCCGAACAAGCCGTACCAGCTGTAACGGTTTTCCAGCGCTTTGAGGTATTCATCCGTCAGGAGGGGGAGGATATCTCCATTTCCCTTCAGGAGGATACCGTTCTTTGTCAGGGATATACCGGCGGGGGAAGAGGCTGTTTCCTCCACATGGATAAAGCCTCCGGCCGGAACCGTTTTGACCGGGCAGCCCTGTCGGGTCACCGCGTTGTACCAGCGGAAAAATTCAGCGATGCGCTCTGCCGCGATCCGGGCATTTTTGCCTTTGGCGGAAAGGGTGACAACGCCGTTTTTGCCGTAATCTGCGGCAATGACTTTGTCTGCTCCTGTCAGCCAGAGGGGATTGCCGAAGGTGATGACAAGAGTGTCTCCTGCCTTGACCTTTTCAGGAACGCGAGCGGTTTTTCTGCCGTTGAAAGTCAGGTGGAGTGTTTCATGCTCCTGTGTTTTGATCTGAAGTCCCTTGAGGAAGCCGGAACCGGTGAAGGTGAAAACGGCTTCTGTTTTATCCGGCGTACGGGTCAGGGTGGACCGGTAGGCCAGGGGGCTGCTGCCGGGGACGGCGGCGGCAAATTCGATCAGCTGCCAGGAGAGGGGCGGGATATCCTTGAGGGCGATCCTGCTGTTGTCAAAGGTTATTTCTTTTCCCTCAGAGGCAGCCAGCGGAACGGCGTTGAAATAGGCCGTATCCAGCACAAGAGTACCGGAGCGTTTCCACGGGGAGGCGTTGACGACACCGATGGTCCCCCGTGAGATCTCTCCGTAACGGACAAGTTCCAGATCGCCGGAAACAACAGCACCTGCGGTCTGTCTGTATCCCTGATCCTGAGTCCGGCGCAGGGCATCCAGCGCCAGGACGGACTCTTTGACACCGAAGATCTCATAATTGACGCGGATGTTGTAAAGCAATCCCGTCAGGACATGACTGTGATGGGCGGCCAGCGCGGCATAACGGAGCAGCCGGGGATCTTCATCGCCGAAAAAGTTGCCGTCCAGACGGGGCATGTTGTAGAGCGTTGTCGGACGCTCTCCCTGAAGGCGTGTCTGACGTCGCCGGAGCTGTTCTGCCTGAATGGTCAGCAGGGTCTGCTGTTCATGGATGGTGTTGTCCTGCCGGAAAGAGGAGGGGAATCCTGACAGATGCAGATCCACATTCCCGGCGACAGCAGTCCGGTAACGGGTGTGGTTTTTCATCTTTTTGATATCATCCAGAAGCAGGGCCAGCGCTGTTGAGTTTTGAAGAAAAGCTCCCTCTTCATCAAAAGCGTTGAGGCCGCCCAGTGTGTTCTGCTGACGGAATTTGTAGTTGTATCCGCAGAGGTCGAAGGAAATCATATTGCAGGATTTGACGGTATCCAAAAGCCTTTGGACCTGCCGGCGCAAAGCTGTGCCGTATTCCGTGCCGGAGGGAAGCATGGCATGATCGACGACATTCCTGCACCAGTACTGGGGCCAGAAGTCAATGCCGCTGTAGGTCTCTTTGCTTTCGTAATCGGAAAAAGCAAAGTATCTCTGAAAACGGCGGTCAAGCCAATAGCTCACATAAAGTCCGGGATTGATCCCCATGTTTTTGAGCGCAGTCCATTCAGCGGTCTTCTTTTCAAAGAATCCTGTGTGGTAATTTTTGTCTCCCAGATGGCGGATATTGATCGGTGCCAGCTCTGCCAGCAGCTCCGGATCGGCGGAAAAGTTTCCTGTGGAGCTGCCGTCGTAGTAGTACCAGCACCAGGTGGAGCGGGTGCGGCGGTTGAGTTCCGGCAGGGAGGAGAGGGCCTTCCGCTGACGGAAAGCGGCGTTGTCCCATGTTTCCTGCAGGGCGATGTTGCCGTAGATATGGGGATCGGCCTTTTTATCCAGACGGAAAAAGCGCGGATGCAGGGCGTGATAACGGTCAACGGCATCATTTTCTCCGTAGCGGGGGACGAAACTCAACAGGTCAAAATTGAATCCGGTTTTTTCTCCGGTATTCAATACCGTTCTGACTTTGAGGAAGAGGGCGTAAGAGGAACTCATGCCCCGGCTCATCCATGAACAGAGGGAGTCCGGCGTCAGGGCCAGCGCTGAACCGCGGCTGCTGTTCCAGGCGGCGGCCATGGGCAGCGCCATAAAGACATCTTCAAATTCAAAGGGGTAAAAGGGCAGGAAGATCTGCCGCTTTTCAGCGCCGTCAAAGGCGTACTGCCACGTGTGAGGCGTTGTCCGCAGAGTGACCCGGGGTTCCAGATAGGCTCTGAAGCGGGAGGGGCCTTTGGTGATCTTCATTTCCAGACGGCAGTGTTCTTTGCCGCGGATCAGGCGGCAGTTCAAAGTGACGCCCCGCCTGGCGTTGAAAAGTTCAGCCGTGTCGGCAGAGACTTTTTTCAGCTCAAAAGAGAGAAAAGGCATGTCAACCTGATAAGGGGTCCTCAAGTTGAACGAAGCATTTTTCGGAGAAAAAATCAGAGGCAGTCCATCGGCGCATGCCGCTTCCAGCGTATATTTTTCTTTTCCTCTTGTCAGGGGGAAACAGAGGGCCTTTTTATCCCGTGAAAGATATGGTTTGCCGCTTTTCCACGCAAGGGGTACCTGTTTGGCCGGGGCCGCTTTGATACCGGTGAGCTGCGGCGGAAGGGCCGAGGGGGTAAACGGTTTGTGATATTTGACTTGCGAATAGATTTTCAGCTCATCCAGATCCGCAGACATGGTTGCCGGATGGGCCAGATGGCTTTGGGCAAAGAGCAGTTTGGGCGTTCTGCTTGAAACGGCAGGTTTTTTCAGGGCTTTGAGACGGATGACAGGTTGGCCGTCCAGCCAGACGGTACGGCTTTTTTCGTCATAGGTGAAAGCCAGATGATGGAAGGTGCCGATGAATTTTTTGGCATCGGAAATGATGAATTCCCCGTAAGGTTTCACTTCATAGGACTGAAATTTGCCCACATAGGCTTCGTCGGGAATAAAGGCCGATTGGGTCTTTTGCGTATTATTGGGCATAAGAATACCGTCAGGCCAGCTCTTTTTGCGGAGATATTCAGAACAGGAAAGCCGTATTTTGTTTCCCGGCAGGAGTTCCATCTGAAGGTGAAAATCCTGTGCATTGGCCCACTGCCAGGTGGTATCTCCCAGATAAAACAGCGGAAACACATTGCCCCACGTCTGTTTTTGAAGCATCTCAGCCAGCGGTTTGAAAAAGAATTCAATGGTTCCCCGTTCCCGGTCCAGGGCCTTCCCCAGAAAATCGTAACCGAAACCGATATGATACCGCATTTTGCCATTTTTGTTCAGACGGCGTTTGCGGTCAAAACGCACCGCCTGGCCGTATTTTCCTTTGACGGCCTGAAGGGCGGGAGTGCCGTGACTGGAAACTGGACCTCTGGAAAATCCGGCATCAAGAGAGCCGTTTTCAAAAGGAGCGTAAAAGAGAAGTTCCGCAGCTTTATCCACGGGGGGCAGGGGGGCGATCTCCGGAAAGGCCATATCCACCTGACCGTATGCGGAGAGAGAGAGTTTCAGCTCTCCTTTGCCGCGGAGTTTTTCAGGCACACGGACGCGGAAATAATGCCAACGGGAAACGGTCAGGATCTTTTCCGTATGATTTTCCTGAAAGGAGTTTCCCTTTTTTTGCAGGAATTTTACGATGAGTGTGCCGTTGCCTTTGGCCCATACGCCGCAATAGAGAGGCTCTTTGTCTCCTTTGGGCAGAGAAAAGAGCGTGTCGGAGATCAGGGCTGTGCCGCTGTCGAATTTATTGCAGGGGGTGTTGAGGGAAAGATATTGATTTTTCTGGTCCGGCAGAAGGGCCAGGGCCGCACTTCCCCGGGCGTGACGGGGCTGGCCGGGGGTCGAAAGGGTGAAGCCTGCCGGGAGTTTGCCGTTTTTGATGGAAACACCTTTGCCTTTATAATAGCGCAGCTTTTGGGGACTGCATGAAAATGTTTCCGTAAAGCTGCTGTTGCGCAGGGCATTTTTGGCAGGATTGACAGGGACCGGTACGGGCAGAACTTCGCTGCCCCCTGCTGAAAACAGCAGGGCGGCTGCAAGGAACAGGAGTATTTTCATCCGATCATCTCCACTGATAGTAGTGGTTCTGATAGCCCTTGGGGGCGTAGTCGAATTTCAGAACGGCCATCGTGTTTTTGAGATAACTGACATGGCCATCCACCCAGGCCACGTTGGCGCCGTCGTTGTGGCGGTCATGTTTGGTCTTGCCGCCGTTGCCGATCACATAGTTGCCTTCATCGGCGCTGCCCTGATTGTAGGCATCATCAATGGTCTCCCCGAAAAGCAGACAGGTGGCGCCTTTGCGGATCACACTGCGTTTGATCGGGTAGAGGGATTCTTTATAATGGATCCCCGCCGGATCTTTGATTCCCGCAGGCGTCTCTCCGATGGTCACATTGTTGTAGCCGTAGGCGACATAGAGGAAGTTGACGGGATACATACCGGCCGTTTTGGAAAAGTCTTTCTGGAACTGGGGCCCCTGAAGCATGGCACGGGCTGTGGGACATTTCCAGATACCGTTGGAACCCGGAAGATACTTGGCTTCAAAAAAGTGATATCCCCATGTCCAGACGTTTTTGTTGACGACATTTTGGGAGGAAGGCATGAAATACTCTCCGTTATTGTCGCAGTACATGCTGGTCGCCAGCGCAAATTGTTTGAGATTGCTCTTGCAGTTGGCTTCGCGGGCCGTTTCACGGGATTTCTGGAGCGCCGGCATCAGCATACTGGCCAGAATGGCAATAATGGCGATCACAACC
>JAFVYP010000052.1 GCA_017508555.1 Lentisphaeria bacterium
GCCGAACGTCGGCTCCGTTATCTTTCTTTTCGCGGGAAAAGAGGTTTTTCCCCTCCCCACACCCCACCCCTTTTCGAGAAAAGCGAAGTATTTTTAGTTTTATATCATTGTATCTACCCGTATCGGGAACAGAGCCTTTTTGAAAGTCACAAATCTCTCTGCTTATTAAAATATATCCGGAATGAGACAATTTCAAAGGGAAGCTCTTGTAAAATTTGCGATCAGGCTCTATATTCTGCGGAAAGAGGATATTTGATGATGACATACATTGAACTTGAAAAACTGTTTGAAAAAGATTTTGCAGCGGCCGGTATCGAGACGCCGCAGGTGGATGCCGCCCGTCTTGTGGCGGATATAACCGGCGCTTCGACGCTGGAAATGTTTCTTCATCCTGACAGGGAGGTTCCCCGTGAACAGGAAGAGCTGCTGCGGAAATTGGCTTTGCGCCGCTGCCGCAGGGAACCTTTGCAGTATCTGACAGGGAAGGCCTGGTTCCGGGAACTGGAGCTGGAGGTCTCTCCGGCTGTGCTGATCCCCCGTCCGGAAACGGAGCTTCTGGTGGATTTTCTGCTGGAAAATGCTTTTCCCGGCGCCCGGGTGCTGGATCTGGGAACAGGTTCCGGCGCCATTGCTTTATCCTGTGCTTTTGAGCGCCCTGATCTTGCGGTGACGGCGGCGGATATCAGCAGCGAAGCGCTGGAAACGGCCCGGAAAAATGCGCGCCGCTGCGGAGCGGAGGTCCGTTTTGTGCAGAGCGATCTTTTTTCGGCCCTTGAGGGAGAGGTTTTTGATCTGATCGGCGCCAATCTGCCCTATGTGACGGATGAGGAATATGAGACTCTTTCCCCTGAAGTCCGGGACCACGAGCCCCGGCTGGCTCTGACGGCACCGGAAGAGGGACTGGCTCTGATTTTCAAAACAGCAGAAGCCCTTGACACGCATCTTGTTTCCGGCGGAAAAGCGGCTTTTGAGCTGTCTCCCTTTCAGGCTCCCCGCCTGAAGGATCTTTTGGAAAAATCGGGATACAATACCCGTATCGCCTGCGATCTTACGGGACGGGACCGATTTGTTTTTGCGGAGAAAAAATGATCTCTTTTGCCGCCCGACGCAGAGCGCATCTTGAACTGGGCCGCAGAGGCGAGGAGCTGACGGCACAGCGTCTGCGTCAACAGGGATATCTCATCCTGGCCCGCAACTGGCGGACAGGGGCAGGCGAGCTGGATATCGTTGCCGCCAGAGAGGAGAAACTGCTTTTTGCAGAAGTCAAAACGCTGCACAAAAAGGCGGGATATTCTCCGATCGGTAATCTTTCCTCCCGTCAGAGACTGCGCAACATCAATGCGGCGAAGATTTATCTGGCTTTGATGGGAAAACCGCAGATCGAGGCGCATTTCGATCTGTTCTGCATCGAGTACACGCCCGGAGGAAAACTGGTGTCCTTTTCCCGTACCGCCGATTATCTGCCGCCGGTCTATCCGCAGCCGAAAGCGGAAAAGATCCCGGAAGTTCCTCTGCCGGAAAAGGAACAACTGCCTGAAGAGAGTGTTCCGTTTCCGGCAGGGGGCGGCTTTTTTGATTTATTTCACTTATTTGCCACAATGGGGAATACAGCCTTCTGGAAAAAACTCTGGCGTTCATTGAATCTGCTGCCCTGTCCCGTCTGCCGCAAGGGTGACGGTTCCGGCAGGGGCGTGATCTGCGCCGATTGCAAAAAGCGTTTGGAACTTTTTCCGGTCGAAAACCGCTGTCCCGGCTGCGGCGGAGAGCTGGATGGCGTTCTTTCTCTGTGTCGGCAGTGTCTTGAAAGAAAAAATATCCCTCTCTGGCAGGGGATCGTTTCCCTCTTTTCCCACAAGGGAACGGGACGGCAGATCATCCTTGACCTCAAATACGGCGGCAGAACAGAATACTGCCGATTTCTCGGAGAAATGGGCGCACAGGCTGTTTCGGATGCTCATTTTCAGGTGGACGTCGTCACTTTTGTTCCGATGCACTGGAAAAGACGGATGATACGCTCCTACGATCAGGCGGAACTTTTTGCACAGATGACGGCCCGGCAGCTGTCTCTGCCCTGTCAAAAGCTCCTTGTCCGGAAAAAGGCCGCCCGCCGTCAGGAGACCCTCAACCGTTCCGGACGGTTGAAAAATCTTAAAAATGCCTTTGTCTGCGCTTCTCCGGAAAAGATTTCCGGCAAAAAGATCCTTCTGGTGGATGATGTTTTTACCACCGGGGCAACTATGACAGCCGCAGTACGGGCACTTCTGAAAGCCAAACCGGCAGCCGTCTATCTGCTGACGATCTCCCGGACGCCCAGATATTTTGAACAGAAACGGAGAATAAAATGACAAAAAGTGAACTTGCCCGCAATTATTTTCTCAAAGGCGCCAACTGTGCTCAAGCCGTTTTATGCGCTTTTGCCCCGGAGTGCGGTCTGGATGAGGAACAGGCCATGCGTATTGCCTCCGGCTTCGGCGGCGGCATGGGACGAATGCGTGAGGTCTGCGGAGCTGTATCGGGGATGATCCTCGTTGCGGATCATCTCTGCGGTTACACCTCTTTTACTGACAAAGAGGCCAAAGATGCCCATTATGCCCTGATCCAGCAGCTGGCGGGCTCATTCCGTCAGGAAAACGGTTCCATCATCTGCCGGGAGCTGCTGGGATTGGAAAGCCGCGGCGCTGATACGCCTGTATCGGAGGCCCGGAGCGAAACTTATTATCAAAAGCGTCCCTGTGCAGAACTGGTTGCCCTTGCGGCGTCCATATTGGAAAAGCATTTCCATCAGGCTCAGTTCCCGATACGGGGAGATAAATGATAAAAAACTGAAAACACGCCGCTTTTTGTAAAGTTCTGTTCCCGATACGGGTAGATAAATGATAAAAACTAAAAAATACTTCGCTTTTCTCCTATGAGAGACTATTTGTCAAGTTATATTTGCAAAAAAATCGTAAAATATCTGAGATAATCAGCAAAAGATGATTCAAA
>JAFVYP010000053.1 GCA_017508555.1 Lentisphaeria bacterium
GGGTGTGAGTGGCGCAGTACATCACTTTATCCACCAGCGGAGATTTTTTCTCTGCAAGAATGGCTTCCACCTGCTTCACAAATTTGGCTGTGATGAAACAGAGATCAAAGGAAACGATGGCCGCATACTCCGTACCGTTGGTGCGGAACACAGCCGCTTTGGCGTTCAGACGGTCGTAAGCACCCTTGTTGGGACGTTCATTGAAATAGCCGCACAGGGGCAGGCCGTATTTGGGTGTGATGTCCTGCTGGGCATAACCGAATTCAAAAGTGTTCATTGTTGATATCTCCTTTTTAGATGTGGTTGCTGGATTATAAAGTTTCAAGAAATTCTTTCAAAGCCTCCTGCCAGGGGGGCATGGGGGGGAGTCCCGCCAGACGGAGCATCATTTTATCCAGACGGGAATTGGCCGGACGGGGGGCCGGACGGGGAAAATCTTCAGTCCGGCAGGGAACGACTTTCTGGTCGAGCCCTTTCAGGCGGAAGATCTCTTTGGCAAAATCCGCCCAGCTGGCCTCTCCTTCGCATGTCAGATGAAAAGTGCCTGCCAGTTCTCTGTTGACAAGGATGTTTTTCAGCTGCCGCGCCACTGCCGTCGTGCTGGTGGGATTGCCGATCTGGTCGGAGACCACTTTCAGCTCTTTTCTGCTGCCGTCGGCCAGTGCAAGCATGGTGTGGACAAAGCTTGGACCGCCTTCGCCGTACAGCCAGGAAATGCGGCAGATCACATGATCCGGGCAGTGGCGGCGGATAGCCTCTTCTCCGGCAAACTTGCTTTTGCCGTAAACAGTCCGGCCCCCGGTTGCTGTATCAAACTCGTTGTAGGGGCGATCCAGATTGCCGTCAAAGACATAATCCGTTGAAATGGCGATGAGGCGGATATGGTTTCTGAAGCAGGCCGCTGCCACGTTGGCGGAGCCGAACGCATTGAGTTTGTAGGCCAGATCGACCTCTGTTTCACACTTGTCCACCGCGGTCATGGCCGCGCAATGGATGACAGTATCGGGTTTTACCTCTTTGAAAAGGGCGTCCAGCTGAGCGGGATCGGTGATGTCTCCTTCGGGCAGATCCGTCGGGACAACTTCAAAACAGTCCAATTCCCTGACAAGGGTCCTGCCCAGCATGCCTTTTCCACCGGTGAGAAGGATCTTCATTGGAGATATTCCTTATTTTCAAAATCAAAAAGTTCCGCCTCATTGAACAACGGATTTTTTGTATCTTTCGGAGAAAGGATGAATTGATCCGTTCCGACCTTCCAGTCGATCCCGAGAGCCGGATCATCAAATGCGATCCCCCGCTCATGGGAGGGCATGTAGATGTTGTCGCACTTGTAGGCAAAGATCACCTCCTGCGACAGGACTGCAAAACCGTGGGCGAACCCCCGGGGAATAAACAGCTGACGCTTGTTTTCCCCCGAAAGCTCTATGGCGACATGCTGTCCGAAGGTGGGAGATCCTTTGCGGATATCCACCGCCACATCCAGAACCGCCCCGCTGATGACGCGGACAAGTTTGGCCTGGGCGTAAGGCGCCGCCTGATAATGCAGACCCCGCAGAACGCCGAAACGGGACTTGGATTCATTGTCCTGTCTCCAGCGGCAGCAGATGCCCTGTTCTTCAAAGGCTTTTTCGTTCCAGGATTCAAAAAAGTATCCCCGGGCGTCTCCGAAAACTGTTGGCTCAATGATTTTTATATCCGGTATGTCCGTCGCTGTTATATTCATTTTTCAATCATCTTCATCAGGTATTTTCCATAATCCGTTTTCAGCAGATCTGCGCAGCTTCTGCGGATATCATCTTCATTCATCCAGCCGTTTTCATAAGCGATCTCCTGCAGGCAGGCGATCTGCAGTCCCTGACGAGTCTCGATGGTACGGATGAAATTGGCGGCGTCCAGCATGCTTTCATGGGTTCCCGTATCCAGCCAGGCGTATCCCCGTTTGAACACCTCCACATTGAGTTTGCCTGCCTCAAGGTATCGGTTGTTGACGGCAGTGATTTCCAATTCCCCCCGGGCGGAGGGTTTGATGCTTTCTGCGATGCGGACCACGTCGTTGTCATAGAAATAAAGTCCTGTGACGGCGTAATTGGATTTGGGCACAGCCGGTTTTTCTTCAATGCTGACAGCTTTGCCCTCGGCATCGAATTCCACGACACCGAAGCGTTCAGGATCGCAGACGTAATAGCCGAAAATAGTGGCGCCGACAGTATTGGCAGCGGCTTTTTTCAGCACTTTGCGCAGATTGGCGCCGTAGAAGATGTTATCTCCTAGGACGAGTGCAACGGCATCTTTGCCGATAAAGTCTTTGCCGATGAGAAAGGCCTGGGCCAATCCTTCGGGTTGGGGCTGGACTGCGTAGGTGAATTTGACCCCGAAATTTTCCCCGGTCCCCAGAAGGCGGATAAACGCGCTCTGATCCTCCGGGGTGGTAATGATGAGGATATCCCGTATCCCCGCCAGCATGAGAACGCTGATGGGATAATAGATCATGGGTTTGTCATAGATGCCCAGCAGCTGTTTGGAGACGCCGAGGGTGATGGGATGAAGCCGGGTCCCGGCTCCTCCGGCAAGAACGATACCTTTCATATTTTATTCTCCTGTCCCGAGGCGTTCCATTTTGTAGGCGCCGCTGAGAACGCGGGCGCACCAGGAATCTTTGTGTTCCAGATACCAGAGGACTGTTTTGCGGATGCCGCTTTCAAAGGTCTCCTGCGGGACCCATCCCAGTTCGCGGGTGATTTTGGCTGGATCGATGGCATAACGCAAGTCATGTCCCGGACGGTCTTTGACATAGACGATCTGGGTCTCATAGCTGACACCGTCTTTCCGGGGAGAAAGTTCATCCAGCAGAGCGCAGATGGTTTTGACCACTTCGATATTTTTCTTTTCGTTGTGACCGCCGATATTGTATGTCTCTCCGGGAACGCCGCGGGTGGCCGCCAGATAAAGGGCTCTTGCGTGATCTTCCACATAGAGCCAGTCGCGGATCTGCAATCCTTTTCCGTAAACGGGCAGTTCTTTGCCATCCAGCGCGTGCAGGATGATAAGGGGGATGAGCTTTTCAGGAAAATGGCAGGGACCGTAGTTGTTGGAGCAGTTCGTCACCAGTGTCGGCAGACCGAAGGTGCGCATCCAGGCCCGCACAAGGTGGTCGCTGGAGGCCTTGCTGGCAGAGTAGGGAGAGCTGGGCGCATAGGGGGTCGTTTCTCTGAAATAATCTTCAGGGCCTTCCAGGTCGCCATAGACTTCATCCGTGGATATATGGTGAAAGCGGAAGCGCTCTTTGTTCTCATCCGTCAGGGAGATATAATATTTTCTTGCCGTTTCCAGCAGGGTGTATGTCCCGAAAATATTGGTTTTGATAAATTCCTCAGGGCCGTCGATGGAGCGGTCAACATGACTTTCTGCCGCAAGGTGCATGACATGTGTGTGGGCAAAGGAATTGAAGATCTGCTCCATCGTCTCTTTGCAGCAGATATCGGCTTTTTCAAATCTGAAACGGTCTGATTTCTCAACGGAAGCAAGATTTTCCGGATTGCCTGCGTAGGTCAGTTTATCAACGACGCAGACCAGATCATCCGTGTTTTCAATGATATGCCGGACAACGGCAGAACCGATAAAGCCTGCTCCGCCCGTCACCAGGATCCTGTTCATCTTTGAATATTTTCTTTAGGTTGTTTCTTTTGTAAATGATGTACCGTCTTAAATATACCGTAAAAGCTCCCTGAAGTCAAGCCCCTGCCTGGCGTGCTGATATTTTTTAATGGTAAAAAGGTCATTTACGGGATTGATTTCTTGAAAAAAGAGCTTTGACGGGCTATATTAATGAGAATAACGGTATCTGCCGGATGTTGTTTGGACGTGCGTTGCGAAAACAGAATATGTGAAGATGATCCGGCCGTTTCCGTTGCATAGATGATGTTTTCAAGTCGTCAAAACGAAAAATATGATGAGGAATAAAGATCATGCGCAGAGTTGTTATTACAGGTTACGGCGCGATTTCCTGTGCCGGAAACAGTGTTGCCCAGTTGTGGGATTCCATGGTCAACGGCCGCTGCGGTCTGGGACCGATCACGAAATTCGATCCTGCTGAGTACAGAACAAAGATCGCCGGAGAAGTCAGGGATTTTGATATCACCAGATACATGTCCGCCAAGGATGCCAAGCGTCTGGATATGTTCTGCCAGTACGCCATTGCTGCCGGAGACGAGGCCATGGCCTGTGCCGGATTATCTCTTGATGCGGAAAGCCGCGGTATCGACAACCGCCGTTTCGGCTGTCTTGTTTCCACGGGTATCGGCGGCTTGATCGTGATCGCCGACCAGCAGGATACTCTGCGGACAAAAGGGCCCGGCCGGATCTCTCCTCTGGCGATCCCCATGATGATCGGCGACAGTGCGCCGGGATGTCTTTCCATCCGTTACGGAGCCAAAGGTCCCAACTTCAGTCTGATGTCCGCCTGTGCCACCGGCTGCCACTCCATCGGCGAAGCCTGGTGGATGATCCGCCGCAACGATGCTGATGTGATGCTCGCCGGCGGTACGGAAGAGAGCGTTATGGAAATCTGTCTTGCCGGATTTTCCGCCATGAAGGCCATGAGTCAGCGTAATGATGATCCGCTGCACGCCAGCCGTCCCTTTGATCTGAACCGCGACGGTTTTGTTGCGTCCGAAGGTTCCGGTGTGCTTGTCCTTGAAGAACTTGAACATGCCAAACGGCGCGGCGCAAAGATCCTGGCTGAAGTCGTCGGCTACGGTGCTACCGGTGACGCGTTCCATATCACCAGTCCCGATCCGGAAGGCGCTGAAGATGCCCGCGCCATCAGGATCGCTCTGGAACATGCCGGACTTGATCCCGCTGAAGTGGATTATATCAACGCTCACGGAACCAGTACCCATCTCAACGACCTCTATGAGACCAAGGCCATCAAACTGGCTCTGGGAGAGGCCAATGCCCGTAAAGTTTCCATCAGCAGTACCAAAGGCGTGACGGGACATGCCCTCGGCGCCGCAGGCGGTCTGGAATGTATCGCCTGTGTGAAGGCTATCGAAGAGGGGATCGTTCCCCCCACCATCAACTATGAGACGCCTGATCCTGAATGTGACCTGGATGTGACCCCCAATGCCGCGGTCAAAAAAGATATCCGGATCGCGGTCAACAACAACCTGGGCTTCGGCGGTCACAATGCCGCTGTTGTTTTCAAGCGTTATGAAGACTGAGACGGAGGTGTGTATGGATCCTCTTGAATGGAATGCGCCTGCTGATCTCTTGTCTCCCCTGCTCAAAAGGGGCAGCGATTTTCTCGGTGTCCGTTATCCCATCCTCTGCGGAGCCATGACCTGGGTCTCTGAACCCAAGCTGGTTTCCGCCGTGTGCAACAACGGCTGTTTCGGCTGTATTGCAGGCGGCAATGCGCCGACGGATATTCTGGCATCTCAGATCGAAGAGACCCGCCGTCTCACAAAAAATAATTTCGGTGTCAATCTCATTACCATCGCCCCTTCTTACAAGAGCCATCTTGAGATGCTCAAAGAGGCCCGTGTGCCTTATATCATCTTTGCCGGCAGCTTTCCCCGCGAAAGCGAAGTGGCTGCGGCCAAAGCAACGGGGGCAAAGGTCATGTGTTTTGCTTCGACGATCTCCATTGCCGAACGGATGATCCGTTTCGGTGCGGATGCCATTATCCTTGAAGGCAGCGAGGCCGGCGGACATATCGGACATGTTTCCTCCATGATCCTGATCCAGCAGCTGCTTTTCAAATATGCGGCGGAGGTTCCCATTTTTGTTGCGGGCGGTGTTGCCACGGGTAAGATGATGGCTCATCTGCTGATGATGGGGGCTGCCGGTGTCCAGCTGGGAACGCGTTTTGTGATGACAGAAGAGTGTTCTGTCCATCCGAAATTCAAAGAGGTGTTTTTGAAGGTTAATGCCCGTGATGCCATTGCAACGCCCCAGTACGATTCCAAGCTGCCGGTCGTGGCTGTCCGCGCCCTTAAAAACAAGGGGATGCAGGCCTTCGGCGCTTTGCAGCTGAGACTTCTCCGTGAGCTGGAAGCTGGAACCATCCACCGCCAGCAGGCGCAGGAGGAGGTCGAAAAGTTCTGGGTGGGCGCATTGCGCCGCGCCGCTGTTGACGGAGATGTTGACGGCGGTTCGCTCATGGCCGGTCAGTCTGTGGGACTTATGGATAAGATCATGCCGATATCAGATCTTGTCTGCGAACTGCTGACAGATGCCAATAATGAATTGCTTTCCGTCAAAAACAAACTCGGTTGAGAAATAAATGATCTCTCACTCGCTCATGCGCCGGACATTACCGCTGGCCTTGACTGGTTTTTTCAACGCTTTTAACGACAGCGGATTCAAATTGTGGGCAGTTCTGGCGGTTCTGGGAAGCCGTTTTGATTACTTCCGGGATTCCGCCTTTCTGCTGTCCGTTGCCGCTGTCTGTATTCTGCCGCCTCTGCTTCTGCCCTTGTGGAGCGGCTATGTGGCGGATAGATTGCCCAAGCGCTATGTCGTGATCGCCGTGCAGCTGCTGGAACTGCCCCTGATGAGTTTCAGTATCTTGGCCGTATCCCGTCTGGGGGCGGTGCAGGATGACATCTGGATATTGACAGCTCTTCTGCTCCACTCGATCCTCGGGGCGTTTTATGCGCCGGCGTTTGACTGTCTCCTGGGAGAGACGTTCAGTGAACCGGAACTTTCCCGATCCTGCGGCAGGATCACCTTTGCTTCGGCTCTGGGGATCATCGCCGGGATCATTGTCATTTCCGCCGCATTTTATTTTCAGACATGCGGTTATGTGATGATCTGTTCGGTTGTTCTGGGGATCATTTCCGCTGTCAGGATTTTTCCTGTCGTTTCTCCGGTGCAGGGCCGCCGCGAGCTGGTTTATCCTTGCGGAAAGACGCTGAAAAAGGGCTGTGAAGCTCTGCGTTACCGGACCGGTATCCTTGCCGCCGCCCTGGGAGATGTCTGTTTTATGGGACTTGGCGTGGCTGCCATCCCGCTGCTTGTGCTTTTCGGGCGCTATTCTCTGGGAATGGTCAGCAACGTCAATATCACCCTTCTTCAGCTGTTTCCTGTTGCCGGATTTATGATCGGCTGTCTCTGTGCGGGCGGGATATCCGGCAGCAAGATCGAGCTGGGGCTGGTTCCTCTGGGGGCTCTGGGGATGGTCATTGCGCTGCCTTTGATGGTTTTTCTGCCCGGAGAGGGAAAAAGGATCGTCGTCAATATCCCCGGCGGCATGACGGCGGATATGTTCATTTATGCCGGTGTCTGTTTCTGGGCGGCCTTTGCCGGATTTTCCGGCGGTATCCTTTCCATTCCTCTGCGGGCCTTTGTGCTTCAGAGGCTGAAACCCGAATTGCGGGGAGCCGCGCTGGCTTTGAAAAATGCCGTCGCTTTTTTCATCGGCTCTCTGGCGATGCTTCTTGCCGTCTCCTGTGCGCTGGGCGGCGGAAGTGTCAAGGGGCTGCCGCCGCTTCTGGCAGAAATTACTGCCGTCATGCCCCGGATCCCTTTTCAGGTGCTGCTGGTCGGGTTCGGTCTGGCTGTGTTTCTCATTACGGCACTGACCATGTGGTCCATGCCCAACTTTATGCTGCGCTTCATTATTCTTGCGCTGCGTCACTCTTTTTACAAACTCAAGATCTCCGGAGCGGAAAACAATCCGGAGCGGGGAGGGGCGCTGCTGCTCAGCAACCATGTCTCTGCGGTGGACAGTATCCTCATCAGTGCCTGTACCAGCCGTCAGATACGTTTTCTGCTTTATGAAGATTATTTTTCTCTTCCTCTGCTGGGCGCTGTTGCGCGGATGACGGGATTTTTCAAAGTGCCGTCGGCGGGAAAGGCCAAGAGTCTGGGGGTGCTTCTTGAAAACGTCCGCAGCCATATTGAAAACGGCGGTCTGGTCTGTGTGTTTCCCGAGGGACGTCTGACGACCAACGGACTGGTGGGCGAGTTCAAGCCGGGCTATGAAAGGATGCTGCCGGCCAATGCGGATATTCCCATTATACCCGTCAATATCTCCTTTGCCTGGGGGAATGTATTTTCCAACTTTTTTACCCGTCCCGGGTTGCGGAAAAAGTTCTCTTTTCCCTTCTTTTCAGCTGTGACCTTCGGCAAACCTCTTCCCCGCAATGCCACGGCTTTTGAGATCCGCCAGCGGATCGTTGAGCTGGGCGCTGAGGCGGCCGAAAGTGCGCTGCCGGGAGAGGTGACCCTTCATCATGCCGCCGTCAGGCTTGCCGGAAAATATCCGCTGCGCAAACTTTTTGCCGATCATGACGGACGGGAATATTCTGCTTTCCATCTGGTCAGGGATGCGGCCCTGCTGAGCCGTTATATCCGCAGAACAGTTCCCTTTGAAACCCAGTATGTGGGGACCCTTCTCCCCAACAGCACTGCTGCGTTCAAAGCCATTCTTGCGATCCTGCTGGCGGATAAAACCCCTGTGCCTCTCAATTACAGCACCTCTCAGGCTGTTTTTGACTGTTCGGTCAAAAAAGCCGGGATCAGCCTGATCCTCACCAATGCGGAATTTCTCAAAAAGATCCGTATTTCTCCGGGAGATAAAGGCGTGTATGTCGAAGACCTTGAAAAAGAATTTTCTCTTGCCGGACGGATCTTGATGCGTCTTGGACTCTTTCTGCTGCCTTCCGGAGAGTTTATGAATATGCTTTCACCGCTCTCTGCTTTTGATCTGGAGCGGGATGCGGTCGTGCTTTTTTCCAGCGGTTCCACAGGTAACCCCAAGGGGGTGCGTCTTTCGCACCACAATCTCAACAGCAATGCGCGGAGTGTGGCCTCTGGACTTGCCGCTTGCGGCAGCGATCATATTGTGGGCAATCTGCCGCTTTTCCACTCTTTTGGTCTCAATGTCTGTTTCTGGATGCCTGTTATGCGGGGAATACCTGTCACTTATATTGCCAATCCGCTGGATTCTGCGGGGGTGCGCAAAATCATTTCCGGACGCAAAGCGACCATGCTTTTTGCCACGCCCAGTTTTCTTCAGAAATACCTTCAGCGCTGTACGGGGGAGGAGCTGGCCAGTCTGCGCCTGATCGCCACCGGTGCCGAAAAACTGCGGGCGGATATCGCTGAAAAGGTCAAAACCCTGACAGAGGGACGCTTGGAGATCATCGAGTGTTACGGCTGTACGGAGCTTTCGCCCGTTGTTTCCATCAATCTGGCAAGGGATGTGGCTCAAAATGGATCTGCCGCCGGCTGTCATGACAGTATCGGGCTGCCTCTTGAAAACATTTCCGTCAGGATCCTGGATCCCTTGAATTTCACTCCCGTCGATCCGGGAGAAGAGGGGATCCTCTGTGTCAAAGGCTCCCTTGTCATGCGCGGCTATCTCAACGATGAGGATTTGACCCGGGAGGTCATGGCTGGGGAGTACTACAAAACCGGTGATATCGCCCGCATGGATAAAAGCGGCTATCTGCATATTTGCGGCCGTCTTTCCCGTTTCAGCAAGATCGCCGGAGAAATGGTTCCCCATGAGATGGTCGAACGGATCATCAATGAGATCTGTGCCTGCGAAACGCGGGTCGTTGCCGTGTGCGGTATTCCAGATCCCGTCAAGGGAGAGGCGCTTCTTGTGCTGTACACGCCGGAAATGCCCTTGACGCCGGAACAGGTGGTGGATCAGCTGCGGGAACGCAGTATTTCCAACTTGTGGATCCCCAAAGCTGTCAATTTTCACCGGGTGGATCAGCTGCCTCTGCTGGGCAGCGGCAAATTGGATCTGGCTCTTTTGCGCCGCACTGCGGAATCTTTTGTCTCTGATTGTTGAAGCATTGCCTGCCGGAGAGATCGCCGCTCTGCTCGGACCTTCCGGAGCCGGTAAATCTACGCTCCTGACCAGTCTGGGATTGATCCAGCAGCCGGATTCCGGAAGAATCATCATCGGAAACGAAACCGTTTTTGAAAACGGATACAAGACTGATATCCGTTCTTTCCGCAGAAATCATATCGGATTTGTCTTTCAAAAGGCCAATCTTCTGCCCTTTTTAAGTGCCCTTGACAATGTCCGTCTGGCAATGGAAATAAATGACGTTTCCGGAAAAGCGGCCAAAAAACGCGCGGAAGAACTTCTGGAAAAATTTGATCTTTCCGGACGCAGAAATTTTATGCCCAAAGAACTTTCCGGCGGACAGCAGCAGCGGGTCGCGATCGCAAGGGCTCTTGCCAATACGCCGGAACTGCTGCTGGCTGATGAACCTACCGCCGCCCTGGATAGTGTCATGGGACGCAAAGTTATGGAACTTTTGAAACAAGTTGCCCATGAACATAATACAGGCGTTCTTGTGGTCACTCACGATCACCGCGCCATTGATGTTTTTGACCAAATCTGGGTCATGGAAGACGGAAAAATCAAAGAGCAGTGATCCCGGAGTCCGGAAAATATTTCCGGACAAAGAAAAAACGGTACTTCCCCTGAGAAAAGTACCGTGATTTTGTTCTGTTTTTCCCTGTGCAGATCACCGGCGCTTGCCGGTATCCGGATAGAATTTCCATGTCGGAGCCGGTTTGCGGCAGCGCGCACAGCGTGACAAGGGCGCTTTTGCCGCAAGCAGCTCTTTTTTCTGCAAATCTTTCCGGCAGTAAGGACAACGGATCTTGCCGGTCAGTGCAGGGGTATCCCTCCTGATTTTGACAGGGGGCGTTTTTTCTGTCTTGGAACAGCCGGAGCCGGATAATGCTGCCGCTGCTGTGACGGCAAGAAGAATGAATACTCTGAAAATCATTTTTTCCCCTTCCGGCAGCGGAAAAGCTCAAGGATCTCTTCAGCATCTCCCCCAAACCATCCGATTTTTCTTTCGACCATCGTTTCTACTGTGGCGTATGCGCCGCGTGAGGTGTAACTCATCGGTCCCTGCGGATCTGCATGCCCGTCTGCCCAGCAGACGTTTGTTTGACCGGCGTGCCGGAAGTGCATCGTCGGAGAGGCGGCCATTCCTCCCCAGGCAATTTCATCCTTATCCAGATAGTACGGCGCGTAAATACTCCATTGTTCAACATAGGAACCGTTTTTGACATCTGCCTGGTCCGCAAACATAATGGTTCGGGCAGGGGCTGTCAAAAGTGATGTTTTGGCGGGAACTGAATCGTAAGAAGAGCTTGTCGTATAAGTGCCGATAGCTTCAGAATAACCGTACCCCCCTGTGCCGCTCGCTGTCGCGCTGTCAGATTTGAATTCCACCGAAGGACACTCGCGGATTTTTTTACTTTTGCCAAGGTAATCATTCAATCCGCCGCTGGTATTGATATCTCCCCAGCCGGATTGAGATTCGCCACACCAGTATTTTGTGCCGTTGCTGTAAAGAACTGCGTAAATAAAATAATTCCGGCTGCTTTCTGCATAAAGCAAATTGGCCATCCCCAGCTGACGGATACCGGAAAGACATGAGGCACTTCTGCCTTTTTCCCGCCCGCTTTGCAGCGCCGGCATCAACATACTTGCCAAAATCGCAATGATCGCAATCACCACCAATAGCTCGATCAGCGTGAACGCTGATCGAATGAAGCACGGTTTCGCCGTATGAAGCATTTGCCTGCGGCAAATATGAAGCGCACTTTCAGTGCATGAAGCGCTTGCTTCGCAAGCATTATAAAGCGGGGTGTTTTGTTGTTGGGCGAAACCAGCCGTATTCTGCGGCGCACCGATATCCGTTTTTGTCCGTTTTTGTCCGTTTTTGTCCGTTTTTAACGCGCCGCCCCACAAAGACAGCATGCCGCAGCGGTTATACAAAAC
>JAFVYP010000054.1 GCA_017508555.1 Lentisphaeria bacterium
CGTTAGTGTCCGTTATTACCTTGCCGAGGCAAACAGGTCTGACAGAGAGATCAGTTTTTGTATTATCACAGGTTTATTGATTTTTTCAGCAAGATGTCAGCCCTGAGAATATAAGGTTTTGTCATAAACCGTCGATGAGGCTGTAAAAGACTTGTTTTTCAAGCCTTTGTGTGCTATATTATATAGATAACGCGTGGGGTTGACCCGCTTTCTGATTTGAAAAAACCGTTCACCGACCGGAGATTTTTTTGATCCCTGTTGCCGGACGGTCTTTTCATTTTCAGGAAAAGGATGTTTCACCCCGGGATAACAACCGCTGCCGGAAAAACAGCCGTCAGCATTTCTTTTTGGAGCAAAAAAGTGGGTTTGGAAATTTGTTATGCCGCAGCCGCGGCAGTCATGCTGGCGGGGGGGATCGGTGCGCTGATTATCGGTAAATACTCTTCCCCGGCCGTCAAACTTGGATGCGCCGGAGTCCTGGCGGGAACGGCAACTGCCGCTGTTCCAGCCGTTGCGGGCTTGTTGAGCGATCCGGTCAATCTCTTCCGCCTTCCGGTTCTGATCCTCGGAGCCGCAGGCGCCATCCATTCCGTTGGATACCTCAGGGGACACGGAGAGGAAAAAGCAGGCGTGTATTTCTTCTTTTACAGCCTGACCGTTGCCGCCATGCTGGGCGTGACACTGGCCATCAAACCGTTGAGTTTCCTTGTTATGTGGGAGCTGATGGGCATTGCCAGCTTTGCCCTGGTCGCCTTCGATAACCGTTCTGCGGAAACACGCCGCGCGGCATGGATCTATCTGCTGGCCTGTCAGGCAGGCGGCATGATCCTGCTGGCCCTTTTCCTGCTGAATCTGAGTCCTTTGATGATTTTTATTCTGGCGGTGGTGGGCTTCGGTCTTAAAATCGGCTTTCCTCTGCTGCACGTCTGGCTGCCTCAGGCGCATCCGGCTGCTCCGGCTCCGGTATCTGCCCTGATGTCCGGCGCCATGATCCAGCTGGGATTTTACGGCATCCTCCGCTGGGGCATCGACCCCGTATTCAAGGGCTCTTCCTTTATCGGCTACACCTTTCTTATTCTGGGTGCGGTGTGTTGTTTGGGGGGCATCCTCTTTTCTCTGCCCCGGCAGAACATCAAAACACTTCTGGCCTACTCCAGCATCGAAAACATGGGGATCATCTCCCTGGGGCTGGGCATGGGATTTCTGGGAACGAGCATTGGATCTGTGCCCGTGACATTCTGCGGCTTTGCCGGTGCGGGACTGCATCTGCTCAATCATGCGCTGCTCAAAGGTGGTCTGTTCCTCATTGCCGGAAACGTCCTCAAAGCCACAGGCTCCCTCAACATGGACACCATGGGCGGTCTGCTCAAACGCATGCCTGTTTCCGGCGGTCTCTTTCTGCTCAATGCCGCCGGTTTGAGCGGCTTGCCGCCCTTCTGTGCCTTTGTCAGTGAATTTCTCATTTATCTGGCGGCCCTTTCCGTTTTCCGGACAAATGCCAACTGGCTGATCTGTTCAATGGGGATCATCGTTCCCATCATCCTTTCTCTGACAGGAGGCCTTGCCGCGGCCGCTTTCTGCAAAACAGCCGGTGCGGTCTTTCTGGGAGAAAGCCGCAGCGAACAGGCGGCAAAAGCCTCTGAAGTTTGTTTCTTTATGACCTTCCCGATCCTTGTCCTCTTTCTTGCCGGATGCTGTTTGATGGCCGTGGCTCCCGTGCTGGTCATGGTGATCGCTCCTTCAGAGTGGGCGGGCGAACTGGGGAATATCCTTCATTCACTGCGGATGATCTCCCGTTTTTCCGCCGGAGCGGCGGTGATCTTCTCTCTGCTTCTGCTTGTCAAGCTCTTTCTTCTCCCCCGGGGCAAACATGCGCGAAACGCCTGCACCTGGGACTGTGGTTTTTCCGCGCCTGATGCCCGTATGGAATACACGGGAAGTGCCTTTGTCCAGCCGCCGGTGCTTTTCTGGCAGAAGCTGCTGGGCTTCAAGCGCCATATCACTGCGCCGGAAGGAGATTTTCCCAAAGCGGCCTCTTATGAGGAGGAGTCCGGTGATCCGGCTCTGGACGGGTTCTGGAAAAATATTTTCAAATGTATTGCCTTTCTGGCTGAAAAACTTCATTTCATCCAGTCCGGCTATCTGCATTTTTACATTCTGCTTGTGACGGTCACGCTGATCGCCATGCTGGTTTGGGCATTCCTTCTGCCCTGGAGCGGAACGCTTTTCAAAGGAGGTGCGTTATGACAAACAATACGCTGTACTGGACCATCTGGTTTGCCGCTTCGCTGATCCTGTCGCCCCTGCTGCCGGGGATCATCAACAAGGTCAAAGCCTTTTTTGCCGGCAGGAAGGGACCTTCCGTCCTTCAGCTTTATTACGATCTTTTCAAACTGCTGCGGAAAGAAAGCATCGTCAGCACCACTTCCGGAGGCGTGATCCGTCTTGCACCGGCCATCATTCTGGGAACGCTTCTGACAGCGGCGCTGTTCCTGCCCTACGGCGCAAAATATTCTCCCTTCACCTTCACAGGAGATGTGATCTTTTTCTTCTATCTTCTGGGCACGTCCCGTGTTGCCATGATCTTCGGTGCGCTGGATACCGGTTCCAGCTTTGAAGGCATGGGCGCCAGCAGAGAAGCCCATTTTGCCGCGCTGGCCGAAGCGGCGATCTTTGCCGTCATCGGCTTTCTGGCCCTGACGACAGGACACAGTGAAACAGGTATGCTTTCTGATACAGGTTTTTCAGACATCCGTCACCTGACCAGCACGCTTCTTTGTGCAGCGGCCTTCTTTCTTGTGCTTCTGGTGGAAAACTGCCGTGTTCCGGCAGATGATCCGGACACCCATCTGGAACTGACCATGATCCATGAGGCCATGGTGCTGGACTATGCCGGTCCCGATCTGGCGGGGATCTTTTACGCAGGAGCCTTGAAACTCTGGCTTTTTATTTCGTTTTTCGTCATGTTCCTCATTCCTGCGGGCAGCTGGGAGTTCGGTCTTTACAGCGCCGTGTTCGGTGCCGGTGTTCTGCTGACGACAGTTGCTGTGGGGTGTGTGGAGTCCTGTATGGCCCGTTACCGTTTTCTCAAAGTCCCCCAGATGCTGGCAGGCGCCCTCTGCATCGCGCTGCTGGCCGTCTTTTGTCTGACCTTTTTTGAAGGAGGTTTGAAATGAATGTTCAAGTCGAGATCCTGATGGCATTTTTTCTGCTGTCCTGCCTGATGCTGGCCGCTTGCAGCCGGATGCTCCACTGCATCCGGATCGTTGCGCTTCAGGGGCTGCTGCTGGGGCTGATGCCTCTGGCCGCCGCTGAACATATCCACATGCACCAGATCGGCGCAGCGTTCCTCAACATCTCACTCAAAGCTGTGCTGCTGCCTCTGCTGCTGAAAGCAGCCATGCACAAGGCACAGGTCAAGCGTGAACTGGAACCGCTGGTGGGCTATGCCGCCTCCCTGCTGATCGTGTTGGGAGGAATGTTTATCTCCTTCTGGCTGGGCAGAAAACTGAACCTGCCTGAAAATGCAGGCGCGCTGCGTCTGGCCGTTCCCGTTGCCTTTTCCGTTGTCCTGACTGGACTCTTTATCATCATGGCCCGGAAAAAAGCCATCACACAGGTCATTGGTTTTCTCACCTTTGAAAACGGCATCGCCCTTTTCGGCAGTGCCATGATGATCGAGTGCGGTCTGGCTGTGGAGCTGGGGATCCTGCTGGATGTCTTTGTCCTTGTGTTTATCATGGGCATTGCCGTCATGCGTATCAACAGCGCGTTTGAACATATTGATTCGGATAAGCTCAACCTTCTGGAAGAGCAAACCCATGGAGCCGCAAAATGATCGAACTTTATCTGATTTTTCTTCCTGCGGTCTTTGCCGCGCTGATCGCGCTGAGCAGGAAACCCGTTGTCATCAAAATCCTTCTGGCAGTTGCGGCGCTTCTGCATCTGGCGGGCGTCATCATGCTCTTCAACCGGCTGCAGGAGGATGCTGCGGCTCTTCTGCCGGGATGGCTTGAAGCAGATTTTCCCGGAATGATCGTCGTCTGCATTGCCTCGGCTCTTTTCTGTGCTGTGGCAATCTATACGCTTTTCTGGCTTCCGGCCTCGCGGAAATTTGAAATTCAATACCCCACCATGTCGTCCCATGCGCTGTGTTCGGTCATGTGCCTTTTTCTTTCCACCATGTCTCTGACGGCCTTTGCGGCCAATTTCGGTCTGCTCTGGGTGGCTGTGGAAGCAACGACTCTGGCCAGTGCGCCGCTGATCGCCTTCCGCCGTTCCAGGGCCGCTCTTGAAGCCATGTGGAAATATCTGGTGATCTGCTCTGTCGGTATCGGTCTGGCCCTGCTGGGAACCTTTATGCTGGGAGCCGCCGCAAGATTTTCTTCACAGGGATTTACGGATCTGAGTTTCCGTTCCTTCATCAGCATCAAAGAGTATCTTGATCCTCAATACTTCAAGGCGGCTTTTCTCTTCTGTCTGGCCGGATACGGTCTGAAAATGGGTTTGGCGCCCTTCCATGTGTGGCTGCCGGATGCTTACAGTGAGTCTCCGGCGCCGGTATCGGTGCTGCTTTCCGGAGCGCTGGTCAACTGCTCTTTTCTTGCCATTGTCCGGGTGACGGCGGCCGTTCCTGAAAAACTGCAGTCTTTCTGCAGTGAATACCTGATCGGCCTGGGGATCCTTTCCCTTTTTGTCGCGGCCTGTTTCATCATCCGCCAGAAGGATTTCAAACGCATGCTGGCCTATTCCAGTGTGGAACACATGGGATTGATGGCCATTTTCTGGGGACTTCAAATGACGGATGCGGCTCTGCTCCACATGATCGGTCACTCCGCCTGCAAAATGATCCTGTTTTTCATGGCGGGCAACATATTTCTGGTTTACGGCACCAAGGAGTACCGGTACATCAGCGGTATGTTCAGCACCATGCCTCTTGCCGCCTGTATCTGGCTGGGCGGGATGCTCTTTATCTGCGGCGTGCCGCCCTCTCCCCTCTTTACTACGGAGATCATGCTGATCCAGAAGGCCGGAGGCGTGTTGGGACTGCTGATCCTTCTGCCGCTGTTTGTTATTTTCTGCGGTATGACCCGCACCGCTCTTGAGATGACCATGGGACCTGCCGGAGAGGTGCCGCGAAAAGAGGCTGTTCCGGCGGGACTGCGGCTTTCCATCATTCCGGCGTTTCTTGCGTTCATTCCCCTTGCTGCCGGGATTTACCTTATTTTTCAGCTTTGAGGAGGGTATGCCTTTATGAGTGATATGCTTTTTCTTTCTGTCGGGAACGGTTGTTCAGTTTCTCTGGCGCAGGTGCCTGATCTGCCGGAAAACGTTTTCCGGCAGGCGCTGATCGAGGCTGTAACGACCGGTCAGAAAACGGTTTTTTCCTTTTTTGCCATGCCGGAAGAGACGGGGTTCCGTCTGACGGCTGTTCTGGGAGACGCCGGAAAACATCATCTGGATATCACCGGCTGCCGGGTGGAAAGGTCTTTCAGCTCCATGGCCGCAGAAGCTCCCGCCTTCCAGCTTTTTGAACGGGAGATCGCGGAACAGTATCCGTCTCTTGAGATCAAGGGACATCCCTGGCTCAAACCGGTCCGCAAACCGGATAAAACCACCTTTTTCAAAATGTCCGGAGATGCCGTCCACGAAGTGGCCGTCGGCCCCATCCACGCCGGCGTCATCGAACCGGGACATTTCCGTTTTCAGTGCATGGGAGAGGATGTCTATTTTCTTGAGATCGCCCTGGGCTATCAGCACCGCGGTATCGAAAAGATGATGGAATCCCCCCTCAACAGCAAAATGATTCACCTGATAGAGACAGCTTCAGGAGATGCGACGGTTGCCTCTGCCACCGCCTGGTCTCACGTGGTCGAAGCCCTGTCGGACACTCCGGCTGCCCGGGAGTCCTGTGTGATCCGCTCCATTGCCATGGAGCTGGAACGCATCGCCTGTCATACCGGCGATCTGGGCGCACTGGCAGGAGACGTGGCCTTTCTGCCCACGGCCAGTTTCTGCGGCCGTATCCGGGGAGAGTATCTTAATATGACCGCCGAACTCTGCGGCAACCGTTTCGGACGCGGCGTCGCCGTTCCGGGCGGCTGCCGGACCGCTCTGGAAAAACAGCGGGCAGAAAAGATCCTGGCCTGGATCGGCCGGATCAAGCCGGAGCTTTATCATGCGCTGGATCTGCTTTTTGAATCTCCCACCGTGCTGGACCGTTTTGAAAATACCGGAACTGTCTCCCTGGAAGATGCCCGCAGGATCGGTCTGGTGGGTGTGGCAGGCAGGGCCTGCGGTCTGGCCTGCGATGCCCGTTTCGACTATCCTCTGCCGGAGTACAGCAGCGGCGCCCCTGCGGCGGAAAAAATCAGCGTTTCAGGAGACGTTCTTTCCCGGGCCAAGATCCGTTATGCGGATATCGCCGCTTCTCATGCTTATCTTGAAAGAGAGCTTGCCGCCGTTCCTGCGGAAGGGCTTGCCGCTTCCGCGCCGGAGATCACATCTCTCAAGGCCGGACATATCGCCGTGGCCGTTACAGAGGCCTGGCGCGGTCCCTGGTGCTGCACAGCTGTCACGGGAAACAGCGGCGAACTCCGCCGCGTGAAGATCGTCGATCCCTCCTTCCACAACTGGACGGGACTTGCCTTTTCCCTCCGCGGGGAACAGATCTCTCATTTCCCCATTTGCAACAAAAGTTTCAATCTGTCCTACTGCGGATTTGACCTGTAAGATTTGCGAGGTGATGAAAAATGTTAAAAGCGCTTAAAGCCCGACTGTTTCAAGGATACAGGACTGGAAAATTTCCGGCACAGCCGCCTGTTCTGCCCGATCGTTTTGCGGGACGCCCCGTATGGAATAAAGAGTTGTGCCGGGATTGCGGCAAATGCGTTTCCGCCTGTTCCCTGTCAGCTGTCACCCGTGAAAACGGCCGGACCGTCATTGATACCGGCAAATGTATTTTCTGCAAAGAGTGCGCGGAAAAATGTTCTGCGGGAGCGTTGACGTTTACGCAGGAATACCGTCTGGGGGCCATGACAAGAGAGCGTCTTCTGGCATCGGAGGGGATCTATGAACCCGAACGTCCCACTGACAGAGAGTTTCTCAAATTCTGCGGCAAATCCCTCAAGATCCGTCAGATCTCGGCGGGCGGCTGCGCCGCCTGTGAGCTGGACTTCAACGTTCTCGGCACCCTGGCCTGGGATATGGGACGTTTCGGCATCCAGGTCGTCGCCTCTCCCCGGCATGCCGACTGTATTCTTATTACAGGGCCCGTCAGTAAAAACATGCTTCTGGCTCTGAAGAAAGGATATGAAGCGGCTCCCCGTCCGGTCTGGGTCATTGCCTGCGGTGCCTGTGCCATATCCGGCGGCATCTATGCTGATTCTCCGGAGGTCTGCGGCGGCATTGAGGAGATCATCAAACCTGACCTCTATGTGCCGGGCTGTCCGCCGCATCCGACGACGCTTCTGGAAGCCATGCTCCGTCTGATGGATAGAGCCTGACATCAGAAATACTTTTGATGACCGTTCCCCGTTTTCCGGAGGACGGTCTTTTTTTAGTACGCGCTGTTCCCGACAAGGGTAGATGGCATCGGGGGAAGAGGAAAACTTCTTTTCACGGGAAAAGAAGTTTTCCTCTTCCCCCGAACCCCCAACTCTTTTCAAGAAAAGCGAAGTATTTTCAGTTCTGTATCATTGTATCTACCCATATCGGGAACACAGCCAGGTATTTTTAGTTTTTTACCCTCGAATCTACCCGTATCGGGAACAAAGCCTTTTAGTATGCGCGGCACGCGCATTGACTCGTCGGTGAAAGTCCGATAC
>JAFVYP010000055.1 GCA_017508555.1 Lentisphaeria bacterium
AGATGGCAAGACTTGAAAGCTGTCCCGGCGTGACCAAGCTGGAGATCAAGGACAGCAGCTGTCCTGTCAGCCGCTTCACCTTCCCCGACGGTCACTGCATCTACGTTCTGGCCGAAGGCCGTCTGGTCAATCTGGGCTGCGCCACAGGACATCCCTCCTTTGTGATGTCCAACAGCTTCACCAACCAGACGCTGGCCCAGATCGACATTGCCCGCAATCCCGACCGTCCCGCCGGTGTTTACCTGCTGGATAAAAAACTGGATGAAGAGGTGGCCCGTCTCCATCTGGACAAACTGGGGGCCAAACTCACCGTTCTTTCTCAGGAACAGGCCGATTACATCGGTGTCAAGGTGGAAGGTCCCTACAAAGGCGAAAATTACCGTTATTGAGGTTGAAAAATGATTACTCCCATTGAAAAAGCTGATGTGCTTGTGGAAGCGCTTCCCTTTATCCAGAAATTCCGCAACAGTCTCATGGTGGTCAAGTTCGGCGGCAGCGCCATGGAGGACCCCGTTCTGGTGCGCGGCGTTATGAGAGATATCGTCATGCTGGAGGCGATCGGCGTCCGTCCCGTGGTGGTCCACGGCGGCGGCAAAGCCATTTCCGCAGAACTCAAACGTCAGGGTATCCCTGTCAAATTTGTCAACGGCTTGCGCTACACCTGCGATAAGACCATTGATATCGTGGATGATGTCCTTCACAACGAAGTCAACAAAAATCTGCTGGCTTTGGGAGAATCCTGCGGAGGACGCATGAAAGGGATCTCCGGCAAAACCGTTCTCAAAGCGAAAAAAACCCTTTCCGTCAATCCCGCCACCGGCGTTGGAGAGGACGTGGGTTTTGTGGGAGAGGTCACCGGCGTCAATACCACCCCCATTTTTGAAGCTCTTGAAGCGGGCCTCATTCCCGTTGTGACGCCCCTGGGAACAGGCGGAGACGGTCACACCTACAATATCAACGCCGATACGGCAGCCTGCAAGATCGCCGAAGCGCTCCATGCCCGCAAACTGGTGTTTATGAGCGATGTTCCGGGAATCCTTGCCGACTGCAACGATGAAAACTCCGTCATTGCCACGATCTGCACGTCTGACATTGACAAGCTCATCAAAGACGGGATCCTTTCCGGCGGCATGCTGCCCAAGATCGCCGGCTGTGTTTCCGCGCTGGATTCCGGCATCAACAAGGTCCACATGATCGACGGCAGACAGAAGCACTCTCTTCTGCTTGAGATCTTTACCTCCAACGGCGTCGGCACACAGATCGTCCGTCCTGACTCGGTAATGTAAAATGCGTTCCATTGTTCTGGTCGGGATCAAGCACTGCGGCAAAAGCACGCTGGGAAAAGGGCTTGCAAAAGCTTTGAAATATCCCTTTATTGATTCCGATGCAGAGCTGGAAAAGACATTTTTTCTTGACTCCGGCAGCCGCTGCTCCACACGAGAGATCTTCAAGATCCTCGGTGAAGAAAAATTCCGTGAATTCGAGGCTCAGGTGATCCGCTCCCTGATAAGCCCCGAACCGCGGGTCATCGCCCTGGGCGGCGGCGCTGTTGACAATCCTTTTCTCGGGGATGAAGCACTGCATCAGCTGGGCTTCATCCTCTGGCTGGATACGGCTGATGAGATCGCTTACAAACGGATCCTCAAAAACGGCCTGCCTCCCTTTCTGGCGGAGGCGGAGGATCCGGCTTTGCAATTTACCCTTATCAACAACAAACGGCGCCTGTCCTTTGCCCGGACAGCGGATGCCGTTTTCAAAATCGACATTGAATTGGAAAAAAGTGCCGCTGTCACCGGACTGCTGGCCCTTTTGGAAGGAAAAATATCATGAGCGGCAACTCATTCGGAACGTTGTTCCGCCTCACCACCTTCGGTGAGTCCCACGGGGCGGCGCTGGGCGTCGTCCTTGACGGTGTTCCTGCGGGAATCGAACTGGAAACAGCCTGTATCCAAAAGGAACTTGACCGCAGAAAGCCAGGGCAGTCCGCCGTGGCAACGGCGCGGCAGGAAGCCGATCAGGTGGAGATCCTTTCCGGTGTTTTTGAGGGACGCACGACCGGAACGGCCCTTGCCATGCTCATCCGCAATAAAGATCAGCACAGCAAAGATTATTCTGATATCGCCCGCACCTTCCGTCCGGGGCATGCGGATTTCGGCTACACCGCCAAATACGGTTTCCGCGATCCCCGGGGCGGCGGACGTTCCAGCGGACGGGAGACCGCCGCCCGGGTGGCTGCCGGTGCTGTTGCCAAAAAATTTCTGGAAAAATTTTCCATCCGCGCGCGGGCCTGTGCCGTTGAGATCGCAGGCATCCCCGCCCCCGTTACTGACTGGGATGAGGTGGAAAACAATATTGTCCGTGCCGCCGATCCAGAGGCCGCAAAGAAAATGGAAGAGGCCATCCTCGCCATCCGCCTGAAGAATGACAGCTGCGGCGGAAAAGTTTACTGCGAGATCACCGGCGTTCCCGCCGGTCTGGGAGAACCCGTCTTTGACAAACTGGACGCTCTTCTGGCCCACGCCATGCTCTCTCTGGGAGCCGTCAAGGCCATCAGTTTCGGCGACGGCTTTGAAGCCGCACGGCAGAAAGCAAGTGAACACAACGACGCTTATCTGGGCGGCGGGAAATGGTCCTCCAACCATTCCGGAGGCATTTTAGGCGGTATTTCCAACGGCAATGTCATCACCTTTGAGCTTGCCGTAAAACCGACCCCCTCCATCAGTCAGATCCAAAAAACCGTTGACACAGAGGGAAATGCCATTGATCTTGAGATCAAAGGGCGCCATGATCCCTGCATCGTTCCCCGCATCGTCCCCGTGGTGGAGGCCATGGCTCACCTGGTCATCGCCGATTGCCTTTTGATGCAGAAACAAAACCCGTTTCGATAAAGACTGACGATGCCGGAGGAAGCCCTTTTCAAAAACGCTCTGTTCCCGAAAAAGGTAGGTGGCTCTTGGGGAAGGGGAAAACTTCTTTTCACGAGAAAAGAAGTTTTCCCCTTCCCCAAACCCCAACCCTTTTCAAGAAAAGCGGCGTATTTTTGGGATATTTGGGGGATTCATCTCCCCTTTTCGAGATATTATGAGAGACACAAGAGGTCTCTCATTTTTTATGTCTGAAAACAAAAAAATGGTTTGCCTCTTGATAAAAATGGATTTATGTTAAATCCGAGAATAAACCGAAGTCGCATAGTGCGCTTCAAAAA
>JAFVYP010000056.1 GCA_017508555.1 Lentisphaeria bacterium
ACCGTCGGCGCGGGTAGAGCTGTCATGCCCTCGTTGGGTCATGACAGAGCTGCAAAGGGGCTTTGTTGGCGATTACAGTGGCGAATAAAGCCGATGTGACGTACGGGCCAAAAATTACGGGGGATTCTCAAGGGGGCTGAGCCCCCTTGAGCGGGTTGGTCGATGCCGCAGGCATCACCCCCGCTATCCGCTTTTTTTTGCCAAGCTTTTTTTTCGCGAAAAAAAAGCGGGGGTTGACAAAGGGGGGAGGGGGGGGTATATTGAAGGAAAAACAAAAAAAGCAGTACAAGGTAAAAAGAGTGAAAAGGCGACTGACAGAGAAAATATTGGGATTGATGCTGATTGTTCTGAGTGGTTCCGGGTGTATTTTCGGGGGGATCAGCAATGAGGTTCGGAGCTATGATTTGGAGAGGGACTTAAAAAGAGAGAGTGTCTTGCCCTGCCGGATCAATTTTGCATTGTTCCGTAATCTTTCCGGATCGGACCGTCGTTTTCTTGAGCGGCATAAAGCTGGACGGATGCAGGCGGATGAGTTCAACCGGTGGATATTGGATCCTGAGCTGCTGCTTGAGCGCTATTTTCGGGGGAATTTCCGTGGAACAGGCAAAGAGTTGGTGCGTGTTCGCGGAGTTATCACTTCATTTGAGATCGACATGGAGAGGAAAGAGGCAGTGCTTGAAATAGATTTCATGCTGTTTTGTGACGGGCGGAGCTGCCGTGTGCTTTGCCGGAGCCGCCAGAAGATTGGAGATATGGACAGAAAAGAATCTTTTGTGAGAGCAATGAGCCGTTGTGCAGCGGATATTTCGGATCAGTTGAAAAGGCGTCTCATTGGATTTTCAGAAGAAAAATAGAATTTGTCAAAATCCGCTTGGCTGCGGAGCTTTCCGCGCTGCATATTTTTATAAAATACCTTGGAATAACAATATTTTATCATATAGGGTAACAGGGAGGAAAACCAGGTGAAAAAGAAACTTTTTTTATTGTTGCCTTTGCTTCTGCTGACGGGGTGTGCCACCTCGGTCTGCCGTCATTATGCAGCGGCGCCCGGGCAGGTTGACAGTTCGGGAGAGGCTGTGGTTGCGGAACTCAAGGGACAAAATTACGGTTACTTTCTATTTTACGGAATTCCTCTGTGGTGCGGGCACGGATACCGGGCTAATGAGGGGGAATGGGATTTGTGGCGTAACATGGTGCGTCCGAGGGATATGCGCGGGATGCTCAGTTTGCGGGCGCGTCATCTTGGGGCGTCGGGGATCAGCGATGTCAAGATCACAGAGCGGAGCAGCGGTTTCTGGTCATTGTGGATCATTTGGCGGCGTTCTGTTGAAGGGCAGGCGTTTGCCGTAGGGAAAAAATCCCGTTAAAACATACCTGGATTGCGGAAAATCCTGAAAAAGGATAAAATTCGGAGATTTTCCTTTACTTTTACAGGCAATAACTGAATATGGGACTTGCAAAATAGGTCTCTGTGTGCTATCTTGTAGCTGGGCATTTGTGCCGTTGGTATTAGCATTATATCAATATTATATATCAAAAAATCATATTACAATACAAAAAGGATTGAAAAATGAGCCGCAAAGTTATTATTGCCGGAAACTGGAAGATGAACAAGACCGCCGCCGAAGGCCGCGAGCTGGTCGAAGCCCTGAAAAAGTCCGTTGCCGGACTGGAAGCTGCTGAAATCGTTGTGTGTCCTCCCTTTACGACGATCGGCGCCGTGGCAGAGGCTGCTGCCGGCAGCGTGATCGGCGTGGGCGCCCAGAACATCCATTGGGCTGCCAACGGAGCTTTCACCGGAGAGATCTCTGCTGATATGCTCAAGACTTCCGGCGTCAAATATGTCATCATCGGCCACAGCGAACGCAGACAGTATTTCGGCGAGACCAACGCGACCGTGAACAGCCGTCTGAAAGCCGCTCTGGCCGCCGGACTTATTCCGATCGTGTGCGTGGGTGAACTCCTCGAAGAACGCGAAAGCGGCAAGACCGAGGCTGTTTTGGCTGGGCAGATCCGTGAAGGCTTTGCCGGCATTGATGCGAAAGATGCGGAAAAGATCGTTGTTGCCTACGAGCCTGTCTGGGCGATCGGCACCGGCAAGACTGCGACTCCTGATATTGCGCAGGCTGCCCATGCGTTCATCCGTCAGGAGCTGCGCGCTCTTTTCGGCGCAGCTGCGGATGCCATGCGTATCCAGTACGGCGGCAGCATGAAGGCCTCCAATGCCCGCGAGCTGGTTGCTCAGCCCGATATCGACGGCGGTCTTATCGGCGGCGCAGCCTTGAAAGCTGAAGATTTTATTGCTCTTATCCGTGAAGCTCTCGCCCTGTAATGAAGAGAGCGTGTTTCAAGTCACAGGAGATTGAAAAATGTCAGTGTTGATTGTGTTTCTTTACGCGCTGGTCGTGGTGGTATCCCTGCTGCTGATCGGTCTGATTCTGATCCAGCCCTCCAAATCCGGCGGGATGGGTGCGGCGTTCGGCGGTATCGGTGAGTCCATGTTCGGCGGAAAGGCCGGCAGTCACCTGACCAAAGCAACGGTGTGGCTGACTGCGGTTTTTATGGTTCTTGCGCTGCTGCTGGCTGTTCTGATCGGCCACGGTTACCGTATGGAAAGCACCGATTCCGGTGTTGCCCGTGAGCTTGCGGCCTCCGGCAAGAAAGCAGAAAAGGCCGGAGCCGTCAAGGCGGCTCCTGTGAAAAAGGCAGCAGCGAAGGCGGCTCCTGCGAAGAAGGCTGCAGAGAAATCTGCTCCTGCCAAAACGACAGAAAATAAAAAATAACCGGGACTGCGTATGACTGGCTCTGGTAAGTTTGCAATACTCGTTCTTTTGTTCGCTGGCGCATTGTTGTGCGGCAGCGAGGGACGGGTTGTACAATTTGGTTCCATCAATTTACGTGTGTCTCTGGAGGCCGCCCCCTCTGTGGTGCGGACTGCCGGAGGCGGCGGTATATATTCTTCGGGCGGGACCGTTCTTACCAACAAGCGCTGGGTGGCGATCATGGTGAGCTATGTACCCGGAGTTGCCAGTCGTAAAACCCCTAAAACGAAAAACGTCAGCAGCAATGCCAAGGGGATCCAGTCTGCCCGTGGCCTCTGGATAGATGATGTAAAAATGCGTGTTTTGGTCGCGTATCCGGCCGCCAATCCCCGTCGGACAAACGTTGTTTACGGTTTGTTCGAGGGGGTTACGCATTTCTGGACGATCCGTCTGGACGGTCAGCGTCATACGGCGCAGATGTTTATTCCGCCGCAGCTGCTTGACCGTTATGCGGCGCCCACGCTCAACGGGCGCCGTGAGGTGGCACTTGTTCCGGGGGATTTCCGTGTGATGGTTGAGTTTTCCACCTCGGACGGGAAACTTCTGGGGCGTGTCTGTTCCCAGAACACAGCAGCCAAAACGGGTAATCCCTATGCATTTTTCACCTCGCTGCTGACTTCACCCGGGGCGACGGTCGTGAAAGACGCGATCCTTCCGAGGAACAAAACGCCGTGGGCTTGGTATATGCCCTCGACTTTTGATTATATTAAAGAGAAGCCGGCGGTGTCTTCTGGATCTGCCGGTGGAGCAGGTCCCGTAAAAGAGTGATAATTTAGCGCAGGAATACGGAAATATGGCAAAGGATAATCGGTTGCTGACGATCGACGTCGGCGGAGACAATATAAAAATGGCAGAATTCAGCTTCTCTGAGGATGGAGCTGTTACACTTGACAAGTTTGCGTTTCACAAAGTCGATAATTCCGGTGATCCGGAAGCGTTGACTTTTGCCGAGATCTACCATCAGATGCTTGCGGAGCATGGTTTTACCGCGAAACAAGTCCGTTTGTCCCTGCCGGTCCAGTCCTCATTTCTGCGTTTGAGCAAACTGCCTCCGATCCTTGGGAGCAACAAGGCGATTGCCCGGATCGTTGAGTTTGAAGCGCGGCAGAGTGTTCCCTACTCCATGGACGAAGTTGAATGGAATTATCAGCTTATGCGCCATGAATGGGAAGAAAAGCGCATGGAAACTCAAGAGGATGGAACAAGCCTTGAAGTGACCGAGAGCCATGAAGACTTTGAAGCGCTTTTTGTGGCCGTCAAGAATGAAAATATTACCGAATACACCGATGTCATAGCAGACTCCGGCAAGGATATCCTTTCTGTGAATATTGCGGCGATCCCGCTTTACAATGCGGCTAAGGCGACTCAAATCAAGGATAATGAGTGTGTGCTTCTGCTGAATATCGGCAGCAAGAGTTCCAGCTTGATTATCAGTGACTTCAACCGTATATTCATCCGCAGTGTTCCCATTGCGGGCCACACGATCACCCAGCAGATCGCCAAGGAGTTCGGCATCAAGTTTGAGGAGGCCGAGGCGCTCAAGCAGCGTCACGGATTTGTGGCTCTGGGCGGAGCGTATGAGGAGCCTGAATCAGAACTTGCGGCAACGATCTCCAAAATCTCCCGAAACGTGATGACGCGTCTCCACGGGGAGATCAGCCGTTCGATCAATGTCTGGCGCAGTCAGCACGGCGGTCACCAGCCGGAAAGAATGCTGCTTTCGGGCGGCGGTTCCACTATGATGTACGTGCCTGATTTCTTCCAGGAGAAGCTGCGTGTTCCCGTGGAGTATCTCAATACATTTCCGGCGATCAACATCGGTCCTGACAATGACCGGAACGCCCTTCAGGCAGTTGCGCCGATGTTCCAGGAGCTGATCGGTTTGAGTATCCGTCAGGTGGTGCGCTGTCCTCTTGAGATCATGCTTCTTCCCCGCGGGATCCGCAAACAGAAGGATTTGAACCGGCGGAAGCCCTATTTCTACGCATCTGTAGCCGCGTTGCTGCTCTGTCTGCTTATCTTTGCTTCCGGTATCCGAACGATGCTTGAATTCAATCAGAGGCGTGTGGATCGCGTTAAGCAGGAAGTGGAAAAGACAGATATGAAACGGCAGCAGATCTCATCTCTGATGGGAGCGCTCAACGGAGCCAAGGCTGCTTATACAGAGACACTTCAGATTTTCAAGGAGCGTAATCAGTGGGGAGAGATCATTGCGGAACTTCAGAGTTTGATGCCCGATACCATGTGGCTTCTGACTTTTGAAGGCGTGGGGGATCTGCCTCAGGATCAGCAGCAGAGCGAAGAGCAGAAAGCCGCGATGAGCGGTGATAACACTCAGAATCCTGAAAAGAGGAAATTCTATAAGAACGCCGAGCTCAAGGAGATCAAACATCTCCGCATCGAAGGTTGTACGCTTGTTTTCAATGACCGCACGCTCCAGGAAAAAGAGCTGCAGGATAAAATCAGTAATTCCAAATATTTTTCAGAAGCCAAAATCGAACGGCGTCATAAGCACAGCGAGTTGAACCTGACCGGTTTTGAAATGTATATCACCTTGAAAAACCCGATCAAAAAATAACGGAGTAAAGTACAGTGAACCGCTTTGTCAAACAGAATTTATTGCTGATCACGGTGATGAGTGTGTCATCGGTGATCATTGTGGCCTTGCTCGTATATTCCGGAATAGTGTATTTCCAGATGAGCAACTGTATTTCCGAAACAGAAAATCTGCGCACAAGGATCAAAGAGCTTATCAGAAACTCTCCGGCTCCTGTGGACGGCAACAAACCTCTTATCCAGAAAGACATTGATCTTTATACAAAGCTGAATGCGGATATGAGCCGCCGTATCGGTAATCCCTACAAGGAAGCCGCAGATAAATTCATCACAGTTCTGATGGGTGTCAAAAAAGGCGAAAGCGTGGATGAAGCCCGTCAGAAATTTGTTGAAGAATACAACAACACTGTCGGGAAAGAGACGAATCTTGCCGCGCAGGGGATCGCACTGGATGTGCTCCGGCGCAAATACCGCAAGACCTGGGAACCCGCTTTGAAGGTGTTTGTGGCAGCCGTTGCGCCGTTGACCCAGGAGCCGGATCTGGAGGCCAACAGAGAGGATTTTGCTTTTTATACGATCGGTATTCCCCGCAAAATGCAGCGGCTTTCTGCGAACGTGCTGACTTACAGTGCCAAATATCAGGAAAAAGTTCAGCAGATCCTGGGGCAGAAGATCACCGCCGACGCTGAAGCGATGGGTTTTTCTTTCATCGAGGATCCTAACAAGACTTATGCTTCCGGCGAGGAAGGCAGTACGAACAAAGATCCCTTCCCACTGGATGATATTCCTCTTATTGTTCAGCATTGGGATATTATCGGAGATATCTGTAAACGTATTTCCACTGTCAACATCAAGACGCTGAACTTTTTCTACATCCGCGGGATCAATAAGGACAACGGTTCATACGGAGAAAGTTTTGAGCGTCGCGGTAATTATACCGTCTCCCATTATTCTTTTGAAGTGACTGCATCTCTGGATGATATCCGTTCTCTGGCACATGCGTTCAGGTACAATGCTCAGGATAAACGCGTCTATGTCGTCCGGAGTGTGTTTTTGTACTCCAGCGCGCTTGAACGGGCCTCTGCCAAACAGCTTCTTGAGCCTGTTGCAGCAGGAGCCGAGGCAGAAAAAAAAGATGCTCAGCAGGCATCCCCCCGCCGTGGCCGCCGCCGTGGAGCCGTTGTGGAAGAAGTGCCGCAGGAAAGCGCAGGGGATAAAGAAAAAGAACTGCGTGCCAAATGGCTTGAAGAGTTTGAAAGACGCGAGAAAAACCTGCCTTTCTATCAGCGGAGCGGTTACGGAGACGTCAAACTTGGCGGAGCTAAAGAGTTCCGTGCTGTCTTTGATATTGATTACGTTCAACTTGCTGCACAAAACTAAATTCTCCGGGAGGGACGAACCGTGGATTTCTTGAATAAACATTATGAAAAATTGATCCTGCTGGGCATGCTTGTTTTCTTCATCATCGCCATGGTGAACGTGTTGAGCATCTCTTCGCAGACGGGGGAAGTCAAAGATTCTGACCTGCGCATTCCGACCCGCCAGCCGGATTACAAGCCTGAAAACGCCTCAGACAAGCGTTTTACAGTGGAAGCAATACTTGATACAGGCAAATTCAGCTGGCGTGAAGCCCGGCGCCGTGAAGCCAAGAGCCAGTTGGCTTTTTACAGTGATCTGATGTCATTTCCGGAGCTTGCTGTTTGTTTCAAGGGCAAGGATGACAACGGCAAGGAGACCGGCTGCGGCGACTTGATTCCGAAACTTTATTTTTCAGAAAAACCCTGTCCCTCCTGCGGACGTATTCTCAAGACGCCTCCCAAACGGGCCAAGATCCGCCGTAATGTCATTACGGCAGACGATTCCGATGGTGATGGTATGCCCAACTCTTATGAACAGAGCAACAATTTGGATTCCAACAATCCTTATGATGCGCTTTATGATCCTGATAATGATGGTTTTACCAATATTTTTGAAATGGAAAAGAACACGAATCCCCAACAGGGACGCCACCATCCGCCTCTCTGGTTCCGCCTGCGTCTTGTGGCAGTGCGAAGTGTTGTTCTCCCCATCAGTTTCAAAGCTTTGAACACCAACAAGCAGGAAGATCAGAAACGCTGGGATGTGCAGTTGAATCTGCGTGTGATCAACCCCCGCAACGGTCGAGTGAGTGAACGTACGATGGTTTCCCAGCTTAACGGAACAGTTGAAATCGAAAAGAGACGTTACCGGATCAAGCGGATCGAGCGTATCATCAGTGACTCCACAGGCGGCAAGAAAAAAGAGACTCTTGTTGCCGGAGGTGTTTTGGATTCAGATAAGGACAAAGCGCAGGATCTTTCCAAGATTTACCTTGAGGAAGAGCTGTCCTCAACAGCCAAAAAAGCGGGTGCAGTGCCCGATAAACTTGAGATGCAGATCGGCAAACCGGTTTATTCCTCTGACAAGCGTCCTATTTTTGAGGATCTTGGCAAACCCGAGGGAAAACGTAAGGAGATCGTTGTCCGTCCCGGAGAAAGTTTCAGGATGGGCAGCTATGCGACCGGTGTCAGTTCCTATAAACTTATCGAATTTAAGGAAAAAGAGATGATTGCCGTTCTCAATCGGGTCGGCGTTCGCGGAAAACAGGATCCGGCCAAAGATGAGATGGGCAATGCAATGATCGTGACCCGTGACGGACAGATTCCTGAAGACAGCCGCGTGATCGAACCGATAACCAGTGCCAAAAACGACAGTGTGGATGTGCGGGAAAAAAATACGGGCAGGAGTTCTGTCAGACGGCGCCGTTAAGGATGATATTTTGAATATCTTGTTGTTTTCTTGATAAAATAACTTGATATATGTGGAAAGTATAAGTAAATTAAATAGTATTAAATATATTTCAGAACAAGGGGGAAGTGATGTTTCCAATGTGGCGGATCAAATTTATTCCGGCATTTCTGACCGGGATCCTGCTGTTGTCGGCATTGTCAGCCGGCGCGGCAGAACAAGGCAGTTCTCTGCGAAAACTGAAAGCGGTACGTCCCTACCGGGAACCGGTGGAGGTGACCCGTCATCGGGAAAGGATCCTCAAAGTTTATGCGGCCCAGGATGTAAAACTGGCCAAGGCAGATAAGTTGACGAATGATTTGAAGTTCAAAGAGGCTGTGGCTATTTGCGAAGAGGTCATCGCTGAACTGGAGCTGGAATTGGCCGCCCATCAGAGTCATGTGGCAAAATCCCGGGTGGAGATGACCCGGAACAAGATTGCCGAGATCAACCGTAAATGGAGCCGGGATCTTCTGACCAAAGCAAGACATGCGGCTGCTGATAAACGTTATGATGATTGTATTTCCATTGCCACTTTGGCCGGAACTGTCAGTCCCGCCTACCGGGATGAAGCCAATGCTCTGGTTGAATACGGCATGGGAATGAAGAGAAATGATCGGAAAGCCGCAGATGTCGATGTGAAAAAGATCCTGCCGGGACTGGACAGCAATAATGCAGAACTGAAGAAACTTCTGGCAGAGGCAAAGGTTTATTTGCGCAATAAAAAACTGGTTGAAGCCCGCGAAACGATCGAACGGGCCTTTGTTGTCAATCCTTATGACTCAGAGGCGATCGCCATTGCCGGAGAGATCTACCGTCAGCTTTACAATCAGGCTTCTTCCCGCAGGAAGACAGATGTGGCTGCCGTGATGGCCTACGCCGCCTGGCAGTGGAGTGAACCGACCTTCAATCTTGTCCCCCCCGGCAGTATCCCCGCCGGAGAAAAACGGTCGATCGGTGTTGACAGTGAAAAACTCAGAAACATCCGTTTTGCCCGATTCCACTTTGATGATGCTGATCTTGAGGCTGTGTTCAGCTATATTGAGACCCGCAGTAAGGATGGAGACCCCGAAAAAGATGAGCGCTACAAAGGCGTCAAAGTCAGCCGTACGCTGAATTCTGATTTTCTTGAAAAGAACCGTGTGACCCTGTCTCTTGACAATGTATCTCTGGCGTCCGTGCTGGATTGTCTGAGTCTTCTGACCGGCTTGAAATATACTGTCAATACGGGAGCTAATGGCAGTACCAGCGTTCACTTTGCTTCCCAGACGGATGACATGATTACACATGAGTGGGATGCTCCCCGTAATTTTACCAGTATCGTTGCCAAAAAAGAACCGGGTTCTGCGGCTGACGCTATGAGCAATGCCGGTCTTACTGCTGCTGCCGGCGGTGGCGGCGGCGGTCCTCTGGTTCTGCCTGAGGTCGGAGAAGGTTCCGGCAGTAGCGGGGAAGATTATGATTTGACGAAAGATCTTGGCAGCCGTCAATCCATTGAGATCTCTCCTGCTGAATTGCGTAAATATTTTTCTGCCCGCGGTGTGACATTCCCGCCCAGAAGTGCGATCTATTACAGTCCCCGTACCAGGAAGATCAAGGCGAAAAACACCCGTGAGAATATCTATGCGCTTGACACCCGGATCTATCAGATCGCCGCGGCGGATAAACCGCTGGTGATGGTTGAGATCAAGGCCATTGAAATTTCTGAGACCGACTATCAGGATCTGGGATTTGAGTGGACCCTCGGTACGCTCAGTTCCGGCAACATGGATACGAATTATGGTAGGCTTACCTCCGGTTCCAGCGGCTGGATGCTCGGTCCCGGTGTGAATTCACTTCCCAACGGAGCGATCAACGCGATCCGCGGCGGTGTATCCAAAAATGAGACGAAGGCGGCGATCGTGAACAACTGGAATATTTTCCCCTCTTTGTTCGGTTCGACCAATCCTTTCGGTTCTGATATTCCGCTCAATATCAGTCTGACCATCAATGCGCTTTCCCGCAGTGACAGGACTGAAACGCTTTCTGCGCCGAAGATCGTGACGCAGAATGGCGTCCGCGCAACGGTCAATATGCAGACGACGTATTATTTCCCTGAAAGCTGGGAAGAGCTTGAAGTTGAAGTGACGACCAGCGGAGATGGCGGACCTGTCACCCGGATCTCACCTCCGGTTCCTGAATTCAACGAAGACGGTGAGTCTCTGGGTATCACCTTCTCTGTTGTTCCGACCATCCGCAAGAACCGTGATATCGGTCTGGAAATCGATGTTGCCCTTTCCAGTTATGTCGGACCGGATAACTATCAGATCACGATTTACGGAGAAAACCGCTACTATGACAGAAAAGAAAGTGCAGGCGGTCTTATGCAGGATGTGCTTGTCACAGAGAAAGAGAACTACAATTTCACCATCTGGCGTCCGATCATCAGTCAGCGTGGTCTGAAGACCTCCGTTGATGTTAGTGATGGTGAGACGCTGGTGTTGGGCGGCATGGTTGAAAACCATACATTTGTCCGTGTGGATAAAGTGCCTCTGCTGGGTGATCTGCCTTTGATCGGACGTTTCTTCCAGTCACAGGCTGAAAACTCTGAGCGTCAGAATCTTCTTTTGTTTGTCACGGCCAGGCTGATCGATGATCACGGCATGCCGATTAAACGTAATCTTCAAAATGCTTTGCCGGAATACAACCGCTAAGTAACGACATGGAGTCCTTGAATATGAAGCATAAGTCCAATTGGAGTACAGCGGGAGTTGTATTTCTCGCCCTTGCCGCCGGGACGGTTTGTTATGGAGCCGAGAAAAAAGTCAAGCCGCTTTCTCCCGCAGAAGCGGAAAGACGTGAGCTTGTCAACCGTGTGGATCACGGCAGGCAGGAGGTGGAGCGCAAAGGCGATGATACCGTGCGCGAAGCCAACAGTAAACTTGCTGCCGGATTTTATATGGAAGCCTGCAACCTTTACCGGGTCGCCAAAGTTGAATTCAAAAAGTTCAATTCGCCTTATTTCAACAGGAAGATCGCTTTCTGCGACCAGCAGATCGCCCGGTGTTATTATCTTCAGGCAGAAGAGGCTATCCGTGCGGCGGACAGAAGTTCTCAGCGCGGCGATTTTGAGACGGCCATCAATCTTTGCAAAGAGGCTGTCAAGTATTGTCCTGAGCAGGCAGACAAGCTGGAATCTTTGATTGCCCAGTATGAAAAGCGCAAAAACTATGCGGCTCAAAAAGAGACTGTCAGTGCCGGACGTCTTTTGCCCAACAAAAAGAATCAGGATTATCAGATCGAAGTTTTGCTGGAGCAGGGACGCCGTCTGGTTGCAGCCAATGAACTGGGCGCTGCTGTCAAAAAATATCAGGAGATCATGCTGATCGATCCCTACAACGAGGCTGCTGTCAAAAGTCTTGAGGGTGTTTACACCCGGATCGGCAAGATCGGTCAGGAGAGAATGCACGTGACTCACCGCCGTATGGTTTCCGAGGCTGAATGGAAATTTGCTTCTCCTATCTTTCCTGAGGCGGATCCCCGGACGACTTCCACCAATTTCCTTGCCGCCGGAAGCAAACCCAAAACCCAAAACAGCAATGCTGCTCTTATCAAAAAGCTCAATGAAATTATCATCAAGGAGTTTGAATTCACTGACATTCCGATTCCGGTAGTCGTCAATCACCTCCGCGAGCTGACCAAACAGTATGACCCCAATCATCTGGGGATCAACTTCGTGTATCTTGCCAAAAATCCTGTGCGTGCTGACGCGCAGAAGGCTGAAGAAACTGCTGAGCAGGGAACTGAAGGCGATGGAGGCGTTGCGCCTGCCCCCGCTCCTGCGCCTGCCCCGCTCCTGCCCCTGCACCTCAGGGAGAAGGCGAAGGCGGTGAGGCTCTTCCGCCTCAGGAAAAACTTGTGACCTTCAATTTGAAGGATTTCTCTGTCATGGATGTCCTGCGCAAATTCCAGTCGGAATACGGCATCAGGTACAAAATCACGGATCACTATGTGATCGTTGCTCCTGCTGAGGTTTCTCTCGGGGATATGGAAAACTGTGTATTCAATGTAGAGATCAAGGATTATGACAGCGATACTGAGCTTCAGAACCGTCTTGTCGCATCCGGTATTCCTTTCCCGCCCGGAGCAAAAATCATTTACGACGGCGGTCTTGGCTGTGTTTATGCGACCAATACGCCGGACAACCTTGACAAGATCGAAGAGTTCCTTGAAAAAGAGTACAACAGATCCGAACCGATGATCCAGGTCATGGTGAAGGTCGTGGAGATTTCTCAGAAGGATATCAATGAGCTGGCTTTCAACTGGCAGTATGCAGTCAACTCCAAAGTGCCTACGGTCAACAACCAGGGTGATCTCAAACGGGCGACTGTCATTCAGGCCAACAGCAATGAGCTGCTGCGCTATTACCGTCCCGCTGATGCCAAAAGCGATGTGACGGGACCTGTGGCGGATTCTCAGATGAGTTATGTCTGGGAAAACAGTGACGGAACCAAGATCGTTGCCAGTATGTTTGCGCTGAACTGGGCTGACAGCGGAGATGTGCTTTATTCTCCCCGTGTGACTGTTCTCAATGGTCAGGTCGGCCAGGTGGTCATGGGAACGCTGCGTTACTTCCCTGATGACTGGGAATTGATCGACGTGACTGAGTCCAATGAGGAAATTGGCTGGCGCATGACGGATGCTTCTCCGCAGCCGAATCTGGACAACGAGCAGACTTTGGGATTCCCGCTGCACGTTCAGCCCCAGATCATTGATGGTCCGGAAGGCCGTATCGTTGAAGTCAAGCTTGCTTTCAATATCCGGACTTTCGTTGACTGGATGGTTTTCGATGCCCGTCAGAAAGAAACGGATGGTTCCTCCAATACTGATGGTGAGTACTACAAAATGCCGATCTTCAACGACCGCCGTATTGATACCGTTGTGCATGTGTATGACGGAGACACGGTCCTTGTCGGCGGTGTTGCTACCGACCTGACCAAGACCTATAATGACAAGATTCCGATCCTGGGTGACATTCCCTTCATCGGACGTTTCTTCCAGTCCCGTTACAGCGAGGCGGAAAAGGCCAATTTGCTGGTGTTCCTGACCTGCCGTATTGTCAATCCTGACGGCACGGCCAAGTATCCTTCCGGCAACCGGCCCAACGGTGTGGCCAACTTCGGCCAGAATTTCTGAGGAGTGATCCAAGTACCGGCACCGGAAACGGTGCCGTTTTTTCAATCAACGGAAGTCGGGGAGATGTCCGGCTTTTATTCAACTTTTTTGCAGGAGGGTTTACCATGATTACACTTAAAACCAATTTCGGAGATATTTCCATTGAGCTTTTTGAAAAAGAGGCTCCCATTACGGCTAAAAATTTCATTGAATATGTGAAAGCCGGCTTTTACAAGGATACGCTTTTTCACCGCGTCATTCCCGGATTTATGATTCAGGGCGGCGGCATGGATACGGATTTCATCCAGAAAAAGACCAATGCTCCCATCAAAAACGAGGCGGCCAATCAGATTTCCAACAAGCGCGGAACGATCGCCATGGCCCGTACCGGCGTGGTCGATTCTGCCACGAGCCAGTTTTTCATCAATCTTGTGGATAATGATTTTCTGGATTTCAAAGCGCCCACGCCCCAGTATTTCGGCTATTGTGTTTTCGGCAAAGTCACGGCGGGAATGGATGTGGTCGATGCCATTGCCAAGGTGGCGACCGGGACTCGCGGCATGCACCGGGATGTGCCTGTGGAAAACGTTGTTATTCTGGATGCAGTCGAGGAATAAGGAAAAATGAAACTCTTTTTTCTGGGATTGGTGATCCTGCTGGGCGGCTATGCCGTGTACGGCAGGCTTGTGGAACGTATATTGGCTCCTGACGACCGGGATACCCCTGCTGTCAAGTTGAGCGACGGCGTGGATTATGTGGTTCTTCCCCACTGGAAAAACATGCTTATCCAGCTGCTGAACATTGCCGGTGTCGGTCCTGTGATCGGTGTTATTCTGGGAATCAAATTCGGCGTGATTGCTTTTGTTATCATTCCTGTGGGGAACATCATCGGCGGCGCTGTCCACGATTTTCTTTCGGGCATGATGTCCCTGCGCAGCGACGGTGCCAATCTGCCCCGGATCATCAAAGAGAATATCGGGGAAAAATTCTATTTTGTTTTTTCCATCTTTATGGTTTTTCTGCTGCTGTTGGTCGTGGCCGTTTTTATCAACATCCCCGCCCAGCTGGTAGATAACATGATCCCGGGAAAGCCTGTTTTCTGGATCGCCGTTCTTGTGGTGTTTCTTTACTACATTGCCGCTACGCTTTTTCCGGTGGATAAGATCATCGGCTCCTGTTATCCTGTTTTCGGCGGTCTGCTGCTGCTGGGGACACTGGCGATTTTCTGTGCGATGCTCTGGAAGATCCCCGGCGCTCCGCAGCTGCTGGAAGAGTCTGAAGCCTTCAGAAAAAACATGTTCACCGCCGCCAAAGGGCAGCCTGTTATCCCCATGCTGTTCGTGACGATCGCCTGCGGGATCATGTCAGGCTTTCATGCCACCCAGAGTCCCATCATCGCCCGGACCATGAAGAGCGAGCGTCAGGCCCGTTCCTCCTTCTACGGCATGATGGTTCTTGAGGGGGCGATTGCCATGGTCTGGGCCGGTGCTGCGCTGATGATCTACAACATGTATCCGGAACTGATGAAAAAGGTCCCCGGCCTTGTCCTCTCGGATATCACAGGGACATTTCTCGGAAAACATGCCGGTATGGTGACTGTTATCAGTGTTGTCATTCTGGCTGTGACCAGCGGCGATACGGCCATGCGCAGTCTCCGCTTGAGTCTGGCGGAGATCATCGGTATGGATCAGGCGAAGATCAGCAAGCGGATCATTCTCTGTCTGCCGCTGACGCTGGTGATCGCCCTGCTGCTGTTCTGGTCCAATAAGAGTGCCGCCACGTTCAACCAGCTGTGGAATTATTTTGCCTGGGGCAACCAGGTGCTGGCGGCCTGCACGCTGGCGGCGGGAGCCGTCTGGCTGGGAAGCCGCGGCAAGAATATGTGGATCGCCTGGCTGCCGGGTGTGTTTATGACTTTTGTTGTGACCACCTATATTCTCTGGATCTCTCCGGCTCACGGCGGTCCTTTGGGGTTCGGGCTGGAACTTCAGCACGCTTACATTCTGGCCGCCTGCCTGGCCGCCTGCGTCACCTTCTGGCTTTACGAACGGATCAAAACGCTCCGTAAGGAGAACGACCGTTGAAGATCGCCATCGGGATATTCGCTTATTTTCCCTGGGGCGGACTCCAGTACGATATGCTCAATATCGCCCGGGAACTCTGCCGCAGGGGAGCGGATGTCACCATTTACACCGGTTCCTGGCAGGAGGAAGAGCTGCCCCGGGATATCCGGGTGGAGATCATTGAAACAGCCGGACTTTCCAATCACGCCCGGGCTGTTGACTTTGCCTGCAAATTCCACCAAGCCGCGTCGGAAGCGGATATCAAATTTGCCTTCAACCGTTTCGGCGGATGTGATTTTTATTTTGCCGCAGATGATTGTTTTGCCGCCGCTCTTGAAAAAAAGCGCGGCGCTTTTTTCTGCCGTCATCTGGGGCGGTACAGGGTATTTTCCCGATTGGAAAGAGAGATATTTTCTTCTGACAGCCGGACGCATATTTTTTATATCGCTCCGGCGCAGAAGGCGGATTTTCAGCGGATCTACGGGACTGATTCTGAGCGATTCACCTTTTTGGGGCCGGGGATCAAAACGCAATTTGTTCTTCCGGACTCCTGCCGGCGTCAGGCCTGCCGGGAGCTGCTGGGGGCGGCTCCTGAGGAAACCGTCTGTCTTTTTGCCGCTGCCAACTGGCGTCTCAAGGGCGGTGACAGGGTGATGACAGCCTTTGCCCGTCTGCCGGAAGAGCTTCGTTTTTCCATGCGTCTGCATTTTGCCGGAGGCGATGACAAGGGGCATGCTCAGCGTCTGGCGCGCCGTCTGGGGATTCTGGACCGCTGTGTTTTTCACGGTAAACGTCAGGATATGGAAAATTTTTTCCAGGCTGCGGATATTTTACTGCATCCGGCCCGCAAGGAGGCTGCCGGAAATGTGATCGCAGAATCTCTGGCCTGCGGCGTTCCGGTGATTTTGACGGATATCTGCGGATATGCCTCTCTGGTTGAAGAACATTCTGCCGGGATCGTTCTGCATGGCGCTTTTTCTTCTGCGGCTCTGGAAGAGGCTGTCAGAAAGTGGCATGCGCAAAAGAGTGCTTTCAAGGCACAGGCGCTTGCAGCGGCTTCAGCCATAGATTTCCACGGCCGGGCCCGGACTGCTGCCGATAAGATCCTGGCGTCCCGGGTTTGCATGCCCCCGGGCGAAAACGCATTTGTCCGGCAAAGCCGGGAACACTCTCCTGTCTCAAATCCGGTCTGCGCTGCGCAAAATCAAAATACGCAGCCGATTTGATTCCCGGAAATCATCAAAATCTTTTGATTGCTGATAAAACAGGAAAAATTTTTGATTTTGAGCTTGAAAAAAGATTTTCTGCGCTTTATAGTAAGGTGGGTGAAAAGAGACAAAAACTTGATTTTGAGCTTGAAAAATGACTAAAAAGAGATACAGACAACGTTTTACGCTGATCGAACTGCTGGTGGTGATGGGCATTGCCGCTTTGTTGTTTGCTCTTCTGGGACCGGCTTTCCGGATGATGACAAAAGGCAACCCCGTGGAGCGCTGTGCCGGCGGATTGAAGCTGGGCATGGAACGGGCCCGTGCCGTTGCTATTGCCAACAGAAGAGCGGTTGCCCTGCTGCTGCCCAATAAAGAGGCAAATAATTCCGCAGGATACAAATATCAGGGCGGCGGTTACAGGATCGCCTATGTGCTTCAGACCCCCAACGGATATCAGTTTGACGGCTGGACGCCTGACGATGATTGGAGCAATCGGAGCAGTGAGGCTTTTCTGACCAGGATCTCAACAGCCCGGGATGCCTCTTACGGCAGCACTTCCGTTCCTGTTATACAGGAAAATATTTGGAATGAGGGGATCGAAAATATCGGTTCCATGCTGTTGAAAGTCGATCATCTGCCATCAGATACCAATATGTCCTCCTGTCATGCGCTGATCTTCACCGCGTTCGGAGAGTTGAAAACCGAGGGAACAAGCGTTGAGTTGTATTTTTATGTGGCCGGAGATGAGACTGCCAACCACTTGAAAATCCGCCTGAATAAATTAACGGGAAAAGTGGAGTTTGTTCAATGAGGAAGCATAAATTTTACTTTAATATGGTGGAGATCGCTCTGGCGATCGCGATCATTGCCATCGGCGTCTCTTCGATCATGGTCCTTTTCCCCATCGGCATCAACGCCACACGGGCAGCCATGGATGAAACCAATTTTCCCGATGCCGCCGAGTTTACCGCCCGCTTTGTCAGAGGAAAGGTCCTTGCGTTTTGGAAAGCTCAGGCCGATGCCAGTCCTTCCAGTCCGAATTTTACCAAGCCCACTTGTTTTGAAAAAAACGCTGAACCGGAAGCTCCGGCCGATCCGGCCGCGATCGGTACCGCCATTGCGGGATTCCACACTGAGGTCACCGGTTCTGCGGAAGGCAACGGCTTGCGGGATCTGGGAAGCGGCAACTACCTTTATACCCGCTGCGGCGATAAGGGAGAGGAGATCTTTTCCGCCAAAGTCAAGATTTGGAATGTTACCGACGGCTTGCTGAATAAAAATACAGCCAATACCGATTACAACAGTCCGTTATACATGCCCAACCTTACCGGGGAACAGAAATTTGCCGGAGATTTGCAATATAATGGCACTTCTCTTACGGCTGGAGGGGCGGTCTCTTTTGAGGGATTTGCCTATTCTGCCATGGTCAAACTGGAATGGAACGGAAATGTCAAGACTTTCCGGGTGGATGTTTACAATCCCTATTTTATCCTCATTCCTGGTTCAACACCGTAGGGAGAGTATTGAAAATGAAAAAAAGATATAAATTCAATTTTACGCTGGCTGAGATCCTGGTTGCCATGGCCGTTTTCAGTGTGCTTCTTGTCATCATCATGCAATTTTTTTCCGGCGCCCGGACTTTGTGGACCGCCAACGAAAAACGCGCAGCCATGTACACGGACGCCTCTGTCGCCCTTGACCTGATGGCTAATCTGCTTCAGGGGACTTACTGCACCACAGGTCCCGTTGCCGGTTCGACACCGGTCCAAATGGAAAACAAGACTGTTTTTGAGCTTGTTTCCAACAGCGGCAAGGATAAACTTTATTTTGTCACCAATTCTCCCATGGAGCTGGCTGGCGGCGGAGCTGTCCGTTATTTGAGTTTTCAGCGCGGAACAGATCCTTCGGCTGTTTCCGGGGCTGCTGACAATGTGCTGTATTTGAGGATATTCAATGATAAAAATTATCTTCTGCCCAATGGACAACCCCTTCTGGCCAACTGTTTTTATGAATTTGTCACGCCTGACAGCTGGCCTGCCGGATGGAGCGGGCATAATGCCTTGAGTACCCTTGCTGATGCACGTAAGGTCGTCAAAGACGCTCTTGACAACATCCCGGTTGCCAATCAGGATTACTGTAAACCTGTGCTGCGGAACGTGACCGGACTTTCGTTCAAGCTCCTGGGCGGTGACGGAAAAGAGACGGCTGATAAGACAACGCCGCCTGCCGGCATCGAGATCTCCCTTTCACTGATGCCCGATGAAACGCTCATCAAAACGTGGCAGGATATGGCCGGTGGTACGGAAAAAGATGATTTTAAGTTGAAAAATGAAGTCGTGTTTCACAGAACTGTCTGGCTGACCGACAGAGCATACGTGAGGAATTGAAAATGACCGCAAGAAAACATGAAAACGGAGTCGCTCTCCTCTTCGCCCTGGGGCTGCTTTCCCTGATGGCGATTTTGGGGACCGCGTTTGTCACCAATTCTTTGATGACACAGAAAACGGCCGCCAATCTGGGCGCCCGCGCTCAGGCGCAGGTTTATTTTGATTCTGCTGTCAACCGCATTCTGATCAGTATGATGGCTGCGCTGGCACAGGATGGCGGTCCCGCTGATTTTGCCAATATTTACAGTACGGATAATGACGGCAAGGGGCGTTTTGAAAACGTGCAGCTCAATAAAGCGGATCAGTTGACCGATGAGGCCACGTCAAAGATGAATGCCTTTGTTCCCAAACAGCCGGAACACAAGGGATCCAAAATGAAGGCCGCCTGGTCTTATATCCGGGACAACACCGGGAAAATCGTTGCCCGTATGGCTTATCAGGTGCTGCCCGCCTCTGTTTCCAGCATCAGTCTGGATAGAGTCCTGCTGGGGATCTACAACCATAACTCTGACGATACAGCCAATTTCGGAAAACCCGATGAGAACGGGACGCGGGCTGTTGCCACCTCCTGGAACACCCGTATCGGACGGGATATTTCCGAATTCAATCTGGGCTTTGCCTCCGGCGCAGATGCTCCCTTCCGGATGGAGTGGAAGTACAGTACCGCAGGCGCGTATGCCGGTGCCCAGTTCCCCGAAAACATCTATACGGGGTCCGGATATTCCCAGGAATCCCCCTTCTGCGCTGTTCCCTCCTTTGAGGACTTCTTTGCGGGCGTGATGTATAAAAATGTCATCAAAGGAACGACTGATGAGATCGACACAAAACAGCAGCTCTGGTTCAAGCGCTGGTTCACCGATAGCAAAGAGGCCGTTCCTGAAGTCTTTTACCGCGGCGAGGACGGCAAAGAGCTGGCGCCCACGGCCTATCACCGTTTCAATGTGGGCAAACTGGATACCGCCGGTGCAGATATGTGGTACCGCCGTTTGAAAAGTTTTCCCAAAGCCGGAACGGAGGATGATAAAAAACTCTACCGCAACAGCAAAAATGCTCTGGATGATCTGCTTCAGAGGGATGCTCAAAAATACCTGGTGGATGTGTTTCCCGACAGAGGCGGTCTTCCCTATTTGCGGATGATCGGCGCGGATGCCCGTTCCTTTGACAATCTGGAGGACCGCCGCCGTCAGATCGCCGCCAATTTGAATGATTACTGCGACAGCGACTCCATTCCCACCAGTGATGAAGATCCCAAGAGATGGGGAACCATCGGCTATGTGCCTCCTGGCAACACCAAGATCCTCCTGGTTCCCAAATATACGGGCAACGAAAAGACGCCGTACATCAATGAGCTGGCTCTCGGTTTCAAGGTCAGACCGACTGTCGCCCAGTGTACCTGGCCCCAGACTGCCAAGGATGCTTTTGCGGCGGTAAACACGACTGTGACCGTCAAGCAGGAGCATTTTGAACCGCAGCTGCTGGCTGAGCTTATCAGAATCTACAAAGAGGTCGAAGTGGGGACAAATACCAACTTCAAAGCCTGGCTGAACAATATTTCTTTCAAACTGGATGCCGGATTTTCCTGCGAAGTCACCTATCATTTTATTGATACGGAAAAAACGCCGGGAACTTTTACCTTTGACTCCGCTGCCGGAGCTGCAACGGAAGTTTCTGATTCTTATGTCTTCAAACCGAAAGACGGAGACCTGGCTTTTGAAAGCTCCTGCAATGTGGATGCCGATTTCAGCAAAGGATACCGCGTTCATAAAGTGGATTTCAAATCCCATGTCAATATCAATACCTTCCATGTTCCCGGAAAGCTCCTGACGCTGAATGTGGGGAAGGCGATCAACTCCGTACTGAGCAGCAATCTGGATGCCGCCGGGGTGAAACTGGATGATATCAGCGGTATCTCTTTCAAATTGACAAAATTGGAGCTGCATGTCAAAGATATCCAGTTTGATCTGCGGGCCGCCGGACTTTTCAATGACAACGGCGGTATGGATTTTGTCAATATCACTTACGGCGACATCACCGTTCCCGACGCAGGTATCCTGCCGATGGAATTTGAGGCCGGCGCACTGAAGATCCCCGCATCCCCCTTTGACTGGAATGTGATCTATGTGACCGGTATGGAGGCCCGTGATCCCCGCCAGAATCTCAATTTCAAAAAAGCTGCGGATATCTACAATTTCAAAAATGCCAAAACGGATTGGGTCTGCAAGCCGAAGGTGCAGAACCGCCTGAATTTGGCCAGTATGCCCATTGCGGATACTTTCGGCACCTTTACCATCGTTGACAACGGCGGCACTGTCACCATGGAGGGACTGGTCAACTCCTGTTCCAATCCCTCTGCTCCCTTCAGCAGTACGGATAGATTTTCTGCCGACGGTGACGGCAAAGGAGTCCCCGGGGAGGATTACGATCAGGAAAAGGTCTCTGATCCTGCCTGGCCCGTCAGCGGCAAAGGCATGTCCACCGCTTATATCCGCAACGCGCCCATGACCAGCTTGTGGGAGCTGGGCGCCATCCATCGCGCCACAGCCTGGGAAACCATCAACCTCAAACATGGTCTCAATAAAGAGGGCAAACGTGTCAGAGGCAATGACAATTATTTCCCCGGTAATCTGACCTCTCCGGGAGTGCCCTATGGCAGCGGAGACGGTCTGCTCCTCGATCAGGTCAAGCTGACAGATCGGGTCAGATCCCACGGTCAGCTGGATGTCAATATGCTCCTGACTTCCACCGGCGGATGGGATAACCATATTTTCAAGGCCCTTTACCACAATATCATCCTCGGCCATGAGATCGGAGATCTCTACACTACGCCCGTTGCCATGCCCGCTTCCACTTACAGGACATTGAAAGCCAATGATGTTACAGAGACCGTTATCAACAAGATGAAAACGGAACCTGCGGGACATCCGGCCAACAAACCGGATCCCAAGAGCTATACATCCCGTGTGGATTTTATCGCAGGTCCCGATGATCCCTCCGGAACCAGCGCGGCCTTCCCCGCCAATGGATTCGGTATGGATACCGACTGGGATAATAAACCCGATGCCCAGCAGGAGGAGTTGATCGGCAAAACCGCCAATCTCCTGACTGCCGGCAAAAACACCCCCTCTACTGTTCATGCGGTCGTGATCGTTCAAACCATTAAAGGTGTTTCCGCCGATAGTGACAATAAGGTCACTGTCGTCCGTCCCGCCTTCAAAAAGGATGGTACAGCTCTTGCGCCTGTTCCGCAAAAGGAAAAGGATAAAAATGAGTTTGATCTTCAGTCCTTTGCTGATTCTGACGGTAAGACAAATTATGTCTATTTTGATGAAATAACCAGCGAGCTGCGGGCTTTGGTCACGATCAAAGTCGTTGAAGACAAAGATAATGCCAAACGTCTCCAGCTCTACAACATCCAATACTATTGATAAGAAAAACGCGCTGTTCACGATACGGGTAGATAAATGATAAAAACTAAAAAATACTTCGCTTTTCTCGAAAAGG
>JAFVYP010000002.1 GCA_017508555.1 Lentisphaeria bacterium
CAGCTCTGTCATGCCCCAACGAGGGCATGACAGTTATACCGAAGCCGACGCTCGGCCGGTGCCGACGGTCGGCCGGGGCCGACGTTCGGCCGGGGGTGATGCCTGCGCCATCGACCAACCCGCTCATGGGGGCTCGCCCCCTTGAGAATCCCCCATTATTTGGGCCCGTACGGTGAATGGGGTTTTTTGCTGCAGGACGTGCAGGCTGTGTTTGAGCCAGAAGGGCTGGCCCGGCTTTGTCGGACATGTCGGACATGTCGGACAAGTCGGACAAATACGTTTTCGCCCGTGGTAATGCAGGGCTGGGCAAGACACACCGGCTTCATTTGCTCCAGTAACCGCTAACAAAGCCTGTTTGCAGTTCTGTCATGCCCCAACGAGGGCATGACAGTTATACCGAAGCCGACGCTCGGCCGAAGCCGACGCTCGGCCGCCGCCCCAACGCAGTCCGCGTACCAACGCGACCATCCAGAGCTGGTGCTGGATCGCGCGTCTCACGGGCGTTTTTGCGCAAAAAACGCCAATATTCATAATAACAAAACAAATCATTCAAATATATTAGATATTATACTCAAATAATCACTTGCATTTTATCATATTATGTGATATATTTAGTTAGAATAAAAATTCTATCATTCAAATTCTGTAACTTGAGGAGTTGATTATGAAGCCCCGGGGCGGTAAAAACTTTGCCGATTCCGGGGACAGTGGAGAAATATCTTCATTAAAAGATGAAATGATTTTGATTTATCAGGAAATAAAACCTTTTATATTTTTGAAATTTTTCAAAAATATAAATACAATTCTTCTTGAAAATCCCGTGCAAAGCGTTATATTGGACGCCGGAGAGGAGAAGGAGACAGTCGAATACGGACTTTTGCTGTCAGGTTTTTTCCTGTGCAGGAAAAGTCCGTTATTTTTTGATAATGTCCAAAATTTTGTAAAAAAACAGAATATGTTTTTTCAAGTTCAAAAAACGGCTTTGTCTGCAATCGGTGGATGCAGCGTGAAGCAAGGTCGTGTTTTGCGCCGGGTACGGCGCGGGATTGCCTGCGATGCGCCACCGCAGTTTGAACAACAAAAAAGGGGACAATAACTATTTTTTTGCCATGTCGCATTCATGCGTTACAGAGGAGTAATTATGAAGCCCTCCGGGACCGGCATCAAGTCGTGCCGGTCCCGGGGGGTGCGGCAGGGAAAAATTTTTATGGAGAGGATGTCTCTTTTTCAACACACTTTTGCCTGCTTCCGAACGCCGGCAGCAGTTGAGAGCGCCGATAGAACGGCTCAAAAGAATTTCCGGTAAACCCGATGAGGTTCGAGCAGATTTTCCGGAGGCTGTTCAAAAAAAGCGTATTCACCGTGACGGGGCGCAGCAAGGTCCCGGCAGCGGGGAATGGTTATTGCGGAAGCTGTTTCCACCTCATACAGCAGCGAAATAAAATGATTGCGGGAAGATAGTTCCGGATAAAAGAACTCATGCAGATAAAGTAGTTTTTTTTCCGGTTTGAGGGTTGTTCCCAGCTCTGTCCGGGCGACTGCGGCCAGACGGGACTCTGCCTTTTCCATAAAACGGATGATCCCGCCGGGAATATGCCAGCCGGGAAGAAAATGTTTATCCTCACGCCAGGTGAGGAGAATTCCTTCTGACGTTCTCACAAGCAGATCCACATTGACCATGGGAACCAGACGCGTCGCCATGGCAAAAACCTCATCCGGCAGTCCGCGAGAGGCATCCGGAACGGCTTTTTCAATGGCTTGAGTATGCTGCTGCAGATCCACGTCAGGCCTCTGTGATCTCATTGGCCCGCAGGATCCCCACCCGGAAACGGCTGCCGTACTGACGGTGGATGATCCCCGCGATCTCTTCTGAATAGGAGCCGGCCATGATCAGGATCGCTTTGAAAGAAGCCGTTTGCAAGATTTCCGGAGAGACGATCCGGGCAGTTCCTGCCGGAATATACTTTCCCTGCTTGAAGGAGGCGGAATCAATCACACAACTGATTTTTGAGGAAAGTCCGGCCCAGGCGAGGACGGCAAAAGCCTGATGTCCTGCACCCCAGACGGCCACTTCTCCCGGATCGTAAGAGCCGATAAAATTTTCCAGCTGTGTTTTCAGTTCCTTTTCTGCGCCGGCAAAGGGGGCGGGATCAAAAGAGAGCCTTTTTCTGACTTCGGCGGATATGATGTAATCATGCCAGACACTCCGGCAGGAAAGCACTTCAAATCCGTTGCTTTCCAGCAGACCTCTCAACGTTTTTTCGGTAAAATAATACAGATGATCACTGGTAAACTCTGCAAAAAGTTTTTCACGGATCATCATATCAAAATTGGGGACCTCAACAAGACCGTATCCGCCGGGCGCCAGATTGCGGCGGATGCCGGCAAGATAACTTTTCAAATCCGGAATATGTTCCAGGTAATTCAAAATAAAAAAGCCGTCAAAGGGGGAGGCATGCAGTTCTTCTCTGCCGCTGTCAAAATAACATTTTTCGACATTCAGACCGCAAGCGGCGGCGGCGGCAACATTTTCTCCGGAAAATTCCATGCCGTAAACTTCGGCTCCGGCCTGACGCATCAGGTCCAGATACTCTCCTTTTCCGCAGCCGCACTCCAGGATCTTTTTTCCGGAAAGGGTGTATTTCCGGAGCCATGCGGCAAACTGTTCCATCCGGAAGGCTTTCATCTCTCCGGAAACGCCCACGGCCCGGATGACTTCCCGGAAATAAGATACCGGCGGACAATCCAGCTGGATGATGCCGCAGTCAGGACACTCAAACAGACGCAGATCTATACCGGCAGTACCGGGCTGATCCGGCAGATGCTGTGCCTGTGCGGGCATCCCCGGATAGCTCAGCAGGGGTTTTTCCCCCATATCGCATTGGCAAATACGGCAGAAAGACATGTTTTACTCCACGCTGAGGATCTCTTTCAGCTCCTCCTCCGGCAGGAAGGGCGCCAGATTTTCCATAGGTTCGGAAACCATACGGCCGTCAGGAAGCGCACGGGATGCCAAGCGCGGCGCACTGGGGATCGACGGATCGATCATCACTTCGCACACCACGCTTCCGGACATGGAAAGAACTTTTTCCACCTGTTCTCTCAGTCCCTGCGGTGAGGCGATCTTCACATAGGGCAGACCGTAAGCGTTGGCGATTTTTTTCAGATCCGGCAGGGTCAGACCGCTTTCGGGCGTGGAGGCGACAAAATGTCCGTCAAAGCGGCCTCTCTGCATATTGACGATGGAGCCGTAGCCGTTGTTGTTCAAAACAAAGAGTTTGATATTGTAATTCAGACGGTGCAGAGTTTCCAGTTCCTGGATATTGTGCTGAAGGCCGCCGTCTCCGATCACCGTAACGACTCTCTTTTCCGGCGCTGCCGCAGCGGCGCCGATGGCGGCGGGCAGACCGAACCCCATGGAGCCAAGGCCCGGTGTGTTATGGATGCGCAGCCCCTTTCTCACGGGGATCGCCTGCATCGTGACCTCGGCGCACGCGCCGGAACTGCCGGGGACAAAGGTGTCGCCCCCGCCCAGAAGTTCTCCGAAAACCCTGGTCAAATGGTACAGATTCACCAGAGGCTTTGTTTCATCGCAGTATCCTGCGGGAATAACGGGATATTTTTTCTGCCACTGTTTTCCTTTTTCCAGAAAAGCCTTGCAGTCAAGCGGAGCAGGCGCAAGTTTCAGCATGGCACGGATGATCTTGCCGGCATCGGCGGCATATTTCCCCTCAAATTCAACGCCGAACTTTTCGATTTCATGGATATCGATATCCACCATGAGCCGTTTGGCGCGGGGAGCGAAGCCCGGGGCATTGAAGCCGGTCTGGCAGAGATCCAGACGGGTGCCGAGAATGAGAATACAGTCGCAGGTCTGCTGAACGAAATTGGCCCCGCGCTGGGCGATGATTCCCGGACGTCCCACAAACAGCGGATGATCTTCAGGCAGAAAATCGGCGGCTTTCCAGCTGGTCATCACGGGGATCTGAAGCATTTCTGCCAATTTGAGAAATTCTTCTACGGCCCCTGCCGCCCGGATACCGTTTCCGGCATAGAGGCAGGGACGTTTTGCCTGTTTCAAATATTGAAGGATCTCCTGCGCCATTGCCGTATGGTCCGGTTCTGTTTCCGTTTGCGGCACATATTTTTCAAGCGCGTCGATATCGACAGTTGCCCCCTGAACATCCAGCGGGATATCCAGCCACACGGGACCCCGGCGGCCGTTCATGGCAAGATAACAGGCCTTTTCAAGCTCATAGCGGATCCTTGACGGATCTTTGACACATTTGGCATATTTGGTAACGGGTTTGAGCAGACTTTCCGTATCCACCTCCTGGATCCCCATCTGGCGGATTCCCTTGCCGGTCATCATGTCTTCGACCTTGGCCTGCCCGGAAAGAACCAGCATGGGCGTGGAGTCGATCCAGGCGCCCGCCACACCGGTAATGGCATTGGTGGAGCCGGGACCGGCGGTCACAAGACAGACGCCCAGAGCATTTTTATCCTGAGCATAGCTTTCTGCGCCGATGGCCGATGCCTGTTCGTGCAGATTGCAGATGTACTTCACGCCCGGCGTTTTACCCAGAGAATCCACCAGATGCATGCAGCCGCCGCCGGGAAGCATAAAGACCGTATCCACGCCCGCATGGTCGCGGAGATGTTCAAAAATATAATCAGAAACCTTTTTATTCATTTTACAAACCCTCTCAAGCTCGTTAAAAACACATCTGCATCAGTATTTCTTTCTCTGTTCCACGGCGCAGGAAAATAAACAGCTCTGCCGCCGGAAGAAAGCGTTTCTTCCACATTTTTCACAGCATCATCGATCAGGACAGCACGCGGACCGAAAAATCCCACTGCCTCGGCTTTGCTGGAAAACATCTGACTTTTCACACAGCAGTCCGGCCGGGGAGAGGGAATAAACAGACAATTCTGGATCCACTCCCCGAAATAATGCAGCACCCAGGCAGAAGACTTTTCCATAAACCGCAGCGGCACGGCACTTAAAACGATATGATCGAACAAGTGGCCGCATTCCGCGAAAAACGCCATAACTTCCGGACGCGGCGGCAGATCGTAAAAGCCGCACGCACGCACCCGGTCCAGAGAGGCAAGATAATCCTCTTTAGATATGCCCAGCAGATCGTGCGGCGGATTTTCTGTCAATTCTCCGTAAGAAAGTTTTTTGGAATTTTCAGGAAATCCGCACGCAGCATACTGCTGCATCAGGGTATTGAGAACATCGTCAACATCCCAGATCAGAAGCGTTTTTTCAGGCTTGGAACTCATACGCCTTTGGTGATCCAATCGCTGTAAAAGGTCATATAGGTCTTGCGCTGTTCGGTCGGCGCGATCTCAGGATCTTCATAGATGGAGTCGCTCTTGAAGTGCTGGGTTGAAATTTCTTCCAGAACACAGCCGTTTTCTGAAGCAAAATCATGGGCGACTCCCCGTTCAACCACCACCAGTTCGCCTGTTTTGAAACTTTTCTTCTCACCGTTGAGGGTCAGCGTCACATCGCCGTAAAGAACATGGAAAGTCTCTTCTTTCTTGATGTGGGTATGCACCGGATTGCGCTGTCCCGGCAGAACAAAAAGCAGTTTTTTGCAGTATTCGCGGTTGACACAGGTAATGATGGCACAGCCGGTCTTGTAGAAATTGTCGATTCCGTAGTGATGGGATATCTCAAAATCCATACGGTTCTGCAGCGGCACGTTGGATTTTTTAATAAGGACGCAGAGATTGCGGACAATATCCAGAACCTTGTCATACACATTTTCCATCTCGATTTCCGCCATGAAAAGCGGCGCATTGGCGGAAATATCCTGTTTGGCTTTCATCTTGAGATATTTGGAAATATCATTGGCGCGCAGCTGTCCCGCAGTACAGGGAATGGCATAAAAGAGATCGCTGGCAGAAATGCTTTCTCCCGCCTTGATATCGCGTTTCAGAAATGCGCCTCTCTGAAGTCCCTGCAAATCGGCGGTCTCTTTGGCGGAAATGTCGCGCCTTCTGCCGGAAACACCGCATATTTTGTGCGCAGAGCGGATGGCATCCAGCCAGGAAGCGACCTGTTCCGGCGTGGAGGAATAACCGTTGATGGCATATTTTTCCGTCGGCAGTCCCACATGGCGCTCCAGAATGACCGCGCCCTTGGCGACCGCCATCAGCGCCGGAGCAAAGTTATCGGGACGCTCGTGGGTGGAAAATCCCACGTCGATCTGAGGATAACGGGATTTGAAAAAGTCGATCTGGTTCAGTTCCAATTCCTCATCGGGCGTCGGATAAGAACCCACGCAGTGCATCAGGCAGAAGGGGATCTCCCGGTGTTCAAGGAATGCAACCACCCGGTCAATGGTATCAAGATCGGCACCCGCCGTTGAAATGACGATGGGCAATCCGGCGCGGGCGGCCTTTTCAAGCAGCGGCCAGTCATTGAAAGAACAGCTGGCGATCTTGAGAAAATCAAACTTCTGACGGACGATCCGGTCCACAGAGGACTCGTCAAAAGGCGTACACATACTGAGAAATCCCTCTTCTTCCGCGCACGCTTTGAGTTCACCGAACTGCTCTTCACTCAGACGGGTCTCGGTAAAACGCTTGATGTACTTGATATCCATCCGGCCCTGATAGTCGGGATGGATGAAGGTATCCAGCTCGCGGTACTGGAACTTGAGGGCAAAACGGAATTCAGGGTAGTTCCTGACAACCGCGCCGAAGGAACGGATCAACGCCTTGCCGTGTTCCACATCGCCCATGTGATTGTTGGCGATTTCAAGAATGATCAGCTTATCAAACAACGGATTCATCTTCTGCCTCCTGCAATAAAGTTTTGAATCGTCTCTATCATATAATCCAATTTTTCATTTCCCATGCCGGGGTAAAGCCCGATCCAGAGAGCGTCGTTCATGATTTTATCGGTATTGACAAGGGAACTTGCGATCCGGTAATCCCTTCCCTCTTCAAGGCTTTCAAAACAGGGGTGTTTCAAAATGTTGCCGGCAAAAAGATTGCGGGTCTGGATCTTGTTTTCTTCAAGATATTTTGCCAGATCGTTGCGGGTGAAGTCCGCTTCATCAGAAAGAGTAATCAGAAATCCGAACCACGACGGATCGCTTTCGGGATACTTTTCAAAAAATTTCAGCTGCGGAATATCTTTCAAGCCATTGTAAAGACGGGCAAAGTTTTCCTTGCGTTTTTCCACAAAGGAGGGGAATTTTTCCAGCTGCGCACAGCCGACAGCGGCCTGCATGTCGCTGACTTTCAAATTGTAGCCGAAGTGACTGTAAACATATTTGTGATCGTATCCCACCGGGAGTTTTCCGAACTGCCGGGTGAAACGGCAGCCGCAGGTGTTGTCCACACCGGACTCGCACCAGCAGTCACGTCCCCAGTCGCGGATGGAAAGCATGATCTTTTTCAGCAGCGGATCATCCGTATAGACCGCGCCGCCCTCGCCCATGGTCATGTGGTGCGGCGGATAAAAACTTGATGTGCCGATATCCCCCCAGGTTCCCGTGAATCTTCCGTCATATTTTGAACCCAGCGCGTCGCAGTTGTCTTCGATCAGCCACAAGCCGTGCTTATCACAGAAGGATTTCACCGCTTTGATATTGAAGGGATTGCCCAGCGTATGAGCGATCATCACCGCTTTTGTCTTTTCCGAATACGCCTGTTCCAGAAACGCCGTGCTGATATTGGCTGTTGCCAGCTCCACATCCACAAACACAGGGACAGCACCGTACTGAACAATCGGAGCGATGGTCGTGGGGAATCCCGCTGCAACGGTGATGACTTCATCTCCCCGTTTGATCTGCCGTTCTTTCAAAAGAGGAGAAGTCAACGCCGAAAAAGCCAGCAGATTGGCTGAACTGCCGGAGTTGACCAGAAGCGCAAAGCGCACCCCCAGATATTCCGCCAGTTTCTTTTCAAACGCACGGGAATAGCGGCCGTAAGTCAGCCAGAACTCCAGACTGGAGTCCACCAGATTGCAAAGTTCCTCTTCGTCAAAGACTCTTCCGGCATAGTTCACCCGGCTTTCTCCGGGGATAAAAGGGGCGTTTTGCGCAGGAGCATGGACAAGGCGGTAATATTCCCTGACCTTTTCCATGATCTCATTTTGAAGCTGTTTTACTTTGTCCATTCCAAATTCTCTTTCCGGGCGGCGGCAATGTAGGCATCCAGGTCATCGCCGGTCATGATGCGGCCCTCTGTGTAAAATTCTCTGTACCAGGCGGCGGTCCGTCTGAAAGTCTCTTCCGGTGTCCAGACGCTTTTCCAAGCCAATTCCCTGCGGGCTTTGGTGCAATCCAGTGCAAGAAGTCCCGCCTCGTGGGGCGCATCTGCCGGAGGATCTGTTTTGATTTGGATGTGGTCCCACTCCCGGGCCAACGCGGAAGTGACCTCTTCCACGCAGATATGGCCGTTTTCGGCGGGACCGAAATTCCAGCCGCAGGCGGCAGAAACATCCTCTTCCAGAAGCTTTTCCCCCAGCAGTAGATAGCCTGACAACGGTTCCAGAACATGCTGCCAGGGACGGGTGGCACGGGGACTGCGGATGATGACCGTTTCTCCTTTGGCCGCCGCTTTCATAATATCGGGAACCAGTCTGTCTGCGGCCCAGTCGCCGCCGCCGATGACATTTCCCGCCCGGCCGGAAGCCAGAAGCGTATGGTGTTTTTTTCCGAAAGTCTCATTGTTGAAAAAACTTCTGCGGTAACTGGAAATCACCAGCTCCGTACAGCCTTTGCTGGCGCTGTACGGATCATAGCCGCCCATGGGATCGGTTTCTTTGTAACCTGCGGTCTGCTCTCTGTTTTCGTAACACTTGTCGGAACTGATGGCAACGACCGCCCGGACAGAATCAACTTTGCGGCAGGCATCAAGCACATGCACCGTTCCCATAACATTAGATGCAAAGGTTTCCACAGGAGACGCATAAGAGAGCCGTACCAGCGGCTGCGCGGCCAGATGAAAAACGATATCCGGTTTGAAGTCCGCCATGATCTGAAAAATTTTTTCCGCGTCCCGGATATCGGCATATTCTGAACGCATCCCGGTTTTGAGCAGATTGGCGTGGACATGTTCTGTTGCCATCGGCAGGGCGACGCCGCAGACCTCTGCGCCGAGCTTTTTCAGCCAGAAGGCAAGCCAGGAACCTTTGAAACCGGTATGGCCGGTCAGTAAAACTTTTTTGCCGCTGTAAATATTGTTGAACATGAATTACTTCCAGTACTTTGTCCAGGGAGCTTTTCCCTCTTCCCAGAGGGCATTGAGCATATTGTATTCCCGCTGATTATCCATGCACTGCCAGAAACCATCGTGTTTGAACACCTGCATTTCGCCGTCTGCGGCGCAGCGGGTCATGGGTTCGCGTTCCAGAAACTGATCTTCCTGACCGTTGAGGTATTTTTTAAGGAACGGCCGACGGACGACCATGAAACCGCCATTGATATAATCTTCTATCTGCGCCTGTTTTTCAGCGAATCCTGTTACTGTGTTTCCGTCAAGATTCATAGTTCCGAAACGCGCTTCGGGCAGAACGGCGGTCAGAGTCAGCAGTTTATCGCTGTTCAAGTGGTGCTGATAGAGCGCGCTGATATCCACATCGCACACGCCGTCGCCGTAGGTGAGGAAAAAGTTCTCATCCGTCTCTTTCAGATACTTTGATGCGCGGAAAACCCGTCCGCCTGTCATGGTTTCAAGACCTGTTCCCGCCAGCGTCACCTCCCAATCGGACTCATCAGACTCTCCGTAAAAAGTGATTTCCGGTTCGTGTCCCAGTTTGATCGTGGCATCTGCGGTCCGCAGATGATAATTCATAAAATAGTCCACAAAGGCTTCCCGTTTGTAGCCGAGACACAAGATAAAACGCCTGACGCCGAAAGAGGCGTAGGTTTTCATAATATGCCAGACAATAGGCTGCTCTCCGATGGAGACCATGGGTTTGGGAAGAAGCTCAGTCACATCCCGCAGACGGGTCCCTTTTCCGCCGCAGAGGATCATTACCGGAGGCATATTGCAATTTTTCATCTTTTTTCCCTTTGTGTTCCTGGCGTTAATATAACCTTGACTGCCTGAAATTGCAAATTTTCCCCGTCAGTTTGCAGCCAGCTCATTGAGCAGAGCCCTGATAACCGGATAAAACTCCTGAAGTGCGGAAATGCTTACCGACTCACGGAAGGTATGGATATCAAAATCATCCGGCGAAGTACTTATCATTTGCAGACGGGGATTTTTTCCCGCAAAAAGGCCGGTTTCCAATCCGGCATGGATGACTTGAGCCTGCGTTTTTTTACCGGTCATGCTCTCCCGCAGCCGGATCATCATGCCGGGCAGGACGGACTCCGGATCGGGCTTCCAGCCGGGATAGGCAGCGTTGACCGTCACTTCCGGCGACAGTACAGACAGTTTCTTTTGCAGATCATCCGTATGGATCTTGCGTTTGTCATCATCCAGACTGCGGGCGCTGATGACCAGATGGAGCTTGTTCCCGCTGCTTTTGAGGACAGCCAGATTGCTGCTGGTCAGCGGCACTCCGTAGGCCGGAGCAAATTCCGCAACGCCGTTGGGCAGCGTGGAAAAAACATCCAGGAAAAGTTTCTGAAAAGCCTTGGACCAGACGCGGGAGGGCGCAGCGGTCTCCCGGATATCCAGACGGAGCGTAAAGGCGGGATCCAGCTCCTTTTTCATCTCTTTAGCAGCCTGATACAGAAGGGCTTTTTCTCCGGCATCGGCCAGGATACCGGTGATCCGGGCGGCGTTGGGAATGGCATTATCCACTGTGCCGCCGTCAAAGGAGGAAATAGCAAGACCGGTCCCCCGGACAATGCGGGCAAGCATTTGCAGGGCATTGCCCCGTTTTTCGGCGATGCAGGTCCCGGAGTGTCCTCCCGGCAAACCTGAAAGGGTGATCTCCACAGCCTCTCCCGCCGGAGCTGCTGCCGTACCTGTTTCAAAATCGAAGGCCAGACGGATGCCTCCGGCACAGCCGATACAGATTTGGGAAGATTCGCCATTGTCAAGATTGATGAGATAATCTCCATCGAGAAACTCAGGAGCAAGGGCGCTTGCGCCGATCAATCCCTCTTCCTCGTTCACGGTAAAGAGGCAGATCAGATTGCCTCTGACCTCCTTATCCTCCAGCAGCGCCAGCGCAATAGCAACGCCGATACCGTCATCAGCGCCCAGCGTTGTCCCGTCGGCACGGACGCGGTCGCCTTCCACGATGGGGGTGATGGGATCACGGAGAAAATCAAACTCTTTGCCGGGAGCCGCCTGCGGAACCATATCCAGATGTCCCTGCAAAATGATCCGGGGCGCGCCGGGGATCTGGTCGGGACGCTCCGCACGCAGATTGTAAAGTGCATCCTGTTTGACAGAAAAACCCGCTTTTTTCAATTTTTCCGCCAGAAAACAGGAAAGCTGTTTCTCATTGCCCGAACTGTGGGGGATCTTGCAGATGTCGGCAAAATTCCGCCAGACGGCAGCAGGTTCAAGCGATGTGATATCCATAAGAAAACTCCTTTCAAAACCTTCAGGAACGGGGAACAAAGAGGCGGTAGGTCACTCCCATATACTGAAATTCCGCGATCTGGATATACTCCGGATGAAAAAATGGCGTCGAAGCCAGAACTGCCGGTTTGTGTGTGCTGATACAGGCCAGTGCTTTGGCCGGATAATCGGCATAAACATCATTTTGCCAGTTGACAAACATGGGATGCTCAAAGTGACGGAAGGGCGGAAGAATAACTGACCAGATCCCGTCTGCTGTGTAATTGAAAACGCCCCTTGCTTTGAGCGCAGGCGGCATGTTCCGGTGGAGATCCTGCGCAAAACGGCAGATGAAAGCCTCTCCCCGTCCGTGACGGATATACCGCACGCCGGGAAGATCCACGGCCTTGCGTGAGAAAAATTCAGAAAGACGGAAAACGCCGCCGTACATCCTCAAGGCGCCGCCCCACACCAGAGGCAGGAAAAGCAGAAAGAGGAAAAGTCCCTTTTTCACCTTGTCAAAACGGGGCGTCCCGGCGATCTTTTCAATGAGGAAAGCATAGGCGCCGAACAGAGGCAGCGCTCCCCAGTAGAGGTGCCGGACACAGGGGACCGGATAATACTGATGCCAGGCCGCCAATCCGAAAACAAGCAAAGCGATCAGAGAAATATCCTCTTTTCCCGCCGCAGGCGTTTTGAAAAATTTGCGGATATAAAAGAAAAAAAGCCCAAGCGCCCCAAGAGGAATGAAAGAAAAGATGAAATTCATCGTCTCCCCGTGAGGAAAAAATGTCTCAATAAGACGGTAAAAAGAGCCGCTGCCTCCCCGCTCCCAGGCAAATTTACCGACAAAAGAAAAGGTCTGCCGGAAAAAATCATGCCAGGCGCCTCCGGCTGTCAGGTACAGGGCAAAAAGAAGAGCAACAGCTCCCCCTCCTGCCAGGAACGGGAAAAATGTTTTTTGAAAGGCTCTGCAACCGGCAAAAGCCGCCGCCCCGCAGACGATCAGCGCCGCCAACAGCGTCACAACACCGCAAGGCCAGCGGAAACCGAAAGCCGCCATGGCGCAGATACCGGAAAACACAAAAAAACGGCTCTTTTCTTTTTCCAGCCCCAAGAGGAAAAATTCTGTTCCCAGCAGCATGAAAAAGAGCGCATAAACGCTTGACCAGATGTGGAAGGGAACAAAAAGATAGGGGGCAAGAACAAAAAACATCACGCCGTTGAGCAAACGTCCCGGCAGAGAAAGGAACCTTCTCCAGAGCAGATCACTGAGAAGGATGATCCCGCCGTAAACGACCGCTGCGGCGATTTTAAGCGCCGCAAGTTCCACACCGGCGATCTTCAGCACCGCCCCCTGCACAAGAGGAGTCAGGATACCATACTGGCAGAAGATCTCCTTGAAAAGCCACTTGCCTGCGGCCGCGTCAGCGGCGGCTTTGAACATGATGCCGTCATGGTGCAAATCCATTCCCAGCAGAGAAAAAGCGCTGATCCACAGGATCGTCACAAGGGCAAGCAGGGGATAGCAGAACTTTTCCTTTGCTGAGAGATACATCGTGTTTATTCCTTTACCAGTTGTTCGCCCGTGGCAAAACCGTTGAAAGTGGCATGAGCGACCAGTTTATCTTCGTCGTTGAACACATCCACGGAAAAAATGCCCGTGTGCCGGCCCCGGTTGAGCTGTCTGGCCGTCGCCCGGAGTTTTGTTCCTGTTCCCGGACGGATATAGGTGATGTGGCCGCCCATGGCAATCATGCCGTCATTGCCGGAATTGGACGCGCCGGAAGCTGTCAGGTCGCAGAGGGTAAAAATCGCTCCGCCCTGCACAAAACCCCGGGCGTTCAAGCTGTCGGCAGTAATGAGCAGCTCCCCTTCGGCATAACCCGGTTCGACTTTTGTCAGACGGATGTTGTTGCACGCGGCAAAACGGTCGTACTTGTTGATGTGCTCTTTGATGATTTCACACGTCATGATCGCTCCTCCTCTTTTGTTCGATCAATCCTTGAAAATAAAATAAACCGCTCCGAGCATGCAGAGTGCCGCCCAGAGAAAATTGAGTTTGACCGGTTCCTTCATGTAGAGAAGAGAAAAGGGAATAAAAACCGACAGAGCAATGACTTCCTGCATGATTTTCAACTGTGCCAGACTGATATTTCCGGCATGTCCGATCCTGTTGGCGGGCACCTGGATCAGATACTCGAAAAAGGCCACGCCCCAGCTGATAAGAATAGCCAAAATCATGGGTTTGCCTGATAATGTTTTAAGATGTCCATACCAGGCATAAGTCATAAAACAGTTGGAAAGCACCAGCAGACAGGCGGTTTTCCAGAAAGCGGCACTGAAAAAGATCTGACTCATTTGTTTTCAAACTCCTTCCAGAGCGCGTGCAGCTCTCCCAGATCCCGGCAGGAGACATGGGGGCGCAAGTGTTCGGGGGTATCGCTGTAATCGCATCCGGGGGTGATATGACAGCTCCATGCGCCTGCGTTGCGGCCCACGGCCACATCCGTTGCCAGACGGTCACCGACCATCAGCACCTGATCCGCCGTTGCTCCGAACCGGGCGGCCCCCAGACGGAGGATGCCCGGATCAGGCTTGCCCAGCACCTTGAGCGTCACCCCGGTCGAGTGTTCGATACACTTGGTGATCGCGCCGCAGTCCACCAGCCAGGTGGGCTGATCGGTGGGACAGAACACATCCGGATGGGTGGCAAAAGAGGGCACGCCCTGTTTGACGAACCAGGAGGCCCGGCAGAGACGGTCATAGGTGAGACTGCGGTCAAAGGCGATAATAACGGCATCGGGAGCATCATCCGTGATCTCAAAGCCGGCGGCTTCAAACTCGGGGATGATGGAACTAATGCCCAGCAGGAAGAGCTTTTTGAACTGCGGATGATTGTGTTTCAGATAATCGATGCAGTAAAGTGTGGAGTTGTAAAAGTTTTTTTCCGTGACGGCAACACCCATGTTGTCCAGGCGCTTCACATATTCGCTGATGCTGTAACTGGAGTTGTTGGAAAGAAACGCATAACCGATATTTCTCTCTTCGAGAAACGCCAGAAAAGGTTTGGTGCAGGGAAAGAGATGAGACCCTTTGTAAATGGTATCATCCATATCCAGAAAAACCTGCCTGATTTTGGAAAAGTCGATCATTGATATCACCTTGAAAAATTAAAACAGCGGCGGCCGGAACTCATCGTCATCCAGTTTCACATCCAGCTTGTAGTAAATGACTTTTGATTTCTGTTCGATGCCCGCCTGACGGATAACGGACTCATCGGGGATACGGACCCCCTCATACATGCTGTAATTGAGCATCTGCGAGTCGTAATCGAAGCTGCCGCCGGAAAAACGGAAACGCATCCGCATCCGGCGGGTGAGATATTCTTTGGTATCCACATAGATGTAAATGGGATCCCGTCCGGGGTTCTGACAGGTGAAACGGAAAAAATCCTCCTGTTCCACCCGGCTGCGGTCAAGGGTGATCTTTTCAAAGACATCCGCCATGCGGTTGCCCGGATTGGTCAGTTTGGCCATCGCCAGAACGCGCTGGAGAGCTTTATCATCCAGCCGGGTGAGTTTTTTGCGTTTCATATCCGCCATCCAGCCCTCTTTGCCCCTGGCAATAAGGACTGTTTCCGCTTCATTGTCGGTATAGGTGGTCAGTTTGAACTGATCCGGACGGCGGAATTTGACCTCCACCATCTGAAGCAGGGGCGGCTCCAGCCAGCCCCGGGCCGTACTGATCTGCTGACGCATGACATAAGTCTTTGCGCCCGCAAAACGGCCCGTGGGATCCATGGCCTGTTTCATGCGGCTCTCAAGCTGGGCCGGAGTGATCTCCGCCGGAGAAAGTTCTTCCTCAAAAACGGCGGTACATCCGGCCAGCAGCAGAGCTGCGGAAAAAACCAGCAAAGTCCGGAACAGTTTCATAGCGATGCTCCTTTGTAGAACCGTTTTCAGTCGGCCAGTTCAAATGCCGGCAGAGCGATCTCTTTGGAGGCAACAGCCCAGGGGGCGCCTGTCTCGGAGGGCATCTGGAATTTTGCCATGGCTTCGGGCCAGTAAGTTTCCACATCCTTGAGCAGGAAAACACCGTCCTCCTCACGTCTCGGGGCAAAGGCGGCATCCACGGGGTTGATGGTGAAAAACTTGTGCATACAGTCGATGCAGAAAGTCTGCACAGCCGCCGCGGCAATGGTGCTGGTAAAGACCTTTTCTCCGCGGACTTTGGCCACGGCGGCATTGAACATGGCGCCTCTGTCGATATTGGCGATATCAGCGGTTTCGATCACATTGCCGGCGGCATCTTTAACAGACCATGACTGGCTGTCGCCCCAGTCAGCCGTTCCGTTTTCGCACTCCACATGGATCACGGGATTGACGCTTTCAGGACAGGTGTGGCAGAAAAGAGCCAGCACTTCGCTGCCTTCAGCAGATTTGACTTTCAGCGCGCAGGCATCGAAGGTCTCGATGGCGGCGCGGCTCCGGTACATCTCGGCCTGCATCGTAACGGGGATCATCATTTCTTCAAAACTTCTGCCGGAGAAAAACAGACTGATATTGAGGTAATGGGCAAAAGCATTGTTGATGGGGGAGTCGCAAACCGGCGTTCCGGCAACGGCCATTTTTCCGGCCCATCCGTTACGGGCGTAATAGACATCACCGCGGGGCCACAAGCCCATCGTCACCACGCGTTTGACTTTTCCCAGTTTGCCGGAAACAAGATGCTGTTTGATTTTCTGGATACCTTCCAGATAGATGTGCTGATAACCGATCATCACACTCTTGCCGTATTTTTTCCGGGCGGCGGCCATCCGGCGGGCGGATTCCATGCTGCCGGTCAGGGGTTTTTCGACCAGCACATGACAGCCGTGTTCCAGCGCCTCGATGGTCAGCTCCTCATGGGAGGCGATGCCGGTGGGGATGCAGACAAGATCCAGATCTTTGCAATCCTTGTAGAGCGATGCGGTATCAGGATAGATCTTGATACCGCGCTTTTCAAAATCCTCCACCACCTCCGGCGCCTTGGAGGGGGTACGGATGACGGCTCCGGCGAAATCGATCTCTCCGGCATCCTGAAGTTTGGTCAATCCGACAACGTAAGTCCGGGCGTAACCGGAAACTCCGAACAGAGCAACGCGAATACTCATGGGGGCAATTCCTTTCTGCTGTTTTGCCAGGTATTTTCCGGAAAAGTTTTTCAAAACTTTCCGCATTGTTACTGCAACAGGATATAATATATACTTCCTGCATTTGTTTTGCAATTTTTTTTCAGAAGTTTGACGCACAAACAAGCTCAGAAGCCTCAAGGGCTGTCACAGGCTTTTTCCGCTTCAGCCCTCCATCACATGCAGCGCCCGGATTTCCGGCGTCCGGATCTTTTTCATCACCTCAAACGCATGACTTTCCAGATACTCATCTTTGGCCTGAGAGAATCCGCGCTGCCGCAGCTCCTGCCGGACACGGTGACAGATATCACCGATCATCTCTGTTTTTTCCATTTTTTCTCCGGGATCACAAAGCAGAAACTCCAGAGGATAAGCCAGTTCCCCCAGATCCGGCAGAGAACGCATCGCCCGGAAAAACCATTTGTAGTAGGGGGCATGGACACCGCTCAACAAGAAAAGCAGCTCCCCGCAGTTTCTGACAAATTCCCCCAGAGCCAGCATGGCGGCGCCCTCCTCTTTCCGGCGCAGAGAGCGGGCATAATTGTACTGTCCGGTCTGAGCCATCAAAGCTGTCCGGGAAGCGATCTTCTTCAGACGCACATCCTCCGGCATCCCGTGGCGGATCTTTTGCCGGATGGCGGAAAACAGGCCCGGTCCATCCAGAAAAACCTCGCCGTTGACAGCCTCTGCAAAGGCATATCCCGGCGTGTAGAACCACTCCTGCCAGGTTTCAGGCGCCCGGTTCAAACCGGTGTGACGCTCAAAAAAGGTACTGATCCGGCAGATGCCGTGTTCAGATTCTCCCAGCGCGGAACTTTTCCCCTGAGCAGCCGCACCGCTCTCTTTCAGCAGCGCTTGATAGGCCCGCATCAAATGGAAGCCGTATTTTTCCTCATCCGCATCGGTCAGCCAGACGGCAAATCCCCGGGTGAAATCATGGTCACGGGATATTTCATCATCAAATCCGTAACACTCCGATCCATGTCCGGCAAGTCCGAAGGCCAGACGCGGAAAGATCTCCGGAAATTTTTCCCGGAACAAGGCAAGGCCCTTTTCCCGGAAAAACGCTCTGCTTTCCGCAAGTCCTTTATTTTCTGCCATAAAACGCATCCGCCTTCTGATTCAAATCCGCCTCATCAGCAAAACGTCCGAAATACCCCAGCGCAGAGGCGCATTTGCGGCAGGTGTGAGCATAGTATCCGTTGATCTCAGCGTTGTCAAAACACGCTGCGGCCTGATCCAGAAGCGTTTCTATGCGTGCATTTTCAGGATCAAGGGCGTCGTAAAGCTGGGCCAGATTGATGTATGTCACGGCCAGATCCATCTGATTGCCGCTTTTTTTCAGGATATCCAGAGCGCGCCCATAGCAGCGTTCGGCCGAATCATACGCGCCTGTATCGACATACACGGAGGCCATGTTGTTGTAAAGGCCCGCAAAACGTTCATCCTCTGCGGCCAGATGGGCCTGATAACACGCTTCAGCCTGCTGATAAAGCGCCGCCGCCTGCTGACAGCTGCCAAAGGACTGCAAAGCGGTTGCGCAGTTGAGAAAAATCGTTCCGGCGGAAAGGGTTTGGGCGATATCCAATGCGGCGATCAGCGCAAGCGCCTCCTCCACAGCCGCTCTGCCCCGGACTTCATCCCGGTTCATCCGGTAATGTCCGACCAGCTCATTGAGCATGGATAACTCCCCTTTTTTATCCCCCAGCTCCAGAGCTTTCCGCCGCCAGAACCGCAGGTGTTCTCCCAATCCGGCAGTATTTTCCTCATTGAAAAGTCTGTCGCAATCGCGGATGATCTCCTCTACGGGGATATGTCCCCGGCAGGAACCGTTGGAACAGCAGTCGGCCATAGGAGTCACCTTTCCCGGTAATAGAGCATATCCGCACCGCGGCGGATAAGAAATTTGAATTCCAGACGCATGAGCATCGCCGCCAGCTCTCCCGTATCCATCTGCGTATAAGTTTCCAGCTGTTCCAGAGAAACGCCCTGCGTGTCGATGTATTTGAGGATCTCCGCCTCCACGGGGTCCAGATCAGAAAATGCACCGCCGCTGCTCTGCGGAACAGCGCCGTCGGCAAAAAGGCCTTCCGGCAGAAGATCCGGCTGGCGGATATTGAAAAGGACCCCGTTGATATCATCAAAACTTTCCGTCAGACAGGCGCCCTCACGGATCAGCTGATGACATCCCCGGGCCTGTTCATTGGTCGCCTGTCCCGGAACTGCAAAAACCTCCCGTCCGAGTTCAGCGGCGGCTTTGGCTGAAAGGAGCGCACCGCTTTTGACACCGGCCTCCACGACGAGAAGTCCCTCCGCCAGAGCGGCGATGATCCTGTTCCTGCGGGGAAAAGTCGTTCTGCCGGCGGGACAGGCCATGGGAAATTCACTGACAAGAGCCCCGCCCCGTTTGAGGATATCCTGCGCCAACGGGATATTATCCACCGGATGGATATACATCAGACCGCCGCCCAGAACTGCGATGGTCCTTCCGCCGCATTCGACTGTGGTTCTGTGCGCCACAGTATCCACGCCGTAGGCCAAACCGGAAACGATCACACATCCGGAACAAACGGCATCTGTGGTGATCGCCCGCGTCATCTCTTCACCGTAACGGGACATTTTTCTGCTGCCGACCACCGCCAGGGCTTTGCAGGGAAAAGCCGGCAATACGCCGCGGACGTACAGGCAGAGCGGCGGATCACTCAGCTGTTTCAGGACTTCGGGATAAGCAGCATCATAAAGCGTCAGGATCCGGACCCCTGCACAATCAGCTGTTCTTTTTTCCTCCTCACACATGTCCTGCCATCTGAAAGCGGCAAGTTTTTCAGCGAGGGCCCTGCTGATACCGGGGACAGAGGCATATTCCTGAACGCTCCGCTCCGCCGCCCGGCCGGCACTGCCGAAATAGTCCGTCAAAGCTGAAAAACGGACATAACCGATACCGGAGATCATATTCAGAGCAATGCAGGCATCCCGGTCTGTCATCGTATTCTCTCCCAGGCTTCAGTCAGATCTTTTTCATCCGCCTCCACAGGCAGCTGCGCGCAGCCGATATCTGAACACAGCACGACGCGGGTCCGTCCGTTCAGATTTTTTTTGTCCCGGCGCATGGCCGCCACCAGATCACAGGTGTTGTATTTGCCGGGGATCTTCACCGGCAGTTCCAGCATGTTCAGCAGAGCTTTCTGCCGCCGGACGCACTCTTTGCTCCAGACGCCCAGCATGACAGCCAGTTCGCCTGCCGCCGCCATGCCGGCGGCGACAGCCTGTCCGTGCGGCAGGGTGTAATCGCTCAAAAGCTCCACGGCATGGCCGAAGGTATGACCGTAATTGAGGATCGCCCGCCGTCCCTTTTCGCACTCGTCTTCCGAGACGATCATGCCCTTGAGTTCGCAGCATCTGCGGATGATCTGCGGATATGTTTTTTCAAAATCCGGTTTCTGGAAGAGACTTTCCGGATCCCTTTCCAGCTGTTCAAAGAGCTGTCCGTCAAGGATAACAGCCGTTTTGACGATCTCCGCCAGTCCGTTTTTCAGTTCTGCGGGGGGAAGCGTTGCCAGAAAAGCTGTGTCGATGACAACTGCGGAGGGCTGATGGAAGGCGCCGATGAGATTTTTGCCTTCGGGGATATCCGCGCCGGTCTTGCCGCCCACACTGGAATCCACAGCCGCCAGAAGGGTCGTGGGGATCTGGATGAATTCGATCCCCCGCATATAGATCGCGGCGGCAAATCCTGTCAGATCGCCGGTCACACCGCCGCCTGCTGCGGCAAAACGGCATTTGCGGTCGAAATTAAGCCGTGCGGCCGTGCGGCAGATATCCAGGGACGTTTCAGGCCGTTTGGAGCTTTCTCCCGCAGGAAAAGAAAAAACATGTTCCGTTCCCAGAGCGGAAGCGATCTCTCTGGCATACAGTTTTTTGACCGTTGAATCCGTCACAAGAAGGGTTCGTCCGGCCTCTCTTTCCAGCCGGGAGAGGATCTTATTGCCGATGGTGATATCGTAGGAACGCTCACCCAGTTCAACTCTTATTTTTTCCATGATTTGTCACATCTGCCTTTCCAACAGTTTTTTACCGTCAACGGTATATTCCACAGAGAGGATGGGATGGATCTCCCCCTTTTCCCTGAAAAAAAGCTCACCCCGGTCATTGCAGAGGAAACGGCCTCTTGCGAAATCCTCTGCCGCCCGGGGGAAGATCACATGATCCCCCAGGACCTTCATTTTGTCGATATGTTCCAGCGCAAAGCGGCGCAGTTCATCCCGGAAGGGCGGTTCTGTGCGGGAGCTGCGCAGCTTCTTCAATGCGCCGGTCTGTTCCGGGGAAAGATCAAAAAAGATTTTTCCGGAAACCCCCACGACCGGACCGGAATCCATTTCCCCCTTCCCGTTCCCGGTGTAGGGCCGTGCCAGGATCACACTGCTGCGGGTGAACCCCGTATTCCGGCAGAGGGCCTCCTCCACCGGCTTACAGTGCAGTCCGGCAAAGGGACGGGAACCGTCAGGATCGGTCACCGTCAGGTCTCCCGGATGAACATTGAGGCAGGGGAATTTTTCCGTCAGATTGGTCATGGGGATAAAGCCTGCAAAAAGCACAAGTTCGATATCATGCTTTTTCAATTCTTCCCCCAGCAGACAGCTCCATTGATCCCGCAGTTCCCTGCGGCGGGGAGAATCCAGTTTGATGGAGCTTTCCCCGAAAGAGGCATAAAAAGCGCGGATATCCAGCTCCGCAAGGGACAGATCAAATTCCCGGGCAAGCTCACCGGCCCGGCTTTCCGGATTATCCGTCACCAGCAGAACGGGCCGGAAAGCCCGTTCGTTCCGGCGGCAGTCCTCCAGAAGGACCCGGGCATTGCTGCCCGTACCGCTGAGCAGCACAGCCGTCCGTGCCGGACTTTTTTCACTGTGAGCCGGAAATAATTCTGTCATCATATTTCAGTCATCCTTTTTCTATACGCGCTCTGTTCGACAAGGGTCGATGGTATCGCGGGGAGGAGGCCGAACGTCGGCTCCGGTATCTCTCTTTTCGCGGGAAAAGAGGCGTATTTTTTATTTTCCATCCAATGATCTGCCAATGTCTGAAACAGAGCTTTTATATAAAATGCCTCTCTTTTTCCTCTTCTTCAAGTGACTTTCTTAAAAAAAATCGTCAAGTATTTCATTTTTTATTTGCCATACGCGGGAAAACGGTTATATTTAATAAAAGGTACATCTGAAAACTTTAACAAAAAACTTTTGAGGTGATAAAATGTTGTCTTTCAAAAAAGCTGCCGCAACCCTTTTTGCCGCTTTCGTTGTCTGCGGAACTCTTTCTGCCGCCCCCTGGGCCGCTCTCGGTTCCAAACGGGTTCCTGAAACGCTCGTGATCGTCAGCAACTACCAGAGTCCCCGTCTGATGGCGGAGCTGATCCAGAACGAAAGCCGCGCGCCCTATATTCTGCTGCCCACGAACGAATCCGGAGACGGCCGCATTTTCTTCTGTCCTCCCAAGCAGAAATCCATCCAGATCCGCGAAGCCCGTTTCAACACCTTTGTCCGCTTCCTGAATCCCAAGCGCATCGTCGTTATCGGCAATGACCGGTATGTGAACAAGCGCTATGTGGATATGCTCGACCGGACCATCCCCGTTGTCCGGATCGACAGTGCCGACTGGGGCAGAATGGCTGAAGCCCTCAACTTTCTGCTCAACCTTTCCCATCTGGATAAAAACTTCAAACGCCTGAGCGAGCAGCTTGCCAAAAACTACCGTCCTGTCAGTCTGCCCGACAAGGCTCCCGCAGCCAACACAGTTCCTCCGGCTGAAAACAAGCCTCAAAAAACAGAAGAGGCCGCCCCTGCCGGAGATAAAGCCGAACCGGTGGAAGAAGTCAAACCCGCCGCCTGATCCGGCCCACCCCTTTACGGAGCTGTCACCATGTTCAATTTGTTCAAGATCGCCGTCAACGCATTCCGCGAATCTCTGCGTGAGCCTGTGTATTTCCTGATGCTTCTCTCGGCCCTTATCCTGATCGGACATTATCCTTCGGCCGCGATTTTCGTCTTTTCGGAACAGATGAAACTTGTGGTTGACAGCTCCATGGCCACGGGACTGATTTTTTCTCTGGTCGTAGCTGTCCTCTGTGCCAGCTACACCATCGCCCGGGAAATGAGGAACGGAACAGTTCTCCTGCTCATGTCCAAACCCGTCCAGCGCTGGAGTTTCATTCTCGGCAAGATCGCCGGGATCGTCGCCGCCGCCAGTGTCTTTGCGCTGCTCTGCAACTTTGCCTGCATCATCGCGGTCTATATCGCGACCGACCAGTTCCGCTTTGATATGGCACTTTACTTTTCCTTCCTGGGATCACTTCTTCTGGCCTGCGTGATCGGCATGATCGCCAACTTCTGGCGGGGAGCCTCCTTCCCTGAAGTAGCCGCCTGGGCCGTTATGGTGGTCGTGCCTGTTTTTGCGGTGTTCTGCGTGGCAACGCAGCCTCATCCGGCCCTGGGGATGAAGGATCTGGTCAAGGCGCTTGTACTCATCAATTTTGCCGTTCTGGCCATGTCCACCATCGCCGTTGTAGCCGCCACGAGATTTGACATCGTTCCCAATCTCTGTTTCTGCACCATCATATTCTTTCTGGGGCTGGTCTCAAGTTTCCTCTTCCAGCGGGAAACGGATTCGGCTTTCCTCAATACGGTGTTCGGATTTTTCTATGCGGTCATCCCCAACTGGCAGTTTTTCTGGCTGGCCGATGCCGTTGCCGTCAACCGTCATATCCCCATGAGTTACATTTGGGATGCCGCCTGTTACGTGGTGCTTTACATCATCATCGCCTCTCTCTGGGCTGTGGCCATCTTCCAGAACCGTGAAGTGGCCGGTTCTTCAAGGTAAAAAGCGCTCGGGCTTCGGTAAAGAAGCATGTATATCCATCAGAGACTTGATGAGGTCGATTCGACCAACACCTATGCCAAAACGCATTTCAGAGAGTTCCCCGACGGCAGCGTGATCTCTGCCAGACGCCAAACTGCAGGAAGGGGCCGTCTCGGGCGCAAATGGCTCTCCGGAAACGATTTGGACATTACTGCAAGTTTTCTTTTCAGAAAGCTGCCTCAGCCTTTTTACGCCGGTGTCATCACCGGCGTTGCCGCAATAGAGATGCTTCAGGAGGAGCTTCCGGAGCTTTCTCCTTACCTCAAATGGCCCAATGACATTTACATCGGTTACGAAAAACTTTCGGGCATGCTTTCCGAAGCTGTCTGGGAAAAGGGGCAAATGCAGTGCGTCATCTGCGGCATCGGCCTGAATGTCAACACCTCTTCCGAAGCGCTTGCCGGGGCCGGACAGCCCGCTGTTTCACTCTTTTCTCTCACGCAAAAACAGTTTGATGTGGATTTTTTGATTGAACGACTGGCAAAAATAGTAAACAGGTATTATATTATATGTCAACAATATCCACAAGAGGTGTTTGAGCTGTGGCGGAAATACAACCGTCTGGCCGGACATGAGATCGAAGTCGTCGATCCGGCGGGGAAAGTGATGCGGGGGATCTTCCGTGACATTGCCCCGGGCGGGGAGATGATTTTTGTCCATGAGGGCCGGGAGCTGCTTTTCTCTTGCGGAGATGTTAAAATCATTGCTCAGTCGGTTAAGTTTTAATAAAAGTTCAACCATAAAAAAAGGCAGGTTCTATGAACATCGATCTCCTTTCCGCCGGATTGCGGATGATGGTTCTCGGTATGGGAATGGTTTATGTGTTCCTTATCGTGATGATCATCGCAATGAAACTCATGTCGAAAGCGCTGAAACCCTTCGCCAACGCGCTTCAGCCCGAAGCGAAGCCGGCCGCGCAGAAAGCCTCCGGTCCCTCCGACGAGCAGCTGGCCGCCGTTGCCGCCGCTGTTGTGGCTCACAAACTGGGTAAATAAGATCAATTTTCAATATATTTCATAAAATCATAATAAGGAAAAACATCCGAAATGAAAAAAATCAAATTCATGGATTGTTCGTTCCGTGACGGCTTCCAGTCCTGTCTCGGTGCCCGCGTCAAAACCGAAGATTTTCTCCCCGCGCTCGATGCCGCTGTCAAAGCCGGTATCAACTACATCGAGATCGGCGGCGGCGCCCGTTTCCAGAGCCTCTATTTCTACTGCCAGGAAGATGCCTTCGACATGATGGATAAATGCCGCGAAGTCGTGGGTCCGGACGTGAATCTGCAGACCCTTTCCCGCGGTGTCAACGTGGTGGGTCTTTCCTCCCAGTCCTCCGACATCATTGATCTCCATGCCCGCATGTTCAAAAAGCATGGTATCACCACCATCCGTAACTTCGATGTCCTCAACGACGTCCGCAACCTGATTCCCTCCGGCAACAGCATCCACAACGCCGGTCTGAAGCACCAGGTCACCGTGACCATGATGGGTCTGGCTCCCGGACTGACTGAGTCCTATGCGCACAGCCCCCAGTTCTATGCCGACAGTCTCCGCAGCATCCTCGACAGCGGCGTTCCCTTTGACTCCCTGGCCTTCAAAGATGCCTCCGGCACCAGCACTCCCCAGACCGTCTATGAGACCATCAAAATGGCCCGTCAGATGCTGGGCAATGACAAAGAGATCCAGTTCCACACCCACGACACCGCCGGCATGGCTGTCAGCTGCAACTTTGCCGCTATCGAAGCCGGTGCCGATGTGATCGACCTGGCCATGAGCCCCCTTTCCGGCGGCACCTGCGAAGCGGACATCCTGGTGATGTATCAGCGTCTGCGCGGAACGGAATATACCCTCGACATCGATCCTGAAAAGATCCTCAAGGCCGAAAAGGTCTTTGAAGAGTGCATGGATAAATACTTCATGCCCCCGGAATCCATGCAGGTTTCTCCCAAGATCGTCTTCAGCCCCATGCCCGGCGGCGCTCTCACGGCCAACACCCAGATGATGCGCGACAACAACTGCCTGGATAAATATGATGCCTGCATCGACGCCATGCGTGAAGTCGTTGCCAAGGGCGGTTTCGGAACCTCCGTCACCCCTGTTTCCCAGTTCTATTTCCAGCAGGCCTTTTCCAACGCCATGCGCGGTGACTGGAAGGTCATCGACAAGAACGGTTACGGCAAGATGGTCCTGGGCTACTTCGGCAAGACCCCCGTGGCTCCCGATCCGGAGATCGTCAAGCTGGCTTCCGAACAGCTGGGTCTTGAACCCACCACCGAAGCTGTGGTCGCTCTGAACGACAAGAACCCCGAGCTGGGTATCGCTTACAACACCAAACTTCTGGAAGAAGCCGGACTGCCTGTCACTGATGAAAACATCTTCATCGTCGCCGCCTGCGGCCAGAAGGGTCTGAACTTCCTCAAGGGAGACCGTCCCAACGGCATCCGTTACAAAGAGGCCGCCACGCCCAAACAGCAGGCTGCCAACGGCGTCTATACCGCCACCATCGACGGCAAAGCTGTCACGGTGGAAGTTTCCGGCAACGGCGATTACACCGCCAAAGTCGGCGGCAAGAGCTTCACGGTCAAGGTGGGTGAAGGCGCTGCTGCTCCCGCTGCCGCGGCTTCTGCCGGTGCGGCTTCCGGCGATGCCAAAGCTGTTCCCGCTCCGCTTCCGGGCACTGTGATGAAGATCAACGTGGCTGTCGGCGATCAGGTCGAGGCTGATACCACATTGCTCATCCTCGAAGCTGTCAAGATGGAAAACGAGATCAAAGCCGGTTTTGCCGGTACGGTCAAAGAGATCTGCGTTGCTCAGGGCGGCGTTGTCTCCGCCGGAGATGTTCTGGTCAAAATCGAAGGTTAATTTACCATGATGAATATTTTCAAAACCCTCCCCATGCTGGCAGCTCTGCTGCTGGCATTGACCGCCGGGGCGGCTCCTTCCGAGCCCGCCCTTCCGGCGAAGAAGGCTGCGGCCAAGACCAGTGTCAAGGCTGCCAAAAAATCCTGCCCCAAGGCTGCCAAAGCCTGCGCTGCCAAAAAAGCCTGTCTCAAGGCTGCCGGGGACTGCGCTGTCAAAAAAGCCTGTCCCAAGGCCTGCATGGCTCTGCCCAAGGGTGTGAAAAAACTTTCTGACAGCGATGATCTTTTCGGCTGGTATCAGGATAAAAAGGGTGTCCGTTATCTGGTCTATGAGTGGGAAAAACCCGCGACCGTTTACTCTGTCAGCACTGCTGAAAAAACGATTGCTGCTCCCGGACGTGAAATGGCCATCATCCATCCTCAGGGCCGCAGCAAAGGCAAGATCAAAGCGGAGACCTCCCTCAAGGTCGTGAAGCTCAATCCTGCATTCATTCCTGCCGCCACCCTGGTCAAGGGCATGGTCATCGGCTGCTTTGCTCCCACTGAGCTTGCCCATGATTCTGTGGACAACAACTCCGGCAGAGCCGACAAACTGACCACCACCTGGGGACAGTCCCTGACCTCTCTCTGGGAAAGCACCGGTATCTATGACATCATCCGTCAGACCTCTGCCAGCTTCAAAGGCACCTGGATCCTCGGTCTCGGCCGCGTGCTGATGATCTGCATTTCTTTCGTGCTGATCTATCTGGCCATCGTCAAGGGCTTTGAGCCGCTTCTGCTGCTGCCCATCGGTTTCGGTGCGCTTCTGGCCAACATTCCGCTGGCCGGTATTTCTGGTCCCGACGGTCTTCAGGGCCAGATCTACAATGTGGGTATCGAATCCGGCGTGTTCCCGCTGCTCATTTTCATGGGCGTCGGCGCCATGACTGACTTCGGTCCCCTCATCGCCAATCCCAAGACGGCTCTTCTGGGCGGTGCGGCTCAGTTCGGTATTTTCTCCGCGCTGATCGGTGCCACCATGCTGACCTTCTGCGGATTTGACCTGAAGGATGCCGCTTCCATCGGTATCATCGGCGGAGCCGACGGTCCGACCTCCATCTACCTGACCAGCAAACTCAGTCCGAAACTGCTGGGTGCTGTGGCTGTGGCTGCTTACAGCTACATGGCTCTGGTTCCCATTATCCAACCGCCCATCATGAAGCTGCTGACCACTGAAGCTGAGCGCAAGATCCGCATGACCCAGACCCGCACTGTCAGCAAGGTCGAAAAGATCTGTTTCCCCATCCTCATCACTGTTCTCTGCGCGCTGCTGCTGCCGGATGCCGCTCCTCTGATCGGTTTCCTCATGTTCGGCAACCTGATGCGTGAGTGCGGCGTTGTGGAACGTCTCAATCAGACGGCTCAGAATGCCCTTATCAACATCGTTACCATTTTCCTGGGTATCGCTGTCGGTTCCAAGCTCTCTGCGGATCAGTTCCTTTCCATCCAGACCCTGGGTATCCTGCTGCTGGGCGCCATCGCCTTCAGTCTCGGTACTGCGGCCGGTGTGATCTTCGCCAAGATCATGAACCTGCTCAGCAAAGACAAGATCAATCCTCTTATCGGTGCCGCCGGTGTTTCCGCGGTTCCCATGGCCGCCCGTGTTGCCAACAAGGTCGGTCAGGAGGCTGATCCCGGCAACTTCCTGCTGATGCACGCCATGGGTCCCAACGTGGCCGGTGTGATCGGTTCCGCTGTTGCCGCAGGTGTTCTGCTCAACATGCTCAAGGGACTGTGATCTCTTCCCTGAAAACAAAAAATCATCCGGCATTTCTCCTTTCGGGGAGAGTGCCGGATTTTTTAATCGCGCTGTTCCCGACAAGGGTCGATGGTATCGCGGGGAGGGGGCCGAACGTCGGCTCCGTTATCTTTCTTTTCGCGGGAAAAGAGGTTTTTCCCCTCCCCACACCCCACCCCTTTTCG
>JAFVYP010000057.1 GCA_017508555.1 Lentisphaeria bacterium
TTGGCGTACCCTTTTGCCGCCTGCGTGGTATGCAAGTTGTTGTGGCTTCGATTATTATAACTCACCGGCCTCTTTCGCCACGGTAACTGCCATCCCAGCCTCTTTGCGCGGCGCCCCAAGCGTCCGACCTGTCCGACAGGTCCGACAGGTCCGACACAAGCGCCGCACCAGCGCAGACTGCGCGTCAACGCAGTCATCAAGAGCTTGTACTGCCCCGCACGTCTCACAGGCTTGATTTGCAGCTCTGTCATGCCCCAACGAGGGCATGACAGTTATCCCGGTGCCGACGTTCGGCCGGTGCCGACGTTCGGTCGGTGCCGACGTTCGGTCGAAGCCGACGTTCGGCCGCAGCCATCCAGAACTTGAACTGCCAGTTTATCAAAAGAAAAATCGGACTTTTTTTATGAGAGGTGTTGAAAAAGTCGATCCGCGTCGGTATATTATTATGATGTTATTGAAAATCAACGGATAATAAGTATTTCTAAATGAAGAAAAAAACGACTGTTCCCAAGTATGAAGGCAAAGATCTTGAGTATTACAACGATCTGATTGCCGCCGCTGAAAAGGTCCGCAAACAGATGGATTATCATGCTTCTGAGGCGTTGGATTGCAGCAATGCAGACAAACGCGGTGTGACGACACACATGGCGGATGTCTCCAGTGACAATTCCCGCCATGAGATGCAGATCCGGATGCTTTCCGAGGATGGAGACGTACTGACACTGATCGACGAAGCTCTGAAACGCCTTGAGCAGGGTGAGTACGGAAAATGTCAGGAGTGCGGAGAACGTATTCCCGACGGCCGTCTCAAAGTGCGTCCTTATGCCATTTTCTGCGTCAAATGCAAAAGCAAACATGAAGAGATGATGCGCGGATAAGATGGATAAAGAGGCTGTTTCTGTCGGAATTGCCGCTGAAAACGGGGAAAACAACTCCGGAGACAGCAGGGGGAATATGGAAGAGACCACCGGGGAGAAGATCCTTTCTCCCCGGCGTCTTGCTGTTTGTGCGCTTGTTTTTGCCCTGCTTCTTTTGGCGGATCAACTGACCAAAATCTGGATATCCGGAACTTATCAGCTCCACGAAAGCACGCCGGTCATACCGGGATATTTTTCCATTACCTACGTGCGCAATCTGGGGGCCGCCTGGGGCATGCTGTCGGGTAAAGTCTGGCTGCTGCTGGTGATTGCCGGTGTTGTTTCCGTTGCGATGATCAAATTTTTCCGTTATCTGACCGAGGGATATTTCGAGCGGGAGATCGCGCTGTTTATGATCTTTTCGGGCGTGATCGGTAACTCCATCGACCGTTTATGGCGCGGGGCTGTGGTGGATTTTCTTGATTTCCACTGGCAGGATGTTTGGAGTTATCCCGTTTTCAATGTGGCGGATATCGCCATTTGTACCGGTGTCGGACTTTTTATTCTGTCAGGATTTCTCCGTCCGGAAGGGGAGAAGAAAAAGTGAATATTGCTTCAGTCGATCAGGTGCGCGCTGCGGAAAATGCCGCCGTTTCAACCGGTATCGCAGAATATGAATTGATGCTCCGTGCAGGACGGGGCGCCGCCCGGATCATCCGGGAATATTTTCCCGGCAAACAGCGGATCGCTGTTCTTTGCGGAGGCGGCAACAATGGCGGAGATGCGCTGGCTGTGGCCGCTCTTCTAAAAGGGGATATCCATGTGTTTTCCACGAAAAAAGCTGCGGAGCTGACAGGGGCCGCCGGTTGTGCTGCCCGTGACCTGCCGGAGCATATCCCATTTACTGTCTGCGAGAGCCTTGAGCCGGAAATGCTGGCCTCTTTTGATCTTCTCATCGACGGACTGCTGGGCATCGGCTTCAAGGGAAAATCTTTGCGCAAAAACGCGGCCTCTTTTATCAGGAGCATCAACTGTTCCCGGCTGCCCGTTGCGGCACTGGATGTTCCAAGCGGACTGGATTGTGATACAGGGGATGTCCCCGATCAGGCTGTCCGGGCCGATCTGACCATTACTTTCGGAGCCGTCAAGCGCGGTCTGCTCTGCGGTAAAGGTCCTGAATTGTGCGGCGTTTTAAGAACGGTCGATATCGGTCTCGCGGATGTTTCAGAGGATGACCGGGCTGTGACCTTTGAGGATGCCTGCCGGATGCTGCCCCGTTTCGGGTCAGATGTCCATAAAAACAGAAAAGGGGAACTTTTGGTCGCGGCCGGAAGTTTGGAATATTCCGGAGCAGCCGCGTTGACCGCATCGGCGGCTTTGAGAGGCGGTGCCGGGATCGTCCGTCTGGCGACCGTGAAGGCCCGTCCGGGCTTGCCTTTTGCAGTCATCTGCCGGGAATATCCTGAGCAGGAGACGCTCCCCGCAGATCTGGCGGTCCGCTGCGCGGACTGGCTGGACCGCAGCACGGCTCTGGCGGCCGGGCCCGGCTGGGGAAATGTTTCTCCGGGCGTTTTGTGCGGTCTGCTGACGTTCAAAGGACCTGTGGTGCTGGATGCTGATGCCCTTAATCTGATTGCCCGGCATCCGGAATTGTGGCAAAAAAGAGACAATGCTGTCTGGACGCCTCATCCGGGAGAAGCCGCCCGTCTGGCCGCCGCCTTCGGCATACAGGCCGCTGACCGGGAAACTCTGGCAAAGGAACTTGCGCGGAAAACAGGCGCCGTTATCCTGCTGAAAGGGAAGTTCACCCGTATCGCTTCTCCCGATGGACGGGAGGCTGTGATCCTTGCAGGCAGTCCCGCTCTGGCAACGGCCGGCAGCGGAGACGTTCTGACCGGGATCATCGGTGCTTTGCTTGCCAATGGACTGGCTCCCTTCGAGGCCGCTTCCGCAGGAGCCGCCTGCCACGGACGCGCCGGTGAACTGGCCGGAAACGGCGCTGTCGCCGATGATCTTCTTCTCACATTAAAAGCGGTATTGAAAGAGCTGTGAATCATGGAAAAGATAAAAATTGTTGCTGATGACAAGATCCCCTTTCTGAAAGGGGTCTTTGAGGAATACGCTGAGGTCGTTTATCTGCCGGGGGCCAAAACAACGGCGGCGGACGTCCGTGATGCGGATGCCCTCATCACCCGTACCCGTACCCGCTGCTGTAAAGGCCTTCTGGAAAACAGCCGGGTGAAATGTGTTGCCACAGCCACCATCGGCTACGACCATATCAATACGGATGATATGGCTGCCCTGGGGATCCCCTGGAGCAACGCTCCCGGCTGCAATGCCGCCAGTGTGGCGCAGTATATCACCAGCGTGCTGGTCAGTTTTCCCGGCAGCCGTGCGGGTGAGACCCTGGGCGTGATCGGCGTGGGACATGTGGGCAAACTGGTCGCTGCCGCAGGAAAAGCGTTGGGCATGCGTGTTCTGCTGAACGATCCTCCCCGGGCCGAGGCTGAGGGTGAGACGGGATTCGTCTCTCTTGACCGTATCCGGGAAGAGGCTGATTTTGTCACTTTGCATGTTCCTCTTGAACGGGAGGGAAAATATCCCACCTTCAAAATGCTGGGAAAATCTTTCTTTGAAGGGATGAAAAAAAGCGCCGTGTTCATCAACAGCTCCCGGGGGGAAGCTGTCGAAAACAACGAACTCAAAGAGGCTCTCAAAAACGGATGCCTCAAAGATATTGTTCTGGATGTCTGGGAAAATGAACCTGATATCGACCGGGAACTGATGACTCTTGCCCGTTTTGCAACGCCGCATATCGCAGGCTATTCCACCGACGGCAAGGCCAACGGAACAAGCATGTCGGTTCAGCGCGTTGCCCGGGCCCTGGGACTTGCTGCGCTGGAAAACTGGCGTCCGGCCCAAGTGCCTGCGGCGCTCGTCAGTCAGGATATTCTGCTGGATGAAAAACAACCGGAACCGGATCAGATCCGGAAAGCGGTCCTGCATACATATAACGTTTCTGATGATGATTGGAAACTCAAAAGTTTTCCTGAACAGTTTGAAAAACTGCGGGGAAATTATTTTATCAGACGGGAATTTCCTGCATACAGCATCCGCGGCGGCTCCGCAGGGGCGCGTCAGGTGCTTGCAGATCTCGGATTTATTCTTGATGGGGGTAAATAATGGCGAAAGAAAAAGACAGAGTCGAAAAATCAAAAGCAAGGATCCATATCGAATACAGCCTGTTTCTGGTCTTATATAAAATATTGGAGATCATGCCGTTGAAAGCAGGCATGCTTCTTGCGGCGAAACTGACACCTCTGGTGTACTATCTTGACCGCCGTCACGGCAAACGCACTTTGGAGCATATCATCTATGCCGGCGTGGAAACTGACAGGAAAAAGGCTGCAAAAATGGCCCGTGCCTCCTTTGCAGAATTCGGCAAACTGCTGGTTGAGATCGTCAAGATGAAACAGTGCTATACGCAGGATAAAATCAGTGTCTGTGCGCCGGAATCTGCATTGAAAATAGTTTCTCCCAAGTACAATTCCGGCAGCCGTCAGGCTATTCTTGCCGTTGCCCACTACGGCAACTGGGAGGTGGCGGGAACGGCCTTTGCAGAATTTCAGCAGACGCCCATGACCTCTTTGATGCGTCCCTTCGGCAATCCGCTGATCGGAGAAAAGATCCTCTCGCACCGCCGGGGAGAAATGCACGCTCTCGTTGACAAAAATCAGGGCTTGCGTCCTATTCTGCGGGCCATCAGCGCCGGCAATACCGTGACCATGCTGGTGGATCAGCATGCGGCATCAGGAGAGGGCGTCGAGGTGGAGTTTTTCGGACATCCCGCCCGTATGCACATGACTCCCGCTCTGCTGCATCTTAAAACAGGTATTCCGATCCTGCCTGAATTGACCCGCAGAAAGAGCGATGATTTTGAATTTGAGTTCCTCTTGGGTGAACCCATCATCCACAAGCCCACAGGCAACAAAGAACGCGACATTTACGAGATCACCCAGAAAATCGCCGATTCTCTGGAGGAGATGATAAAACGGGATCCTGTCCAGTGGCTCTGGGCGCCCCGGCACTGGCTTTCCATCGACCGCAAGAACGCTGCGCAGTACGCCGATTGGAAAAGACCGGTTTTTACAGATGATCCGGCTGAAAGCAGCAAATAACCGGAACTCTTGTTTTCATAAATGCCCTGTTCCCGACAAGGGGCGATGGTATCGCGGGATAGCGGTGTGTTTTGATTTCCGGTTAGTTATCTGTCCGTATCCGGGGCTTCAGAAAAAAGCAAAATACCGCTTGCCGGGTGTTCCTCTGCACAGCAGACTTGAAAAAACACCCTTTTGTGATATATTATTTGAATAACAGGATGAAGAAGAGAAGACAGTAGAAGTGTATTCTCTTCTGTCGTCCTGTTTTTTTTTTGCCGATATGGGGTGTATTTGACTTTTATTGATAATAACAAATTAAGGAACAGAGGGCTTTTTTTCTTTTTTCAGACATTGTTTTTTGCCGGTAAAAAATTTCCCGGCAAAATAGAGAGACGCTTTTTCAACAACGATCCAATGCCGGCAGGGAGATGCCGGATATACAGGAGAAACAGATCATGAATCTGAAAATTCACAAGTTTGCTGTTGTTCTGACAGCAGCTGCGGCGGTGCTGCAGCCGTCAGTGTCAAGCGCAACTGACAAGGTCCAGAAGATCACTTTTATCGAAGACGATGCCCAGAAAAATATGGCATCCAAGGTTTACACGCTGAAATATACCAAAGCTGCGGATGTGGCTCCTTTTATCCGGAGTGCAGTTGTCCGTTATTGCCGGGAATCTCATGTTTCCACCGTTTCCGATCCTGTGCGCAAGCGTCAGATGCTGATCGTTTCCACCGGTATCAACATGATCGAACATGTTGACAAACTGGTTGCAGCTCTTGACCGGAAAGCCAAAGTTGCCAAGGCCTCCAATATTACAGGCGACGGCATTGCTTTCGGCGTTTATCAGCCCCGGTACCGCGCCACGCAGAGCATGCTGGATATCATCGTCAAAGGAGAGGTTTCCAGCGGAGATGCCGACAGTTCCGTTCTGCTGGATACCAAACGCAATCTGTTCTACTTCAAAGATACGCCCGCCACTGTTGATGATATCAAATCCAAACTGGCCTGGCTGGATAAACCCATTCCGCAGGTACGCCTTGAGATGAAAGTCTATCAGGTCCGCGACAGTGATCTCAAAGATATCGGCATTGATTATCTGGCGTGGAAAAACGGTCCCGGACTGAATCTTTTCAGCGCCGGTTACAATTTCCTCAGTGTCCGTGCGGCTGAAAAACTTGTGGAGCTGCTGGGACACGGCGCTGATATCGCCGGAAACGCCGCCTGGGGATTCGGCGGATTTTATACCGCTCCCGCTTTCGATCTGAGCTTCCTCCGTATTCTTCAGCAGAATGGTCAGGCGACCATTTGCAGTACGGCCGGAGTGCTTCTTTCCAATACCCGTGACCGGGAGTTCAAAATCAGTTTTGCTCCTGAGTACCAGAACATCACCAAAGACGCCGATCATGCCAGCGCCGTTGCCATCGGCGGAGATTCCGCGCTGACAGCCTCCATCGTCAACCCCGTCATCACTGCCGGAAAACACGGATGCGTCAAATTCCACTGCCATATCAGCAGCAACAATGTTGTCGAGCGCAACAATCTGGGCGCGGAACTGGTTGAAACAGAAACGATCTCCGCAGAGGCTGATCTTGAATTCAACAAAGAGACCATTCTGGGATCCTGGAGCCGCAGCAGCGATGTTGAGCAGACGATCGGCATCCCCTTCCTTTGTGAGCTGCCTGTTCTGAAATACATTTTCGGAACGACAACCAGCAATACGGAAGTCAACCGTTTCATTGTCACCGTCCGCGCCGTTCCCGTGGTGTTCAACGAAAACATGAAGCCCGGAACTCTGGCGGAATTTGACAAACTCGCCGGAAAATGATTAAAGGAAGGAATGGATATATTATGAAAAAACAATACCAAGCAGCTCTGTTTTTCGCTCTGTTGAGCGGAGCCTCTTTGTTTGCCGGCTCTCCGGCGGCTCCCTATGACAACAGCCGCATCGACGCCAGACTCAATGTGGCGGTCAAAGAGGATACGAAAGTGGTTCATTTTGTTCGTGATAACGCTGATCCCAACGTCATCACCAAGGCCTATGAGATCAAAAACATGGATCCCTATGAACTGCGTTCCTATATCCGGGCCATGGTCCAGACCCGCAAAGTCAACGACAACAACACCAACGTTGAAGCCGTGACCTATGCCGACGGCAGCGCTCTCTTGCTGATCTCTGCTGAAGATTACCGTTTTATTGACACGCTCCGTGCGCAGGGCTTTGACTCCATCGTCAGAGAGCTTGACAAACCCCGTCTGGTTGCCAGTTCCGGACGTCTCACCTATGTCTATGCGCCCATGCACCGGGCCTCTGCGGATCTGATGGAAATGGTGAGGAATGTCGGTGCTTACAGCCGCGATGTCGTGATGAACAACGTGGGCGGAACCGATGTGGTCATGGAAGATCCTGAACTGAATCTGGTCTTTTTTAATACGGCTCCTTTTTCTAAAAAAACCGTTCTGGATCTGATCCGGAAATATGACAAGGAAGAACCCAGTGTCCGCGCAAAGGTGACGGTGTATGAGCTTTATGCCGAAAATGATACCAAGCTGGGACTGGATTTCCAGGCATGGAAAAACAATGACGGTATTGATCTTCTGAGCGCAGGCGGCAGATTTTCCCAGAACCACAACGGGGTCGATCTGCTTCGCGGTGCCGACTGGAACAAGACGACTTATTTCCAGTTCAATCCCAAATGGAACACCAAGTACATAGATTTTCTGACCAGCAAAGGCAAGGCGAAAGTCCTGCATACTTCAGAAATCACCATCGGCAACCATACGGAAGGAAAAATCGAAAAATTCACCCAGTATTTCGTTGCCAAACCCACGTCCGTTGAGGATAAGCAGTACACGGTTGCAGGCAACCGTTTCACTGTTGATCCCGGAATGGTTGCCGGTGTGACGAAAAACAACGAACCCATCACGGTTACGGCGCCTGCTGAGGTCACTTTCAGCAAGCTCGGAGAGGGGGAACTCAACAAATATATTCTGCGGATCGACCTTGATTCTGCTGCTGAATTTTCCGTGAACGGCGTGAATGTCGGCAAAAAGGTCAACGTTGTCCGTCCCGGGGCAGACTTTTCCGGCCGTTTGGCGGATAAAAGCGTGACTCATGAGCGGGGCAATGCCATTGATCTGAAGGCAACTGACAGATACGGTTTTTCCATCAGAATGACACCAGCGATCAATACGCTTGCGACCAAACTCAAGGTCCGTATCAGTAATTCCTCTCTCATCGGTTATACCTCTGACGGAGCTCCCCGTGTGCAGAAAGGTGCTGAGATCGACACAGAATTCATGATCTCCAATGCGGGGACGAAACTGGTGATCGGCGGCATTGAAAAGCGCAGCGTCATCCGTGTTTCCGGCGGCTTCCCCATTCTGAAAGACCTGCCTCTTCTGGGCTGGCTCTTTTCCACGGAAACGGAAGCAACCAAACGTTCCCAGCTCCTGGTCGTTGCGGAAGTGCTTCCTGCTGCCAAAGCAAGCAACAAAAATCCTCTTGCCAATGAGGTCAACGGCAGTTTGAAAAAAGCCGGAAAATCCAATTCTTTCGGCTACCGTCAGTTTCTGATCGACGGCAAACGCAAGTAAAATCTTTACCAAAATACAAACGGTCCGGCTGACTGTTGTTCAACCGGGCCGTTTTGTATTGGCCGAACGTCGGCTTCGGTATAACTGTCATGCCCTCGTTGGGGCATGACAGAGCTGCAAATCAGCCTGTTAGTGCGCCGCAGAAATAGGCTTTAGCGGTAGTTACTGTGGCGAAAGAGGCCGATGTGACGCGCGGGGCAGTACAAGCTCTTGATGACTGCGTTGGCGCGCAGTCTGCGCAGGGGCGGCGCTTGTGTCGGACTTGTCGGACAAGTCGGACAGGTCCGACGCTTGGTGCGCCGCAGAAATAGGCTTTAGCGGTAGTTACTGTGGCGAAAGAGTCTGGCAAGTATAACATCCGAAGCCAAGACAACTTGCATACCGCATGACAGCACAACTGTACGCCAACCAACAAAAAAACAACCCTAAAAGTCTAAAGAGTCACCACCGCAGTCTGCGCCACCAACAGGAAAGATGGGGGTCCGGGGGAAGAAATTTGTTGCTGAAGGCAACAAA
>JAFVYP010000058.1 GCA_017508555.1 Lentisphaeria bacterium
CGGCTGGTTTCGCCCAACAACAAAATATCCCGCTTTATAATGCTTGCGAAGCAAGCGCTTCATGCACTGAAAGTGCGCTTCATATTTGCCGCAGGCAAATGCTTCATACGGCGAAGCCGTGCTTCATTCGATCAACGTTCATGTTGATCGAACTGCTGGTTGTGATTGCGATCATTGCCATATTGGCGGCGATGCTGATGCCGGCGTTGCAGCAGGCAAGGGAGCGGGCCAGGACGACCAGCTGCCAGAACAACCTGAAAAGTTTCGGAACAGCGATCATGCTGTATGCCGACACCTATAAAGGTTACGGTCTGCCGCAGCAGAGTCACAGCAGTATCGGCCTTCACTCCTGGTATGACTACCGTGTTTTTCTGCGGACGAGCATGGCCTCCGGCGTAAGTGAGGATGCCTGGAACAAGGGCAAAGGCATCAACGGCTGTCCCAGCCGGGCTGAGAACGGCAGAGTGGATCCCGGTGTTGTCAATGCCGAAAACGGCAAAAACGCCCGTTTCATCAGTTATGCCCATATCGCCAATGTTCTGGGAACGATCCACGGAAAAAACCCCACACTGCATATCATCAGCAAACTGAAACGGCCCTCTTTTTACATCGGCTTCCATGACAGTGAAGCCTATATGAACAGCAACTCCTACCAGTGGAAACGTTATCCTGAGGTGGACTACTGGTACACGGATTTCCGCCACAACGGGCGCAGCACCCTCAATGCAGTTATGACGGACGGCCATGTGGAGTCCTTCAACGACCAGAGCGCCTGGTTTTTCGCAGGAGAGGGAGAGGCGGCCAAACATCATCCTTACTGGCGTTTGTATCCCGGACGGGCCAAGCCGCCTGAAATCGGATTCAAGAAATAATACAATAAACTCTAATGAAATAAAAATAAATATGGAGCTGACATGAAAAAATCTGTTTTATCAGTCCTGCTGGCGGCAAGCAGCTGTTTTGCCGGGGAATTGACCGTCAAAGTAACGGCGGACAAAAGCAACGCCATCTACAAATCCGGAGAGACCGCCGTCATTACGGCCGCGGCCCTGGAGGACGGCAAACCCGTTTCCGGACGGACCGTTCTCTATGATTTCATCGCTGACGGCAACGTCCGCAAGAAGGGGAAATTTGTAAGTTCCGCAGAGAAGCCCTTTGTCTTGAAACACAAATTCACCTATCCCTCTGCGCTGCGGGCGGAGTTCACCATCCTTGATGCCAAGGGCAACCGCATCCCGCTTAAAAAAGGCTACGATCAGGTCCGCTATGCTGGCGGCCGTATCGGCGCCGTGGCCGATCCCGAAAAGATCCTCCCCGCCGCCAAAACGCCTGCGGACTTTGATGCGTTCTGGAACAGTCAGCTCAAACGTCTTGCCGCAGTACCGATGAAAGTTCTGGAAAAAAAACAGGTTTCCCGGCTTTCCAATGCCGTCAAAAACAAATACAATGTCCTGGATGTGAAGATCTCCTGCGTGGATAATGTTCCTGTATCCGGCATCATCACCATTCCGAAAAAGGCCAAAGCCAAAAGTCTGCCAGCCATCCTGCTGGTGCAGGGTGCGGGTGTGGGCAGCGCCCATGTTTACAGCTGCCTCAACTGGTCCAATCAGGGAGCGATCCGTATGGAGATCAATGCCCACGGCGTCCCCAACGGTATGCCAGCCAAATATTAC
>JAFVYP010000059.1 GCA_017508555.1 Lentisphaeria bacterium
GGGGACAGCGAAAACTTTCTTTTCACGAGAAAAGAAGGTTTTCGCTTTCCCCCAAACCCCCTTTCACTTTCAAAGAAAAGCGGGATATTTTGTTGTTGGGCGAAACCAGCCGTATTCTGCGGCGCACCGATATCCGTTTTTGTCCGTTTTTGTCCGTTTTTGTCCGTTTTTAACTCGCCGCCCCACAAAGACAGCATGCCGCAGCGGTTATACAAAACACCTGTTTTACAAGCAGCATTCACGAGGAGTTCTATCAAGGTGAAACTGTGCAGCTTCGCCCGACAGCAGGCGGGAATATTTGAAACGGTCTGTTTTTCACATTTCATGATGTATTTTCCTTATGTTATTTATCTGCAAAATGTTTTGTTGAAATACTGTAAAGCACCCCGCCGAAACGGTTGTTCTCCCGTCCGCCGAAGGCTGAGATCGTCAGCCAGTAGGTGATACCGGGCAGATCAAAACGCTGCTTTTTTCCATTGGCGGCAACGGTGATAAATCTGCCGTCAAAGCTCAGAGAAACCCGCTGCTTTTTACCGGCATAAAGTGGCACATCGGTATTGAAAACGTGGTCGATCTTGCAGAAACGTTTCCACGGCTGGCGGTGACGCACATTCAAAATCAGCTTGCCGTTTTTGACAGAAACCATGTAACCGTGCAGATAACTGGCAGGCCCCCGTCCATCCAGCAGGGTCTGCTGACGCCGGACATCGTCAGGTTTGATCTTCATCGTCACGGTAAAACTGTGCCGCTGGGGAACGAAGGTGTTGGGCAGCATCAGCGCCTGAGTGGTCTTGCCGTCAAACTTCAGCGCCCGCCGGCCGCCGTCAACCTTGATCCAGCGGGGAGCCGTTCCGCTTCTTTCATAGGTCCAGGGGATCGTGCAGCCGTGGATGATCCCTTCAAAGCCTGTTCCGATACTGACAAAGCTGCCGGCATGCGCATAATAGTCTCTTCCGGCAGGGGCAGGGATGATGTATCCGGCTTCAGGGGCATTGAAATCGTAAGTGAAATCAGGGACTCTGCTGGCAGGCTGTTTGAAACGGACCGTTCCGCGGCGGTCGCTTACCATCGCACAGGAGATCATTTTTCCGGAAACCTTCACAGGCGTATATCCCGCACTGTACCAGACTTTTCCGCTGTTGGAAACCGCGCGCACAGCCAGCACTCCGTCGGGCAGCTCCATGGGGAAGCGGTGTTTGAAAGAGACCTCTTTAAGATCAAGTCCCAGGGGCAGACGGGGAGTCTTGGGAGCCGTTTCCAGCGCCAGCATGAAACCGTCATCAAAGACCACAGAGCTGACGCCCGCCTTTTCCGTATCGGAAAATTTGAAAGTGTGGGTAAACTTTTTGCCTTTGGCAGGACCGGCCAGACGGATTCCGCTGACGGTCAATGTTCCGGCAGCGGCATTGGCTGCGGGAATGGAGATCATCTCATTGTGGCAGTTCCGTCCCGGATGGACTTTGAACACATCTCCCACCGGACGCGGATAGGCCGGCTTGTTTTCATAATAGGTATTGAAACGCCACGCTTTCGGAGACTCAACTTTGCAGCTGACCGCAAGATCGCGGTTTTTCTTCACATCCATCGGAATGATGTAGCGGAAAGAAAGACGATACAGTTTGCGTTTTTCATTCTTGAAACCGAACTCATCAAACTTGTCGTAACTGAACACATCCTGACTGTTGTTGATGATCTCAAGCGCATTCAGCTCCTCTTTGAATTTGACATTGACCTTTGCCTCCACTTCCAGCGCGCCCGGACGGATCTTTTTACCGTTGACAAAAGCCACTTCCGCCTTTTCAGGAACAAGCAGATTCCGCAGCGGAATGGAAAACCATGTATGGTCAATATTGACAGTTCCCCGCAGGACCGTGGGCGGAAGTCCTTCATACACCTGCGTTTTCCCTTTGTATTTGACCGTCACCCGGGGCTGGATATACATGCTGTGTGTGAATTTTTCCGTGGGGATGACGATGGTCTTATCCTTCAAAAGAGTGCTGTCAAAAACCATTTCAGGGATACGGCAGAGGACTTTGCCTTCATTGTCAAAAAGCTCTGCGGAAACGGTATATTTTTCTTTGCTGCCGTCAGGGACATTCAAAAGTTCAAGCTCAAACTCCTGTCCCATGGAAAGCTGTCTGTTAGTGCTGACGATCAGATTGGGAACAGTCAGATCATCTCCCGGATTGGGGCGCGGAGCAGCCCCTTTGATCCTGTCCATGCAGTAGCGGATGATCCGCTGATTGGCAAAAGGTTTGGCCACTGTGGGTTCCAGGTTGGTGCTTTCATTGAGTTCATCCCACTCAAATCCGCAAAGCAGATCAATATTGAACTTATCCGCCAGCTCAAAAAACTGACGGATGGTCTTGGTCCCGTCGGAACTGACGGTCTGGGAGCCGTTGCAGTTGGTGTAGCCCTGGATCGTTTTAAGCGCAAAAATGCGTTTGCCGTTGTAGTCGCCCCGGGCGCAGGCCGCGCCGATCAGAGGCAGCAGCACCTGCTCATAATATTCGCGGTCCAGGACCCGTCTGCTGTTGCCGCAATAGTAACCATACTCCACACCTGCAGCATATTTCAGAACAGCCGTCAGGTGGTCGTAAGCCTTAAGCAGATCAGTTGCAGGAACCTGTTTGCGTTCCGCCCAGTAGCTCCCCATCCAGACTTTCGGACCGCTTCCGGCCTGATCGCTGATATAGGCGATCTTTTTGCCCCCGATCTTTTCAAGCAGCAGAACAAACGCATTGATCTGTTCGGGCGTACAGCGTTCACTGGAGTAGCCCAGGATCAGGACTTTTCCGTTAAAAGTCATCGTATAAGGACTGTTGACGGCCCGTTTGATATATTCATGTTTGGGAAGCCCTGCAATAATATGCCGTTCGATGGCAAAGCCCGCCGGCGTCATGGTGGGGATGATCTTCAGTTTTGCAGGATCACGTTTGTATTTTTCCATCGCATCGTAATAGATCGTCCGGAAAGAGTTGTTCAGAAAGTAGTTATTGCCTTCGATGCCGTACATTTCCATCAGTTCAAAGGTCTTGTTGAGACCGGAAAGAGAAAACTGGCTTTGAGGTTCCCAATATTTTCTGTCGGCAAAAAGCTGTCTGTTGCGCCAGTATTTATTGGTCATCCACAACCGGCCGGCACGGTGCGTGACTGTTTCCATAATGAGGCGTGTTTTCGGCCAGACCCGTTTGCGGGAAGCCGCCTGTTTCCTGATCCGCGCAAGGAGCTTGTCGCCCAGCGCAAAGTCCTCTTCTGAACAATGTTTCACCCGTTTGATCTGCGGACGCAGATCTGCAAAACACTTTTCTCCGGCAAACACGCCGGAAAACGCAACCGCAAAAAGCAGACAGATTAATTTTTTCATTGTTCCCCGATTGGTTAAACTTGTCTTTTCCGATTATTAAAATATACTTCAAAATTTCTGAAAGTCAATTACTTTTGCCGGATTTACGCCAACACTCGCAATAAATAATAAAGACGTAAATAATCAGACAGGCAGGCACAACAAGGATCGTTCCCGTTGCCCCGAATGTATCTCCGGCAACCCCCATCAGCCAGGAAAAGATCCCGCATCCGGGAATCCCCATGGCGGAAAAATAGATGTAAAGCATCGTCGAATCGCAGTTTTTCAGCCTGTTGACGCCGAAAACCTGCATGGTCGGCCAGTAGGGCGCCACGCCGATGCCGCAGAGAAAAAGCAGTACAAAGAGCAGAGGAAACAGCACACATCCCGGCATCACCCCCGGTTTGAGCAGCGCAAGACAAAAAGTAAGCGGGATCGTTCCCAGCGATGTATAGAGCAGGATCTTTTTCAGATTTCCGGGTTTGGCGATATATCCGAAAAATGTCCTGCCGCAGAACATGCCGGCGGCGATGGCTCCTGTACCGAGGCCCGCGACAAATGTTCCGGTTTCAAAAGTCAGTTCTATAAATGCCGCCGCCCAGAAGGTGAGCCCGAACTCCGCCCCTGCACCGAAAAACATCGCCGCAGAACACAGCCAGAAATGGGGCTCACAGATGATCTCTTTTGTCTGACGCATGACCGTACGGCCATCCACCCCCTGCCCCGTTTCAGGATAACGGCAGTTTTTGTTTTCTTTCCAGAGAAAAGCCATGGCAGCGGCAACAGTGGCAAGTCCCGCAGCCGCCAGAACAAAACGCCATCCGGCCCCCAGCGTCACCAGTCCGCCGATGCCGATGACCGCCACCACGATCCCCACGGACCAGAAGGAGTGACCGATATTCACATACCGTTCAGGAGCCTTCGGATGCAGATCCTGGATAAACGGCGTTAAAAGACCTTCGCACACGCCTTCCCCCAATCCGGCCAGAATCAGACAGGGAAGCAGCATCCAATAGGCCGCCGTAAAGGCGCATCCGGTGATCCCCAGACCGCACAGCAGCAGACTCAAACCGATGGATATGCGTTTTCCCAGACGTCCGGCTATCACGCCGCAGCACAACAGCGTCAGGATCATAAAAGCGCTCCGCACCGCATGCAGGACTCCGCCTGCCCCCATACCGCCCGCATCCAGCGGAAAGTCCAGGCTCTTCCCCATGGGAACAAGAAGCAGCGGGATCACAAGTGAACAGACGGAATACGTCGTAAATGCCCCGAATGCCGCGTAATCATAACGGCCGAATTTCAAAGACCTGCTCATTGCAGTCACCTCCGGTTATGTATAAAATGAACTATTAATATACATCCGGTTCCGCCGTTGTGCAAGATTTTCATTTGAAACTGGAGATTTTGAAGGAAAAATATGATAAATGTGGTAAAAAACATGCAATATGCACTTGACAAGAGGCCGTATTGATGTTCCATTAGATAAGTGACAGATTTGTTCGTGAATCTGCAGCAATCAAAGCCGGCAAAAAGCAAAGGTTATTCCGCGGCAAGCCGGACGCCGCAAAAGACAGGGGTTTTAGATGAAGTACTATACTGAAGACCACGAGTGGGTCGAGATCTTGGGCGATGAAGCAATTGTCGGTATATCTGAATATGCCGCAGAAGAACTCGGAGAGATCACCTACGTCGAACTGCCCGAAGTGGACGATGATTTTATTATCGGTGACCGCCTCGGTGAAGTCGAATCAGATAAGGCTTCATGCGATATCTACGCCCCCATCAGCGGCACCGTCACCGATGTCAATGAAAACCTTTCCGATGACCCCGCCCTCATCAATGAATCCCCCGAGGATAAAGGCTGGATCTGCCGTCTGACTAATTTTGACAGCTCCGAATTTGATGATATGATGAACGAAGATGCCTATCTCCGTTACGTCAATTCCCTTTAAGTTACCGTCTGCACTTGAATTCAAGCTCTTCTTGTGCTATATTAATGTATCGTTTCGCCGGCTTAGCTCAGTTGGCCAGAGCGGCTGACTTGTAATCAGCAGGTCGTGGGTTCGAATCCCACAGCCGGCTCCACTTACTTTCTTTTCACGGGAAAAGAAAGTAAGCAAAGAAAAGCGGGATAGCGGGGGTGACGCTCCGCGTCGACCAACCCGCTCAAGGGGGTCCCCCCCTTGAGAATCCCCCTTTTTTTTGGGCCCGCACGTCTCAAACCTTCATTCGCCACAGTAACTGTCAACTGAGCCTATCTGCGCGGCACCCCCAAGCGTCCGACTCGTCCGACTTGTCCGACAGGTCCGACACAAGTGCCGCCCCAACGATGCCTGCGCGCCAACGCAGTCATCAAGAGCTGGTATTGCCCGCGTACCACACCAGTTTATTTGCAGCTCTGTCATGCCCAAAAAAGGGCATGACAGTTATACCGGGGCCGACGTTCGGCCGCGCGTCTCACGGGCCTCGCCACAGAAGCCGCAAAAAAACCTGTCGGCGCAGCGCACAGACAGGCATTTTGCTGTTATTGTTCAGAAGGCAATTTCGGCTGTGGGATCATTCCTCTTCGTTTTTTGCGGAGCGGGTCATCAACGAGATCATGGCTTCTTGCGCAGAACGGTTTTCATAAAGCACTTTGCAGACTTCATCAATAATGGGGATCTCCACACCGGCCTGACGGGCCAGAACCCGGATACCTTTGGCTGTGGGAACTCCTTCAGCAACGACCATTCCCATGGCCTGAAGGATCTCATCCAATTTCTTTCCCCGTCCCAGTTCTTCGCCGACATGACGGTTGCGGCTGTGGCCGCTGCAGCAGGTAACGATCAGATCGCCGATACCGCTCAAACCGCTGAAAGTGGCGCGATTACCGCCTAACGCCTCCCCCAGACGTCCCATTTCGGCGATACCGCGGGCCATAAGAGCGGCTTTGGGATTATCTCCCAGCTGCATGCCGTCAATGATACCGGCGGCAATGGCAAAAACGTTTTTGATGGCGCCGCCCAGCTCAAGCCCCAGGACATCACTGGATGTGTATATACGGAAATTGCTGTTCATCAATGCTTTCTGGACAAACTCAGCATTTTCCGGATTTTCTCCGGCGACAGTTACAGCCGTCGGCACACGGCGTGCGACCTCTTCCGCATGGCTCGGACCGGAAAGATCAACATAATTGACCTGTCCCAATTCCTCTGCAATGACCTGGCTGATCCGCAGCCAGCTGTCCAGTTCGATTCCTTTGGCCACATTGACGATGATGACATCCTGCGGCAGATTCCCTGCCATTTTTTTGAGAACGCTTCTCAAAAACTGGGTCGGCGTGGCGCAGATGATGATGGAGCAATCTTTCAGAGCCTTACGGATATCTGCTTCAAATTCCAAACTTTCCGGCAGCTTGACACCGGGAAGGAATTTTTTGTTCTCACGGGTTTGACGCATTTCCTCAAGATAATCAGGAAAAGCGCCCCAAATCACAACGCGGTGCCGGTTCTCAAGGGCATTGAGAGCCAGAGCCGTACCCCAGGCGCCGTCACCGGCGACACAAATTTTCATAGCAGACCTCCGTGAACAATGTTTCTCTGGAAAATATATCACACTCCGCCGTTATTTTCAAGAGACACCTCCTCAGATATCAGGCGATAAAAAGCTCTGTTCCCCGACCGGGGAGACAGAGCGGAAAAAAGTGCGGAGCGGCGGCATTGGGAAGGCCAATGCCATACCGGGGGGTTCCGGCTGCCGCTCCGCGGGGTGTGGGGGGACTTCTTCAGATTTGGATCTTTCCGGTGGCCATAGCGATAACAGCCGCCAGAGCCGCCATGAGCATCAGGGCAACGGCGCTGATCTCATGTTTGGTAAAGATCCTGCGGTCAGGTTCATCGGGATCAAGAGCAAGGGCGTTTTTTCTTGCGATGATGAACACGGGGATACCGATGACCATGAAACAGATGGCTGCAAAGAGATATTTGAGACCTGCGGCATAGATCATCCAGAGGGCGTAGATGCTTCCGGCGATTCCGCAGAGCAGAGCGAAGGAACGTTTTGATCCGGCCTGAGAGGGAAAATTCTTTCCGGCGCTGATTTTCCAGAGATAGAGTGTGCAGGCAAGATAAGGAGGCAGGATCATCACACCGGTAATGGAGAGCATGGTATTCCAGGCATTGTCGGCGAAAAGGACCAGGATCATGGTCAGCTGCATGATCCCGCTGGTGATCCAGAGGGAGACATCCGGAGCGAGATTGACATTTTCGCTTTTGAAGATAGCGGGGAAAGTCCCGTCCATGGCGGCGGCGTAGGGGATCTGGGAGATCATGATCGTGAAGGCGAGCCAGCTTGAAAGCAAAGCGATGATGACGCCGGCATTCATCAGATCTCCGCCCCAGGCACCGTTGACCGCGGATTTGAGCAGAGGAGCAGTGGAGGGATTCTCCAGCAGAGAAAGCTGATGCTGATTCATAAAACCGAAAGGCAGGATGGAAAGCAGGGCGTAAATAATCAGACAGGCGAGAAATCCGAGAACGGTGGCCCGTCCGACATCCAGCTGACTTCTGGCTCTGCCGGAAACGACCACAGCGCCTTCGATACCGATGAAGGCCCAGAGCGTGACCAGCATGGTGGATTTGATCTGTCCCATCATGGGCCCCAGAGGTTTGAGTCCTGCGGAGGGGACAGCTGCCTGACCGCACATATCGGTCGAAAAGGTTCTCCAGCGGAACATGAGGAACATAACGAGAATGAAAACAGCGATAGGCAGCATTTTGCAAACAGTACCCACCGTATTGATAAAGGCGGCCTGACGGACACCTTTGAGGACGGCAAAATTCATGATCCAGATCACGATCGAGCCGCCGATAACAGAATGAAGATTGTTACCTCCGGTAAAATATCCGGGGAAGAAATAATCCAGCGCATCCATGAGCAGGACAGCATATCCGACATTGCCGAAGATATTGCAGAGCCAGTAAGACCATGCCATTTGAAATCCGGTGAACCGTCCGAATCCCTGTCTTGCGTAGGAATAGATCCCGGCGGCATCTTCGGGGTGGGCAACGGAAAGGATACGGAATGTACTGGCAAGAAAGAACATGCCGATACCGGTCACGACCCAGGCGGCAATAACGGCGCAGACCGAGGCACTCTGGGCCATATTCTGGGGCAGACTGAAAATCCCGCCGCCGATCATGGCACCGACAACGAGGGCTGCGAGGGAAAAAGTCCCCAGCTTTTTTCTGACATCACTCATGGCACAAAGATCCTTCTCTTATTTTTTGAAATCTATTTTCCGGTAGAGGATGAGCCACTCCGGGGCGGGTTCAAATTTGACCAATGCCCGGCAGGATGTTTCTCCGGAACGGCGGGAGGTGTTTCCCAGCCCCTCCTGCGGTGAAGCTCCGTCTTGTTGAGCTTCAAAGAACAGAGATCTTTTGTGCATGACAGATCCTCCTCTATTTTTCCGCCGGAAAATGACGACACAGTTCCCTCCGCGTCAGACGAAACGGTTTTCATCATTTTCCGCCTGATCCGGAACGGCCTCTTCTTTTTCCGTCCGTTTCAGCGGAATGCAATTTCTTCTCTCTGTTCTACAAGATAAGAGCTTTTGGAAAAATATCAAGTCACAATCAGAAAAAAAAGCTTTTTTTTCCGTTTGAATTAAAAAAAAAAAGAATTATATTAGATTCCATCTCCCAAGGGAAAGGAAAAAAATGGATATTTCAGAGATCTTTGAAAACGCATTCTATCTGCTTGCCCTGCTCAATCCAGCCAGTAAAATCATGTTTCTTGCGGCTTACGAGCCGAAACTGACTTCAAAACAGAATTTTGAGCTGTCGTGGAAATCCTCAGCTGCTGCCTTTGTGATCCTGACGCTTCTGGCCATTGCCGGACATTTTATTTTGAGCCGCATATTCCGTGTGGAGCTTTATTCTCTCCAGATCACAGGCGGTCTGGTTGTGTTTGTCATTGGCTGGGCAGCTGTCAACGAAGGAAAATTCGTCAAAAAGCAAAATCAGGAAAACCAGAACACCATCACGGATATTTCTCTGGTGCCTCTTGCCGCCCCCCTCATTGCCGGACCGGGAATGATCGCTGCGGCCATTGCCAGCAGTGTTGCAGAAGGCGTGCTTTTCACGACCCTCTCACTGGCCATTGCTATATTCATCAATTTTCTGCTCATGGTCTGTGCAGCAGGCATCAACAGATTTCTCACCCAAACACACATGTTGGGACCGTTGATCCGTCTCACCGGACTGGTTATTTCCGCCGTTGCCATGCAAATGATAATCACAGGGATCAAGACCTGCTTCAAGCTCTCTTGACCTTGCGGCGCGGGCTGGATTTGAGCAACGCGCTGTTCCCGACAAGGGTCGATGGTATCGCGGGGAGGGGAAAAACCTCTTTTCGCGGTAAAAGTGTTTTTTCCCCTCCCCGCACCCCACCCCTTTTCGAGAAAAGCGAAGTATTTTTAGTTTTATATCATTGTA
>JAFVYP010000060.1 GCA_017508555.1 Lentisphaeria bacterium
GCGATATTGGCGGCGATGCTGATGCCTGCGTTGCAGCAGGCCAGAGAGCGGAGCAAGACGGCGAATTGTGTCAGTCAGCTCAAGCAGATCGGTCAGGCATTGTTTACTTACACGACGGAGTTTGATGATACTTATCCCTGGTTCAGTTATACGTCGCACCGCTGGGCGCTTTACTGCTACCAGAAATACATCCCCACCCGGAAGATGTGGAAGTGTCCCTCTGCGGGATTCAACAATATTTACATGAGCGGATCAGAAGATGTGACCAGCTGCCGCATCGAAAACATTGAAAGCCGTTTCATCAACTACATGACATACGGTTACAACTATGTTGGCTTCGGATCCACCCGTGCGACGGGGCAGACGCTCAATGCCAATATTCCTTACAGTGTGAAGGTCAGTCAGGTCCGGAATCCCTCGATCAAGATCTTTCTCGGGGACATCACCCGGAACAATGCCGACGGAACGCCTGCGCTGGAAAAACAGGCCGGCTGCAATCTGTGGTATCAGCCTACGAGTACTTCGTGGAGTTCTTTCCACAACCGGCACAGCAATTATTCGGCCAATGTGGGATATGCCGACGGACATGTGAACAATGAACACGATCCCCGGTTCAGATACTTTGAGATCAACGGATCTCAGGATACTTCGACCAAGCGTCACTGGATGGCTTGTACTGTCAAATAAAAGCGGGTGGATGGCTCAATGAAAAAATATCTGATTCTTTTTCTTGTGGTGAACATCACTCTGCTCTCAGCCTTTAATGTCAAGGATTTCGGAGCCAGGGGCGATGGCAAAACGGATGATACCGCAGCCATCCAGAAAGCCTTGATCCATATTTCCAAACGGATCAAGCTGGAGCGTTTCCGTCAGGAGGACGGCTGGAACGGGGGCGGAGGGGAAACTTTTGTTGAAGAACTGTATTTCCCTGAAGGGACCTATCTTATTTCGCGGACGCTTCTTGCGGAGGGATCCGTTTCACTTCGCGGCGTTCCCGGCAAAAGCATCCTGAAAATAACCGATCCCCGGCAGGATATTTTTTACTGCCGCATTTACCGCCGCCTGTTTGTGGACGGCATGACTTTTGACGGCGGTTTTACCCAGATCGACGTTTGGAGCGGCAACTGGAATGCCAGTTCCGTTCACATTACTTCAACAGTTTTCAAAAACTCTTCAGCCCCGGCGTTCCGCAATTTGAGCTGGAGAAGAAAAGAGAAAAAGATCGACTGGTCAAAGGGACTGGGCAAAATCAAGATCCGGATGATCCCGACCCATGAGGTCACCTGGAAAGAGGGCATGCCTTTTCTCAAGCGCAATACTTTTGAAAACTCTATTTCCTGGTTTTCCAGCAATATCATCACGATCCGCGACTGCCGTTTCCTCAACTGCGCCCGGGCCTTTGAAAACAATGCTGATGGAACGGTCTTTGACAACTGCACCTTTGTTGCCTCTCCCCGGAGTGCCGGTCCCCTCGGCATGATAAGGACCGGTTCCGCACCCAATATGCTGACCATCAGAAACAGCTCTTTTTATGCGCCTCCCAGTAAAGAAAAACAGATCTGGTTCACCAATGACGGATTCCATTTCACTTTGAGGAACTGCCGTTTCAAATCGGCCCAGCCTCTGGCTCTGCTGGAGCAGGAAACGGCCAAGATCCCTCACTCCTCTTCTGCGGGAGATATTATTATTGCCGATTGCTCTTTTGAACAGGCAGGAACGTCCGTTCCGCTGGTGATCCTGAAGCGCGTTCCCAGTTGTTTCCTTTTCAGAAACAACACCTTCAAGGGTCAAAAGCCCCGTCTTTTTGACTGGCAGGTGAAAAAGATGGATCAAAAATACTTTTTGACCGACAGCTACCCGGGGGGACATCAGGGGGTTCCCTGGAGTGTGAAACACAAGTATCAGTTTATTTTCGGCAGAAACAGCAATGTCGATATCAATTTGCCGGAGATCATCAAACAGTTTGTCCACAAAGAGGTGCCGCAGCTTTTTGTCAAACCTGAAAAGATGCCTGGATTTCCCGATACCTTCAAGGGAAAATTGGAGGCCTCTGCCTTCGGTGTGAAAGCGGACGGCAGGACCGATGACGCCGCCGCTCTCGAAAAAGCCATGGCCGCCGCGGCCAAAGCCGGAAAAATTTTGCTTCTTCCCTCGGGAAAGATCCGCGTTGCCCGTACCGTGAGATTGCCGGAAAAGCTCTTTCTGCACGGAACCGGTATGACAACGATCTGCGGAGATACCCGGAGCGGATATGATCTTTTTTCTGCTGAAAATCCTGTGGATATCCGTTTCCGCAATCTGTTTCTGCGCATGGGCAGACATATTCTCAAGGGGAAACTCAACAAAAACGCCAAACTTGTTTCTTTTTGCGATGTATTGATTACAGATACCGACCGTTTGAGTATTCTTCTTGAAGGAAAAAACAACTCCTGCCGTCTGGATCTGACCGGCTCTCTCTGGAATGGCGCAGGCGGTATTGATTCAAGTGCCCGGTACAACTCCATAACGCTCTGCTGGTTTGCGACCAATTTCTGGATGGATGATATGGCGTTTTTCACGGCGCGGCAGGGGACGACTCATATCCAGAATGGTTTTTTCGTTCCCTATGTTGCCAAAAATATCAAGCGCAGAAACCGCCGGACCGGAGAGGTCAGGATCTGGCCTCTGGGGGGAAATTTGCGCTGGGTGGATAATTGCGGAGGCAAAGTGTTCATGTACGATTGCCGCGGCGGCGGAGAAGGAGGAGGCTATTGTCATTACTTCCATACCGCTCCCGGCGGTTTCGGCGTCATCGAAGGCGGCCGCGTCCGTATGACCAATAAATTTACCAAACACACCATCATTTATGCCAAAGCCGCTCCCGAGTGGATGCTTCTTGCCGCAGTCGGCGGCAATCCCATCCATACGCTTCAGGGAGTGCGGCAGTATGTGTGGCTGAAGGCTGATGAAAAAGTTCCGGATTTCCCTGTCTATATCCTCGGCTCCATGACGCCGCAGGAAAAATAAGCTGCATACAGCAGAGGGGAACGCCGGTTGTCCGACATATTGGACAACCGGCGTTTTCAGTTCAGAGCCATCCCAGACGCTTGACCGCCTGTATCATCAGGATCAGGGCAGGCGTATAGTTTTTGCCGCCGCCATCGACGAAAAGTCCTGTGAAAGGATTGACCTCCTGACGGCATCCCCGGGCGGGATCGTTGCAGAAAGCACGGAGCCAGAGCGAAAGCAAAGCCGTCTGATCGCTGCTTCTGCCGTAATGATCCATCCAGAAGAGCGTGCGCAGAGCTGTGAGGGCCTGGGCATTGCTGCCCCAGCTGTTGAGAGGACAGCTTTTGACAAAGGCCGGATCGTCTATGGACATGGAGGGAATGGGGTAAGCCGGATAAAATTCTTTACCCTCCACTGTGAAATACCGGTCGTAAATGGCATCGAACTCTTTTTGAGTCAGAACTTTGTTGAGGAAAAGACGTGTGATGTGTTCCGAACGGTATTTTCTGAAACCGCGGGTATCTCTGTCGTAGTAAAAATCATCCTCCGGATCGAAAAGATATTTTTGGATGGCGTTCCGCGTTTCCTGTGCCTTTTCGCGCCAGAGGGCGGCTTCACGGTCACGGCCCAGGAGTTCCGCCAGTTCCGCCAGTGCCTCCCGTGCGCCGTAACGCATGGCAGACAGATCTGCTGACAGGATGGGCATGATGCGCATATCCGGCATATTGCAGGCGTCGTTTTCAGGACAGGTGTGGGGGATCCCGTCATTCTGCACCCGGGGAGACTGATCGTGGCCGGTATCGTATTCGCAGAACATTTCCACCAATCCCGTCTGACCGTGGTCGCGGAAACGGCTGAGCCAGTCGTCATACTTTTTGCCGGTTTCGTAAATGCGGAAAAAATCCTCTTCAGGGCGTTCTGCTTTGCGGGCGACCGTCATGGCGCAGCGTACAAAGGGATAGATGGATTGGACATGCCAGAAAAGGGCAGAGGAGGGATAAAAATAACTTTTCGGATCTTTGTAACTTGTCGGCAGCGCAAAGGGCAGCAGACCGTCCTCCCGCTGATGTTTCATAAAGATATCCTGAGAGGCCCAGGCGCAGACGGGATCATACTCACAAAAAAAGAGATTATCCTGATTGTGTTCCAGCCAGATGCCGGGATACTGGGCTCCCGCCAGCAGAACGGGCGCATCCGGATATTGTTCCAGTTGTCTGCGGTTTCCCATAAGAGCCTTTTCCCATTCAGGGATCTGGGAAATAAGAAAACTTTTTTCACTGTCGGTAAATGCGGCCTGTTTCATATTCTGTTCCTCCGTTTTGCTCTCAATATATCTTCAGCTTCCCTGTTTTTCAAGCTGATACCTCTTTTCTCAATGTGGAAATGCTGTGTTATCTGAAATCTCTTCTGCGTGTGAATAAAAAAACGGAGCTGATCCTTTGAGGATCGCTCCGTTTTGAAAACCTTTTCAGACGCAGACTCAGATGTCTTCGCCGATGGCCCAGCGGGCAAAGCGTTTGACTTTGACAGCGGGATATTTTTTGGCCAGAGAGGTCTTGTCGTCGCGGACCCAGGGCTGGTTCATCAGGCAGACTTCGGAGAAGTAACGGCCGATTTTTCCGGCGAGGATCTTTTCGAGCATCTCAGCAGGCTTGTTGGCCAGCTTGGGATCAGCAGCGGCGGCGATCTCTTTCTCTTTGGCGATCACTTCAGCGGGGACATCCTCGCTGGTGATGTATTTGGGGCTGAAAGCAGCGATGTGCAGACAGATGTCGTTGAGCAGTTCAGCGTCATCAGTGCCTTCGACTTCAACCAGAACGCTGACTTTGCCGTCCATGTGATGATAACCGGCGAACTTGCTGCTGCCGCTGCCGATCCACTTGAGGGCGCGGCGGAGCTGCATGTTTTCACCGATGGTGGCGATGTGGCTGGTCAGATTGGCGGCAGCGGCATCGTTGGCGGCGGCGGTGACATCACCCTCTCCGGCTACGGCCAGGGTATCGGCAACGGTCTGCTCGACCAGAGCGCCGAATTTCGGGGTCTTGGCGGCGAAGTCAGTTTCGCAGAGCAGCTCGATAATCGCGGCGCTGTCACCGGAAATACCGGTCCAGACTTTACCCTGATTGGTGGAGCGTCCGGCCTTCTTTTCGGCCTTGGCAATACCGGATTTACGGAGATTTTCGATAGCGGCTTCCATATCGCCGTTGGCGGCGGTGAGAGCCTTTTTGCAGTCCATCATACCGGCTCCGGTCTTTTCACGGAGTTCCTGAACCATTTTTGCAGTGATCATGATATGTAATTCTCCACTGATAAAGAGTTGTTTCAATTATTCAGCTTTGGCTTCAGCAGCTTCGGCCTTGGGAGCGGCAGCC
>JAFVYP010000061.1 GCA_017508555.1 Lentisphaeria bacterium
CATTCGCCGCAATTCCCTGCCGCCGCGCCCCGCATACCACGGGCAAAACACCGCTCCCGGTCGCACCGGGCGTCGGGGGGTGCAGGGGGGCGGGCGCTAAGCCCCCCTGCAAAAGCCAAGCGGCCAGTCATAAAAAAAAAGCCAAGGGGCCAGCCATAAAAAAAGGGCATAAAAACTAAAGAGGGAGAAATTTTTTCAGGAGGCGGGAAACGGTTTCGACGCCGGGGAAATCGGAAAAGCGGAAGATTCTGTTTTTGAGGGCGGGATTATTTTGCAGGAGGGCTTCAAACTCATCATTTTCCATAAGGGCCCGGTCGATACCGACGATGAGGGGGAGAGTTGTTTTTTTGAGTGTTTGGAGGCGTTGTTCCAGTTGAGTTCTGTGCCAGCGGTGGAAGAGTTCCAGATGACAAACGGCTCCATTTTCGGCTTCAAAGGAGATATCGGGGATAACGAACTCCTGTCCGCCGGGGGTAAGGACGGGTGTATCCCCCACGATTTTCCAAGAGGAGACCTTTTCGGCGAAGAGGCGGTGAAACATTTTGATCTCTTCAGGGACGTATGCGGAAAAATTGCGGTAATGAGAAACCAGTCCGCAGGAGTGATCGAGCAGTAATTTTCCTTTTCTTCCATTGACCTCAAGCTGAGCGGAGATGCTCCATTTCTGAAGGCGCACCACAGCGGGGAAAAAGACAGCCAGATTGAGGGCATATTTCCTTGTTGTCCCGAAAATGGAAAAAGGGCCGCTGATCTCAAAAGATGCGGAAGAGCCGTTGATCTCAATGATCCGTGCCAGGAGGCGGAAAAACTTCAAATACTTAAACATCCGCCGCAGCTGTGCGGGATCTGGATCGGTCACACGGACAAGTAATGTATCCGCAAAGAAAAGCATTCCCTGAGCGAGAGCGAGATTATACCGGCATATCAGCTCTTCAGCTTTAAGGGGGTCAAAATGCAGTATCTGTTCAAATCCGGGGAGATCGCCGTAGATATCCTTGATTTCCCCGCAGACCGGTTCCAGATTCCGTCTGAAACATTTCCAATCGCCCCGGCATTGCGTAAGCTGTTCAAAAGCAGATTCAAAGACCCTTGCGCGCAGACCGGGATAATCCAGATCGGCGTTTTGGGAAAATGCAGTCCGGTCCATCAGGAGTTTGATCAAACCGTCAGCGGTTTTAATCTCATACTGTTTCCTGAAAAGTTCCAGTTCCTCCTCCAGCTGCAGCCGGGAGATTTTTCTGTCAGCAGCAGAAGCGAAAGCCTTGAGCAGCTCACCGGCAAGAAGAAGCAAATCCGGATCATTGGGATCAACGAACCGGATTTGAAATTTTCCGCTTTTGAAGCGGTAGAGCAACAAATTTCCCGTCAGCACGGCAGGCTCAATTTTCGTAGGTAAAATTGGCCTCATCCGCCAGGAGCTGTCTCAAGCGGGTCAGGGCCTGATTCTGGATCTGGCGTACACGTTCGCGCGTGCGTCCGATCTCCTGACTGACCTCTTCCAGGGTGAGGGGCCGCTTGCCCCGGAGACCGAAACGCATTTCCAAGATCTTGCGCTCTCTATCCTCCAATCTGTCAAGGAGGGAAAGGAGCCGTCCGACGGACTCCACATCACCGATGATCTGGTCTGGTGTCTGAGCGTGACGGTCGGGAATGATATCCTGAAATTCGCCCTCTTCCCCCTGCTGGATGGGATCGTTGAGAGAGATCGTGCGCAGATCCGCCATCCGCAGCCCTGCGACGGTACGCTCGCTGAAATCCAGTTTTTCCGCGATCTCGGCGTCGGAGGGATCGCGTCCCAGCTCCTCCACCAGGCGCATACGGACGGTTTTGATCTTGTTGATCTTGCCCGCCGACTGAACGGGAATACGGATCGTGCGGCTCTGGTTGGCCAGGGCACGGCGCATGGACTGTTTGATCCACCAGGCGGCGTAACTGGAAAATTTCGCGCCCTTTGCCGGATCAAATTTTTCCACAGCGCGCATCAAACCGATATTGCCCTCGCTGATAAGGTCAAGGAGCGGCAGGCCCAGTCCCTTGAAGTCGTGGGCGATCTTGACCACCAGACGCAAGTTGGCTTTGATAAGAGTCGTTCTGGCATCCTCGTGCCGTCCCTCGTCGCCGCAGTGGATGGACTCGGCAAGATCGGCCTCCTCCTTTTTGTTGACCAGAGGGATACGGGCGATCTCTGTCATATAGACCTTCATGGTATCGTTCTTGGTACCGACCACCAGTTTGGAGTCCAGCGCACTCTTTCTGGAGGACTCCTTTTCCTGCTTGGTCACATACTGGGAGGAGACAGCGGCGGCCTGGCGGCTGCGGACAGAGGCAGCGGTTTCCGCCGTGACCTTGGGCAAAAACTTGACAGGCGGCGCCTGGACCCGTTTGATGACCAGTTTTCGTTTGACCGTCGGTGTGGGGTCTGCGACAATATCATCGTCATCGGCATCATCGGAGTCATCATCAGCCTCGATAGCGGCCAGGTCATCCAG
>JAFVYP010000062.1 GCA_017508555.1 Lentisphaeria bacterium
AGGCTCTGTTCCCGATACGGGTAGATACAATGATATAAAACTAAAAATACTTCGCTTTTCTCGAAAAGGGGTGGGGTGTGTGGAGGGGAAAAACCTCTTTTCCCGCGAAAAGAGGTTTTTCCCCTCCCCGCGATACCATCGACCCTTGTCGGGAACAGCGCGTTTTTGAAAGGCTTTGTTCCCGATACGGGCAGATAAATAACCAAAGATCAAAAAAATGTTTTTACTGCAAAAACATTTTTTTACGTATCTCTGCGGCGGTCACGGCCCGGACATCGCCCCGGGGCGCCAGGGCGGCGGCCGTTCCGGCGGCATATCCTGTCAGGAAGCAGCCGGGCATGACGCGGATGGAGGCCTCCATGGGCTGATCGGTGCTGACACAGCGCCCCGCCGTCAGAACATTTTTCAGACGGGACGGGATCAACACCCGGTAGGGCACGCCGTAACACTCGCCCTCTTTATATCGCAGATTACCGTAAAATTCACGGCGGAAACGGTCAAATTCCTCCCGGGTATCATCCAGAGGATGGATATCCACACCGTAGGCAAAGACGCCGATCTCGTCCTCAAAACGGGACTTGTTTTTGAAATCATCTACGGTCAGGATATAATCTCCGGTGATCCTGCGGCACTCGCGGACGCCCATGAGAGAGGCTGAGGCCACCAGTTCCGCCTGCTGAAAACCGGGGACATATTCCCGGTAGAATTTTTGAAATTCCTTCAAGCGCCTGCGGATATCCAGCCACCCTGCCGTGCGGCTCTCTGTCAGATCGGCCCGGAGATTGTAAATATGTCCGAAATTGCCGCCTGCGATCTGCTTGCCGACGGGGAACATGCCTGAGTGGTGCCAGTCGTTCAAACTGAACACGCCGTCATCCACGGCTTTGAGCAGCTGATCGAAGAGCTGTGATTTGTCATATTTGGCCCAGTCCATCCCTGTCCAGGCGGTGCAGAGGGTCGATGGCATAACGATCCCCTGAGCATTGCCGATGGCATAATCAGCGCCTGCCCACGCCGCAAGATCTCCGTTGCCGGTGGCGTCGATATAGACCCGGGCTTTCACCGCAAAGAGACTTTCCCGGCCGCATTCGGTAAAAACAGCAGCTTCCACATTTCCGTTTTCAGAAACAACGGCTGCCAAACGCACTTCAAGGGCAAAGAGACAGCCTGAAGAGCTTATAAAATCATCATACACACACTTGAGTTTTTCAGCATCAATATAGCTGAACTCTCTTTTTTCCGCTCCGGAGGGGATATCCATCGCCTTGAGGACCTCCCGGCAGAAGGGGCCTCCCAGAACGGCTGTGCCGTTGCCGACACCGCAAAAGGCGGGAACCAGTCCCGCTGTTCCCAGACCGCCGAAACAACCGGAGGCCTCCGCAAGGAACACACTGGCTCCGGCCCGGGAAGCTGCAACGGCAGCGGCAACGCCCGCTGCTCCCCCGCCGGCGATACAGACATCCACTTCGTGACGGATGGGGATATCCTGCTTGAAGGAGAGCGTTTTCATAAAAATCACTCCACTTCAAAAACTCTGGCGCGAATGGCGTATTCTTCCTGCTCACAGCTCCAGTAAAGCAGCAGATATTCTTTGCCGCCCAGATAAGTCATGGAGGGCTGTCCGAATTTGAGAGCGGCGAATTGTTTTTCGATGCACTCTCCTTCAGCGGCGGATCTGCCGGAAGCACTCCAGAGAAGCGTGGAGCCTCCCACAGAGAGCTTGTCTGAAAACTCAAAAGGCGCGCAGTAGATACCGGTGTTTTCTCCTTCGCGGAGAGTGTAAAGCACAAAGGTTTTTCCACCTGCTTCAAAAAGATTGGCGGCCTGTCCTCTGAGACCGGTATCAAAGGGTTCGCTCCAGGAGCGTCCCAGATCATCGGAATAAACCAAACGGGTGTTCAGGTGTTCACCGGTGGCAAAATCGTAGTTCCAGAGGACCAGCCAGATGCGTCCGGAGCTTTCCCGCAGAGACCTGACCTCCCAGGGAGCGACGGTATCGGAGTTGAAAAAGGTCCCCGCCTGCTCCCAGTTTCTCCCCCGGTCGGTGCTGGAAAGAACAACGCCCTGCTGTTTGTGGCCTTTGAGGACAAAGGGCGGTCCGAAAACCAGAAGCGTTTTTTCAGGAACGCACCACAGCGCAGGACCTGAAAGCTCAAGGGCCGTATCGAACTGATGGCTGATAAAGGAGGGGGTTTCCCAGGTCTTTCCGCCGTCGATACTTCTGCTGAAGGTGTTGTATGAAGTCGGAAAACGTCCGTGTTCAACGGCATAACTTTCGAGGCTCTGATCCGTTTCCCTGAGAAAACCGTAACCGACACTGACAAGTTCATCGTTGTCGATCACGGTCGGCTTGCAGCTGTCTGTGAAACCGCAGGAAAGAGCAAGGCGCGCCTTGTCATACATGATGCCGCCGCCAGTGAAAGTACGGCCGTTGTCGCAGGACCGCGCGATCTGCATCTCATGTTCTGCGGAAGATGCACTTTTCCCGTCATCGAAAAGAACAACGAGTTCACCGTTGCTCAAACGGGCAGGCCCGGGAAAGCGGGAACACCCCAAGGGGCCGGTGAAAGAACAATAGGATATTTCTCGGAATTTCATGGGAAAGCCTCCTTTTTTGCCAGCTTATGTTCAACATATTTCAATATATCATTGAACTTTTGAAAATACAAGAGATGTTTTTGAAAAAAAAGTTGAAAACCCCGCAGATGGATGCTATTATAAAGAGGAAAATAACATGAACAGGAGGATATCCATGGCAGAAAAAATCAAAAAAGATCCGGCACCGGCAGAAACACTGGCTGAAGGTGTGGAAAGAAAACTTCTGGAGTACATCCGTCAGGGCAATCTTCAGGTCGGTGATTTTTTGCCGAAAGAGGAGGATCTTGCCACTGCGCTCCAATGTTCACGTCATGTTATCCGCGAAGGGATCAGCCGCCTGAAAGTGCTGGGCCTTGTGGAGGCCCGGAAACACCGGGGGACCGTTATCGCCCAGCCCGGCGCTTTCAACTCCCTCAAAAAAATCGCAGAAGTCAATCTGTTCACGCCGGAAGAATGTAAGGGATTTATGGAAATGCGTGTCGCTCTGGAGCTGGGCATGACCAATTTTGTCTATCTCCGCAAGACGCCTGAAGCCTTGCAGAAACTGCGCGTTCTTGCCGGAAAGCCCGATCAGCTGACCCACAATTTCAAAGATGAACTGGCTTTTCACTCCGCCCTGCTGGGGATCGCGGGCAACTCCATTGCCGGAGAATTCCGCGAAATCATCTACAATGCGTTTTATCCCGTTTACGCCAAAGCCAGAAGAGACTATTTTGCCCCGACAGTCACCCACTGCGAGATCTGCGACGCCCTGGAAAATGCAACGCTCCAGGAATTTCAAAGGGTCATGCAGCAGCATTTCCAATATTATCTTGTCGGATAACAGGATCTGCCGGCAAAATCAGTCTCTGCTGGAAGAAAAACGCCACACGTAATAAAGAAGCGTCAGCAAGGCGGATACGGCAGAAGCAACATAGGTGAGAAAAGCCGCATTGAGGACATCTCCGGCAGCTCTGGCTTCTCCGGGGGAAACGATCCCGCACTGTACCATCAGACTTTTTGCTCTGGCACTTGCGTTGAATTCCACAGGAAGTGTGACCAGCGCAAAGACCACCGCTGCGGCAAAGCAGAGAATACCGATCTTGATAAGTCCCGGCGCGCTTAAAAAAACACCGGCGATAATCAGAATGTAGGAAGCGGGACTGGTCAGGTTGATGACCGGCACCAGAGAACTCCTCAAGCCCAGAGGACCGTAATTTGTCGCGTGCTGGATGGCATGTCCGGCCTCGTGACAGGCAACGCCGATGGCAGACAAACTGCAGGAGTTGTAAACATCCTCCGACAGACGCAAAGTTTTGGCTGTGGGATCGTAGTGGTCAGAAAGAAATCCGTTGACAGGTTCGATCCTGACATCGGTGATCCCCGCAGAATAAAGCAGTCTTGCAGCGGCCTGCGCGCCTGTCATGCCGGAACTTGCCAATGTCCGTGAATACCGTTCAAAGGTGAATTTCGTCTTGCCGGAGGCCCACAGAGCCAGCAGCATTCCGGGCAGTGCAAAAAGCAGATAAACAGGATCAAAAAACATCGTCATACCCTCCTTCTGTTACAGTCACTTATAATATACTTTGTTTTCTGAAATAAAGCAAATCCCGTTTCCGCGTCAGCAGGCAGCGGATTCCTGCAGACGGCAATACCGGGCATAGATGCCGTTTTGAGAAAGAAGCGCTTCATGTGAACCGCGTTCGACCGCCCGTCCGTGATCTATGACGATGATCTCGTCAGCGTGGCGGATGGTGGAAAGACGATGGGCGATCACAAGGGTGCTGCGTCCTTTGGCAAGCTCCACAAGGGCCGCCTGGATCTTGCGTTCGCTTTCGTTGTCCAGAGCGCTTGTCGCCTCATCCAGCAGAAGGATGGGGGGATTTTTTAAAAAGACACGGGCAATGGATATCCGCTGTTTCTGGCCGCCGGAAAGACGGACGCCCCGCTCGCCTGTGGTCGAATCATAGCCCTCCGGCAAAGACATGATAAAATCATGGATATCCGCCTTTTTGGCAGCCTCCACGATCTCTTCAAAGGCGGCATCGGGCCTGCCGTAAGCGATGTTTTCGCGGATCGTTCCCGAAAAGAGGTAAACATCCTGCTGGACGATGCCGATATGACGGCGCAGGGAGTCAAGCGTGTAATCCCTGATATCTTTTCCGTCGATGGTCACCCGGCCGGCAACCGGATCATAAAACCGCGGCAGCAGGGAGCAGATCGTGCTTTTGCCGCCGCCGGATTCTCCCACAAGAGCCACGGTCTTTCCGGGAGAAAGCTCAAGATCCACATTTTCCAGCACCGGCTGCTGACCGTTGTAAGAAAAGGAAACCTGTTCGTAACGGACAATACCGGCAGGTTTTTCAAGGTCTGCCGCACCGGGCGTATCGGCAATATCCGGCAGCGTATCGGTGATTTCGCAAAAACGCCTGAAACCGGAAAATCCCCGCTGGAACATCTCTGTAAAATGCAGCAGCTGCTCAATGGGCTGGATGAAGATCCCCACATACAGGGCATAAACGGCCAGCTCGCCCGGAGCGATCCTGCCCTGCGCCACAAAGTATCCTCCCGCGGTCAGGATCACCACATAAAGCAGGCCGTGAAAGAGCGCATTGCCGGAGTGAAAAAAGCCCATGACTTTGTAACTGCTGACACGGGACGCGAAGAAATCATTGTTTTTGCGCTCAAATTTATTATTTTCCAATTGCTCGTTGCTGAAGGACTTGACGACCCGGATCCCCGCAAGAGAATCCTGGATACCGGCACTGACCCCGGCGATCTTGCGTCTGTTATCCATAAAGACCTGCCGCATTTTTTTGTTTTGAAAATAGCTGAAAACCGTCATTACAGCAGTCACGCCCGCCAGCAGAAGAGCCAGCGGAATATTGATCGTCAGCAAAATAGCGTAGGAGCCGATGATCTTGACACCGGATATCAGCAGTGTTTCCGGTCCGTGATGAGCCAGCTCCACAATGTCAAACAGATCCGTCACCAGGCGGGACATCATTTCGCCCGTATTGTTTTTGTCGTAGTAGGAAAAGGAAAGTTTCTGATAATGTCCGAACAGTTCGCCGCGCATATCCCGTTCCATTTTGGCCCCCATGACATGCCCGTAGCAGGTGATGAAATACTGGCAGGCGTAGCGGAGCAGATAAAGCAGGAGCAATCCCAGACCCACCGGCAGTGTTATCCGCATGATCTTGGCGGGGTCTCCGTTGAAAACGTGCTTTATCATCTGATCCAGCACCTGCGGAAAAGCCAGATCCACGGCGCAGACGATCAGCGCGCAGCTCATATCTGCGAAAAACAATTTTTTATAAGGCTTGTAATAACCGATGAGACGGCGGATATACATTTATTTTTCCTGTTGTAAAAGGCTGTGTTCCCGATATGGGTAGATACAATGATACAGAACTAAAAATACTTCGCTTTTCTTGAAAAGAGTTGGGGGTTCGGGGGAAGAGGAAAACTTCTTTTCACGTGAAAAGAAGTTTTCCTCTTCCCCCGATGCCATCTACCCTTGTCAGGAACAAAGCCTTGTAAAAAAGCCGCCGGAAGACTGTCGATACAGCTCTGCCGGGCGGCTCATGATACAAGATGACGGCAACGGAACGCTCTGAAATCAGTTCACGCCGGTGGAGTCCAGATCCTGAACGATGTCGATACTCTTCTTGTTGGCGCTGGAATCCTCTTCGCCGCCGAGGGTCACGGTGATACCGGTAATCATCTCGCGCAGACGGTCACTGAAGTTGGCCAGCACAAAAAGAGCGGCCAGCGCCACCACGGCGATCAGGATCACGTACTCAACGAACGCCTGTCCCTTCTGACGGCGGAATCTGCGGTTGCGGATTTTAGCTTTCATAAATCGATCCTCCCTGTTAAAGGTCTTTGCAATTCGCAAGGGCCGCTTGTTTAACGGACTTTGCGGTATCTTTATTTTATCATCTGCCTACGGCACATTGTAAGCGGCGACTCTGACCATGCGTTCGCCCTGATTGCTCATGGCCCCGCCCAGATATTTGACGGCAAGAAAAACCAAAAGAATAAAGGTCAGCATGATGACAAACTCGACTGCCACCTGACCGCTTGTTCTTTTGCCTCTTTTCATCAAATACCATCCATCCTTCCGTGACGCCGCTCGATATTGTTGTTCTCATCCAGAACGATCACCTTCGGAGAGATCACAGCAGCCTCCGCTTCATCGCAGAGAGAAAAGGCCATGATCGTCACGACATCGCCCACATTTCCCTGCAAAGCAGCGGGACCGTTGAGACAGAAATCTTTGCTTCCCGGTTTGCCGGGAATTGCATAAGTTTCCAGACGGGAACCATTGTTCCGGTTGGCGACCAGAATTTTCTCATAAGGCAGGATGTTCGCCTCTTTGAGCAATTCCGGATCGATTTCCAGACTGCCTTCATAATCCACGATACAGCGCGTGATGCGGGCGGTGTGGATCTTGCCGCTCAACATGATCTTCTTCATAGGGCTAATATAATCCTTCTCTTGGTTTATGTCAATAAAAATTTGACAAAAAAATTTGCCTTTGTGACACTGACACGCTATAATATATCATCAGCAAAACCAAAAAGCGAGGATTTTTAACTATGATCTACGATAAACTTGATAATTTCGACAGCTATGCAGCGCTTTTTCCCGAAGAGTGGGCTAAGGTGAAGGCGTTTTTTTCAGAGGGCGTCATTCCTGAACCGGGACGGTATGATCTGCTGCCCGACGGCAGACTCTATGTCAATGTCCAGCAGTACGCGCCCCACAAGTACGATACGGATAAATTGGAGTATCACAAAAAATACATCGATATCCAGCTGCTTCTGCTGGGAAAAGAGCAGATCATCTATGCGCCCCGCGAAGGCCTGTCTGAGGTGATCCCCTACAACGCTGAAAGCGATTACGGCATGGACCGCCTGGAAGAGGGAAAAGGGACCGCTCTTGCGATGGAAGTCGGCAATTTTGCCGTGTTTTTCCCGGAAGAGGGACATGAACCCTGTGTGGGTGATCCCGAAAGCTCTGTCATCAAAGCGGTTGTCAAACTGCAAGTCAACTGAAAATATCCGCTATGAACATCATTGCAGGATCTGCCCGCAACCTTGAGCTGCTTTCCCCGCCGGATATGGAGGTGCGTCCCACGACCGGACGGGCCCGTAAAGCTCTTTTCGACAGCCTCGGTTCTCCGGAGGGCGTGGGGGTGCTTGACCTGTGTTCAGGTTCAGGCGCCTATGCCCTTGAAGCCGCCAGCAGAGGCGCCTCCCTTGCGGTCATGGTGGAAAAGGAGCCTTCCCATATCCGCGTCATCGAAACCAATGTGCAGAAGGTCCGGAAAACAGGTGTCAAAGCCGAGATGCACGTGATCCAGTCGGATATCCTTCAGACCCGCAATTATCTTGCTCTTCTGGATAAATGCAGTCTGATCCTGGCCGATCCTCCCTATGCAGTTTCAGCGGAGCTGTATCAGAAATTGATGAGCGATCCCCTGTTCAGGGAACACGCCTCCGGCTGTCTGCTGGTCTGGGAGATCCCCGATACCCCCGGCGCTCTGGGGGAGTTTCTTGAAACGCCCGGGCTGGCCGACAGCAGGATCCGGAAATTCGGCAGCACGCTTTTTCTCATGGGAACGGTAGAAGCATGAAAAGAAGCAAGTGGCATTATGCCAGTCCCCGGGCGCGGGAACTGCTGGGGCCTGACCCTGAAAAGCATCTGGCCGGGGAAAACAGACTGGTCAAAAGCAATGCCGTCCGTGAAGTCCGTCAGGCCGGAGATTTTTATTTCAAACTCGACCGGCGCCGCACCCATTCTTTCCGCCGGGAGTTTTCCCATGCGCTGGCGCTTCAGAAACGGGGCATTCCCGTGGTGGAACATTTGGCCTGCGGCATAACTCCTGCGGGCCCCTGTCTTGTGACCCGCAGCCTCGACGGCTCCGTCACGGTGGAGGAGTTTCTCGCGTACAGTCTGCCGGATGATGATTTTCTGAACGGTCTGACTGATTTTCTGAAACTTCTGATCTACCGGAAAGTCATCCATAAAGATCTGCACTGCGGCAACATCCTTTATGTGGAAAGCAGCCGCTCTTTTGCGCTGGTGGATGTCCGTGACGCTTATCCGGGGGCCTGGTATCATCTTTTTCCCGGACGGGCCTATCCCATGCGCAAACTTCTGGCGGAGCTGGCGGGACTCCTGCCGGAAGAAACGGTCTGTCATTACCTTGCCCGTCTGGATGTGAAAGAGCCGCGGATTTTTCTGAACAAAGTTCTGGAACGCAAAGCGGCCCTCATTGCCGGAGAGTGGACAAGACGCTGTGAACAGATCCTGTCAGGCTACCCCAAATTCACCCGCAAGGAGGGCGATATGCTGTTTGCCCGGGACGTCCGGGAGGAAGATCTGGAAAACGCCGTTATGATCCCTGCCGACGCCGGTGTTTTCGCGACGGCATTTTACCTTGATCTGGTGCGTATTCCCCACCGGAAAGTCCTTGCATGGAACGCCAGGGAACAGTTTCTCTGGGCAGAGCCGCTGACAAATGACGAACCTGATTCCTCCCGGGTGGCTGAACTGCGTTCCCGGGCCTTGCAGTACGGCATCAATTCTTCCTGCGGAGACTGGGCGGCGGATGCTTCAGGACTGGTCAAATTAAGTATCTGGAAAGGGAAATAACTCATGGTCTCAAAAGTCTGTTCCGGCGCAGTCATCGGCATAGATGCTCAAGTTGTCGAGATCGAAGTCAATATTTCAGCAGCGGGCGGAGTTCCCGGACGGGACGGCATGGTCTCCATCGTGGGTCTGCCTGATGCCGCTGTCAAAGAGAGCCGTGACCGGATCTTCCCGGCCTTCACAAGTTCAGGCTTTATTCCGCCCCGGGGCTTTGCCGTTGTCAATCTGGCTCCCGCCGGACTGCGGAAAGAGGGCGCGGCATTCGATCTGGGCATTGCTCTGGGCCTTCTGGCCTCCAACGGTTCCCTTGATCCCGGGCGCCTGGCCGGATTCGCCGCCTTGGGAGAATTGGCCCTTGACGGCAGTATCCGTCCTGTGCGGGGCGCTTTGCCCCTGGCGGACAGACTGGCCGCTGAAAAGGGGCTTTCCGGGCTGCTTGTGCCGGAAAGCAATGCCAGAGAAGCCGCGCTGGCGGCGGGAGACCGCCTGCCGGTCTATCCCGTGACGACTCTGGCCGATGCCGTCAAAGTCGTTTCCGGGGAGCTTACCCGCATGCCATTCAAGGCCAGTCTTTCTGAATACATCGCAGGTAAAAGGGGGTATGAACCGGATTTCAACGAAGTCAAAGGACAGCCTCTTGCCCGCCGAGCCCTTGAAATCGCGGCGGCAGGCGGACATAATGTCATTATGATCGGCAGTCCCGGAACAGGCAAAAGCATGCTGGCCACCCGGCTGCCGGGTATCCTGCCGCCCATGACGATGGCGGAAACCCTTGAAACAAGCCGCATCCACAGCGTTCTGGGGATGCTCTCTTCTGGCGAACCCATTCTGGATAAACGTCCCTTTCGCGCGCCTCACCACACCATATCGGATGTAGGACTTATCGGCGGCGGACATGATCCTCATCCCGGCGAGATCAGTCTTGCCCACAACGGCGTACTCTTTCTGGACGAGCTGCCGGAGTTCAAACGCTCCGTGCTGGAAGTCCTGCGCCAGCCCCTTGAAAACGGCATCATCACCATTTCAAGAGCTTCCGGAAGCTGTACCTTCCCGGCCCGTTTCATTCTGTGTGCGGCCATGAATCCCTGCCGCTGCGGCTGGTACGGCCACCCCTCCGGCCGGTGCAAATGCACGGAGCAGGAGGTCAAAAAGTACCTTTCCCGCCTGTCCGGCCCCATGCTGGACCGCATGGATCTGTTTGTGGAGGTCAGCGCGCTGGACTTTGATGAGCTGTCCCAGCGGGAAC
>JAFVYP010000063.1 GCA_017508555.1 Lentisphaeria bacterium
AGTAATTCAAACCGTTCTCGAGCTTATCTAATATAGCACAAAGTTTGAATTCTACACTATACTGACGCGGTTTCTTTTGTGTTTTCTCCATAAAAAAGTACACCTCAAAAGTTGTGTCCAACTTTTGGGGTGCACTTCATTTTGCAACAGCCCCCTTTCTGTATCGGGATCAATCCCAGGGGGAGGGGATGGTCTTGCAGGAGAAACTTGCCTTTTCGTCCTTGTAAGAGCAGGTGATCTTTCCATCCTGATATTCAACAAGAACAGGTTCTGTCTGCGGTTCATTGACCTTTATCAGAAGAGGGAGCGCTTCTCCTTTGTAAATGATATCGGATTTGAGGGAAACTTCAAGGGCTTTTCTGACCTTGAGCAGACGGGTGACCCGCAGGATCTCCTGCTCATTTTCCTTCAAAATGAGGGTGACATCATTGAGGCGGGTGCTGTCCAGACGGACAGGGCATTTCAGGATCTTTTTTTCCTGCGGGGCAAGGGTCATGGAAACGGGGCTGCCGCCGCAGGAACCCGTCAGAGAGAGCTTGCGGCTGCTTGTGTTTTCCAGGGTATAAGAGAAGGTTCGGAGACCGGAAAAGGCGGGCGCGTCAACTGAGAGAAGTTTGACAGGATACGCCTCTTTGAGTTCAAAACGGGTGAAGGTATCCGGTCTGTGGGCCTGTCCCAGGATCCGGACGCCTTTGAGTCTCCAGCGCTGATAACTGTTGATCATCATGGCAAAGCCCTTATCCATGGGGGCAAAGGCCGCCAGAGGAACGGCAAGTTCGATGTAGAAAGAATCTTTACCGTAACTTCCTGCGGCTTTTGCGCCGGAGTCCCACTGGAGATCCTGCTTGCCGTCGGGCATGGTCCGGAGATCACAGACTGTTCCGTTGGTGTTGGCGATGACCTGATAATAGTCTTTTTTTCCCGTGGTATTGAAAAAGACATCCAGACAGTCGTTCATGTAAACAGGAGAGTCGTGAGCTGTCATCGTGGCGATCCTGTCGTTGATGGAACCGTGGCTGGAACGGACGGCGATGTAAAGATGAGTTTTGCTCCGTCCGATCAGGGCGTAGGTGTCTTTTTGCGGAAAGTCATACCTGGCCGCTTTTTTCCATCCGGGGTGTCCCGGTTTTCCGGTCAGGACGGGGAGGGGAGAGAGACAGGGCAGCTCCGCCCCGTAAAGCAGGGCGGAACAACAAAGGAATACCGGCAGAAAACGGATCATTTTTCACTCTCCAAAGCCATGATAAGCTGTGCGATATGCCAGCGGTAACGCTCAATGGACATGGAATTCCATTCCGCAGAGTTGACCTCAGCTGTTCCCTCTTCAGCGTCAAATCCCTCCACATGATAGGAGCGGGGATCGAAGTGGATCTTCTTTTTGAGCTGTGCGAGGAAAGCCCGGGCATTTTTGCAGGCAGGAGAATCGGCTTTTGCCTGTTTGATCTTGTTTTCAAGGGTGAACAAATAAAGATAATCATCCCGTCCGTCCCGGTAGTTGAGGAAATTGAGGGTCGGTCTGTCGGAGCCGTCCATGGCGGGATAGACCTGGGCTGTGTTGTAGTTCCAGGGCAGATAGAAGAGGGGACCTGTGTAACTGGTGTAGAAGATCGTTTCCTGATGACGGGCGACGGCGCCCAGACGCCAGAAGTGGAATCCGGCCTGAAAACGGCTGTCGCCGCAGTTGTGGCAGCCGAATTTATGTCCGTGTTTGCGGATATCCGCCACCAGTTTTTCGGTGATGGGAGCGGCGGGATTGGCCCAGATGTGATCGTAAACGGCCGGAGTTGCCCGGGCGGCCAGCGGGCCGTTGATGGTCACAAGAGAGGTTCCGCCGGCTCTGCGGATCAGATGGCCGATGCGGACGCCCTCCTGAACGCCGCGGACGCCCATGTTGTCCAGTTCTCCGGCATAGTACCAGTAGGGTTCGGGATAACCTTTGGCGCGGAAAAGTTTTGTCAGCTGGCCGATGATCCGTTCGATATCTTTAAGATCGGTATCCCACTCTTTCATCCGCTGGGGCGTGATCTTCTTTCTGCCGTAGATCTCCTTGAAAAGATTCTGGTGTGACCAGCCCATATTGAGCATGAAGTAACTGGCTTTGACCAGACAGGCGCCGCTGTGGTTTTGTGCGGCGGCTTTTTTGAACCACCAGTCCATATCGGCGGCTTGGGCAGGGGTCTGGGTGAAACGGCGTTCTCCGGGCTTGCCGACGATGGTTCCGTAGCGGAAGGGATAGCCGTATCCCCAGGGACAGAAATAGTCATTTTGAAAACGGTATTTGGCGATGAATCCGCAGCGTTTTTCCAGTTCTTTGCGGATGCTCTCTTTGGTGTATCCCCGCATCCAGCTGGCCCAGGGGATCATATCCGCCTGCTGGAAGTTGAAAGAGGCACTGCCTTTGTACTGAAGAGAGAAGGGCAGCACTTTCAGCAGCAGTTTGAAGGAGCCTGCCAATTTGCCTTTGGAATAAACGGCAACAGGCGCCGTATAGAGACCGGGGGCTGTCTTGTCAGGAACACGCAGGTCAAGGGTGTACATGCGGGGCGTTCCCTTTTCGCCGTTCTGCGGTTTGTTTTCCTGCAAGACGTAGCTTTGGGGATCCAGTTTGCGCATGTCGGTGATCAGGCCGCTCATCTTTTCGCTGCCCTTTTCCTTGTAACGTTCGCGCCAGAAATCGGCATTGGAAGCGGTGGAGATCCTGCCTCCCGGTCCAGAAAAGTCTCCGACTTTGACAAAAAGCTCCGGCATGTCCTGAAGAGGCAGGATACCGAAACGGAAGAGTTCCTGTTCGCCTTTGGCGGCAAAGACTTTGATGGTATCGGTCACCTCTTTATCCGCAGGACGGCTCCAGGGGTAGATCACATCCAGACCGTGTTTCTGGAAAACGATGAATTTTTTGCCTTTGGCGGCTTGGGGCATCGGTTCATCGGGCCGGGGCTGCCAGGGATAACGTTTGGCAAACTCTTTGCGGCGCAACGTTTCCACCCGGGCGGCTGTTTTTTCAAGGGCGGCTTTGTCGGGGGCGATGAGAATGGCCGTCAGCAGAATGTTGTTGAATTTGAATTCGATCTTGCCGTTGATGTTATCCAGCTCCACGGTCTCTTCAGAGAGAACGGGTTTGACCAGACGGTCCCAGATGCTGTCCTTGCGGCTGAAAACATATTCGTCCAGTTTGCCCCATGCCTTGTAGGCGTTTTCTTTTGACATGGTGCTTTTGATGACATCTTTCCCATTGACAGCAAGAAGGATAAGGGGCTTGTTTTTGTTCAGTCTCTTCCACCCCTGGAACCAGTCGCCCAGCAGCAGACGGACAACGGCTTTTTTTCCTTTCCAGGGAACTGTCAGACCGCCCTGATGGAAGGCGATGCCGTGTTCCAGAAGCGCGTCAGCCGGCAGACTGCCTTTGTTGCCGCTTGACATGGCGGCGCCCCCCGGACTGTAGTTCCACGGCCGGGTGATGCTTTTTTTGTGGACCATGGGGTCCTTGTCGGAAACATAGGTGAATCCGGGGAATCGGGCGATCCTGTTGGCCGGGACTTTTCCTCCGAACATCAGACACTTTTCCTGTGCGGAAAGCGCTGCCGCCAGAAGGAATAGCGGCAGAATAAGGGTGCTTTTTTTCATGTTTTCTCTCTGAAATGCCGATAATATCCGGCATTTCCGGACCTTTCCTGTTATTGGGTGATTATTGAACAAAGTTTGAAAACTTTCAAAAACCGTCAAAGATCCAATCCGGCGTGATGCCGTAATGGCGGTTGTGGACTCCCTTGGCCCAGCCGCGAAGCTGGGCATAGACGTCGATAAAGTCATCGCTTTCAAATTCAACTGTACGGGGATCTATGAGCTTTGCACCCCGCATGACCGGATCAAAAGCCTGATCCGGACTCATTACCTGAAGGCGCAGAACATAGTGTTTTTCCTGCGGCGGGCAGGTCATTTCCGGCAGATCAAGAAGGGCCTGTTTTGCCGTTTCCTGAAGGGCTTTGCAAACCTTTTGGTGGGAGTAGTTGAGAGAAGAATACCGTCCCCATGCCTTTTTGACAGGAACTGTTTTGATTTGTTCCCCCAGAAGCTCTCTGGCTTCCTGACAGGCTGTTTCGCAACCGGAAACAAGGATGGTCGGTGCATTGAAATAACCGGCAATACGGGCGGCTATACCGATCTCGCCGATCTCTTTGCCGTTGAGCTGCAGACTGTTGATCCAGCCGCAGTCGAGAGTGTGGTTCAAATGGCTGGCGCTTGCGATCAGACCGTGGGCGCCGATTTGAAGGAAGGCATCGCAGGTGCTGTCCAGATAACAGACGGGATTGCTCCATCCGATCTGCCGGAGTTGGGCCTCCGGATGGAGTTTTCTGATATCCAGATTGCAGCTGCTGCCGTGTCCGTCAACAACGGTGATGTCATCTGCTCCGGCATCCAACAGTCCTTCGCAGCAGGCGTTGACTTCATCTGTCAGGATATCTGCCGCCGCTTGCTCGTTGACCAGGTTGATCCCCCGGCCGTTGGATCTGCCGACGATGCCGCTTGTCCCTTCAAGATCAGTGAGAATTACGATTTTCATAAAACGTCAAGTTTACCGTTTGCCGACCATATTGTAATAGGGCTGGTAAACCAGACCGCTCTTTTTGTAGATATCTGCGAACGTACGGAAATTGACATGTCCGTCGATCCACAACGTTGTGGCCTGGGAACTGTGGCGGAAATCAATTCTGCCCTCAGATAAGGCATCTGCAAAGGGCCAGGTGTTGACGTTGATAAGAGCCTGTTCTGTGACTTTGGCATTGTTTTTGACTTTTTCTGCATCCATGGCATAAATAAGATTTCCGGGATAGCGGACTTTGGTCAATTTCTGCATCTCTCCTGTGGTCTGAAGCTGCAGTCTTGCCACGCCGTCTTTCATGCCGTTATCCAGAAAGGGTTTGGCGTAGTGATTGGTCGAGTAGGAGCCGGCAGCGAAATAGACGGTTTTTCCATTCTGACTCATGTGTCTGAAAGTGTCACTGGGACAGGCCCAGCAGCCTCTGGCTGAGTAAGGTTTGTTGTTGTATGGATAGACAGCCGGATCATAACCGGTAAAAGGAGCCAGCGCTTTTTCTGTGGTTTGAGCATTGACTGCATAGGGGAAATAAGCGTCGTATGCGTCGATATACATCTGGGTGGCTGTTCCGATCTGCTTGAGATTATTGACGCAGGAACCGGCTTTGCCTCTTTCCCTTGCCTGCTGAAGCGCAGG
>JAFVYP010000064.1 GCA_017508555.1 Lentisphaeria bacterium
CTTCAAAGGTAATAAATTTTCCGCAATTCGACATTCGGGTGATCCTGTCTATACATAGTGAGTCATATACATACGCCAGTATTTAAAATACTGCCGGGGGGGATGATATGCAAATGATTTTTCCGGAAAAAGGGATTATTTGATAACATCCTGCCCCAACTGCCGCCCGGGGCAGCGGCGGCACCAGATATTCTCGGCGGCAGCCAGGGGGATCTCAAGGGTCTTGCCGTTGACAGTCACTTTGAGGAGCGTCCGGTCAAGAGAAAGAGCGCTGAGACGGATCTGATCTCCGGGCGCAAGAGCCGGGAGAGCCGTTTCATCAAGATTCCGGCTGAAGCGGTCGATCACGGCTGTTTCTTCAGGGGCAAGCTCGTTGAGCGTACAGAAACTTTCGGGTTCTTTCTGCTCAAGATTACTCATGGCCTCAGTCAGATAGATCTGCAGTTTACCCGCATCGCCCCGCTTGGCAATGGCATCTGAAAATATGACAAAACGGGCAATAGTATCTTCATCGACCACATGTTCCAGATGACAGGCCGTTTCGGCGGCCTTTTCCGGTGTCAGGCCCAGAATGTCGGTAAAAAAACGCTTCAGCACCCGGTGACGCCGGACGATCTCTTCTGCGACAGCTTTTCCGGCGGCGGTCAGCTCCACGGGATAATGGACGTTATAGATGATATACCCCGCCTCGACCAGCTGACGGAGCGCTTCAGTCACTGAAGGCATCTTGACACCCAGTTTTGCAGCGATCTCCTTGGAGTGGGCATGGCCCTCTTTTATGCTCAACTCGGCGATCGCTTCAAGATAGTCTTCCAGACTGGCTGACAGTTTTTTGGTCATAAATATTTCCGCTTAAAAATTATTCATATCGGAGAATATACCACCGTTTCCCGGAAATGTCAAATTTTTTCCGGAACGATCCTGCTGAAAACATTATTTGTTCTGCAGCACAGCATACCCCCCGGAACCGCCTGGACCCTGCATCAGTTTGCTGCAGAACCACAGGAGAAACACGCCGTTGACAACAAAAGTGATGAGCCACGAAAGAGGATAGGCCCAGATCAGAACTTCGATCGTATGGTGAGATGCAAAAACCGTTTTGATCCAGACCACACGGAATCCGCATGCAAACAAAAGGGCCGAAACCGTGGGAATGATCGAGTGTCCCAGTCCCCGCAAACCGCCTGCAGCCACATCCATAAGACCGCAGATAAAGTAAAATACAAATGCGATCCTGATACGCTTGACGCCCCATTCGATGACCTCCGGGTCACTGTTGAAAAGTCCCAGCCACTGGGCCCCGGTCAGGGTGAGTACTCCGCCGAAAACAAGTCCGATAAAAATGGCTCCGGCAAAGCCGATCCCCAGACTCCGCAGGATCCGGGGGGGCTTGTTCCCGCCGTAGTTCTGTCCCACGAAAACAATGGTCGTCTGCTGGGCAGAGTGGACTGACGCATAAAGGGCCCACTCCACACATACTGTGGCCGCCATGGCCGCCATGGCCTGTGAACCGAAAGAGTTGATGGCTCCCTGGATGATGATATTGGAAAGAGCAAAAAAGATCCCCTGCAATC
>JAFVYP010000065.1 GCA_017508555.1 Lentisphaeria bacterium
TAAAAATACTTCGCTTTTCTCGAAAAGGGGTGGGGTGTGGGGAGGGGAAAAACCTCTTTTCCCGCGAAAAGAAAGATAACGGAGCCGACGTTCGGCCCCCTCCCCGCGATACCATCGACCCTTGTCGGGAACAGCGCGTTGAAATAAAGGTGAGGGCGCATGGCAGAGCGTAAAGCGGCAAAGTATTTGAAACGCATCCATGATGAACTGTATCAGGTTTACGGGGATTGTGTCTGTCCGTTGAAGCATGAGAGCGGCTTTCAGCTGCTGGCGGCGGTGATGCTTTCGGCCCAGTGCCGGGATGACCGGGTGAATCAGGTGACGGAAAAACTTTTTGCCGCGGCACCGGATGCGGTGTCCATGGCGGCGCTGCCGGAGGAACTGCTGGAAGAGATCATCCAGCCCTGCGGTCTGCACAAAGCCAAAAGCCGTCATCTGAAAGCGGCGGCGCAGATGATCCTTGCGTGCTTCGGCGGAGACGTGCCGCAGACCATGGAGGAATTGGTCCGTCTGCCCGGGATCGGCAGGAAGAGCGCCAATGTGATTTTGGGAAACGTCTTCGGTATTCCGGGGTTTCCTGTGGATACCCATGTGAAACGTCTGCTCAACCGTCTGGGGGTTGTTGCTTCCTCAGATCCGGAAAAGATAGAAAAGACCGTCAACGGTTTGATCGCGCCGGCGTACTGGACGAACTTTTCCCATCTGCTGATCCAGCACGGGCGGCAGGTTTGTCATGCCGGGAAAGCGGCGTGCGGCGCGTGTGTATTAAATGAAATTTGTCCGAAAAAGGGTGTGAAATAATGGGATACTTAAAGCAGAAATTCCGTTCCATCAAGAAATTTCCCGGGTGGATCTATTGGTTTCCGGCGCTGCTTCACCGGGTGATATTCCGTGTGTTTTTCCGTCTGGAAGTGGTCGATCCGTGCAATACCTGTGACAATGCTTACGGCGTGATCGGTCTGGCGTGGCACAACCGGCTTTTGTTTTTTCCGGCGGCGTTTCCTGCTGTTTTGCGGAAAAGGACAGTGGCGGTCATCAGTGCCTCCCGTGATGGACAGTATATTGCAGACTTTGCCGCGCAGTTCGGCCTTGAGTCAGTCCGGGGCAGTTCCTCCCGGGGCGGCGCGAATGCGCAGCTGGGAGCGCTTCAGGCGATTCGTGCGGGAAAAAACGTTGTTTTTACGCCGGACGGTCCCAGAGGGCCGCGTTATGAGATCAAGCGGGGACCGGTGCAGCTGGCCAGTAAGACGGGGGCGAAGATCGTACCTGTATCCATCAACGCCTCCCGCTGCTGGGCGCTGAAAAGCTGGGATGGTTTTCAGATCCCCAAGCCCTTTTCCAAGCTGACATTGATTTTGGGTGAGCCCATTGAGATTCCCCCCGATCTGGATGCTGAAGGGATCGAAAAATACCGTCAGCAGGTCAATCAGGCGCTGCTTGCCATCACAAAAGATCCGCAGTAAAAGCCTGTAAGAGCCTGACAAAAAATGCCGGACAAATTGGATTTTGTCCGGCATTTTTGCTGTCCTGTTCCGGGGATCATTTTTCAAAGGGGACCGGGACAAGGGAAAGATATCCGGGGATACCTTTGACATTGAGTTTGACATCTCCTCCGGCAATGACAACCAGTTTCCACGCCTGGGCTTGAGAGGTGGGCGTATCGAATTTGACCTGAAGGACACCGGTTTTGACCCGCTGGGGTTTGAACCAGGGCAGCAGGGGAGTCCCGGCGGTATCGCCGTCCGCACTGGCGGCCAGAGTGCCGTCCGGACGGAGGAGGAAGGCCACACAGCCGCCCTGATGGACGCCATTCACAAGGATCGTAAAGGCTTTTGTTCCGGCGGGGATGGTGATGAACTGGCGTGAGATCGCCGCGTTGGCAAAGTCATAATTTTTCATGATCCTGGCGTAAGCGATGGTATTTTTCCCCTGCGCGTGCCAGATACCGGCCCAGTCGTCATGGATCCTGACGGTATAAGTGCCTTTGGCGGGCAGGGAAACTTTCCACGAACGGGTGGCTTTGCTGGAGTCCCTTGCTGAAAAAATCGTTTTTCCGGCAGGATCTTTCACCTGGAAATGGAAGGTGGGTTCCCCTTTGGGACGGGAGCCGAAACGGGTGCGGCTGATGGTGACAGCCGTTGCGGCGGAGGCTTTCAGGATGAATTCTTTTTCAACAGGTCCGCGCATGCGGAAGTTGTTGCTGATCCCCCGGCTGAACTGAGCCGCTGCCCGCTGAGGCCGGAAGGTGTAATCCGGCATCTTTCTTTGAGCGGTGAAGCGGTTCATTTCATCAAAGAGGACCGGCATCATGCAGAGGTTGATGGCCAGACTTTTGCCGACGGTACTCAATCCGATCAGCGTGGAGTGGTCCATGATCTGAACGGCCTGATCGAAAATTGCGGAATTGTTTTCAAGACGGCCGCCGGTCATCATGCCGGGGACAATAATCATATTGACGCTTGTACCGGGGACGTGGTAATGTTTGTTGTCATATCCCATGCCGTAGGGCCAGCCGCAGTGGCTTGCCGAAAATCCTCTGCTGAGCCAGTTGGAGGCCGAAATAATGGCTTTTTTGACTTCGGGGGAGGGGGCGATCAGATAATACTCTCTGAGACTGCGCAGCAGGATGCCTGCCAGATAGGGGCAGTTGCCGAAGGTCTCTTTGTGACCGCCGGCATGATCTCCGGGGAGTCTGTGGGGCCATGCGCCGCCCATATCATGTTTCTGTTCATCCAGAATGATCTGCATCAGATGACGGATGGCGGGAAGATATCTTTGATCTCCGGTGGCGCGGTAGATGCCCATGAGGGCTGTGGAGCTCCATCCGGCAGAGCGTTCGTGGGTGGAAAGGCGGCGCAGCAGGGGCGCTGCGAATGTCCGCAGATGTTCTCCCAGAAGCAGGGCCGACTCCATGGGGATGATATCGCCGCCCAGCAGCCAGGCTTCAGTCATGCCTTCGCTCCAGGTATGGCCGTTGGTTCCCACAAAACTGTAATCAAACGAGAGGGACCAGGTCGCAGGATTGACCCGCTGGTAGCTGATGCCGGTGTGACCGATGCCGTGCTGGGCATTGGCGCCGATAAAGAGCGGATCGGGATAAGCCTTGATGATATCCACATCGGCCTGATGCCGAGCGGCCAGTTTGGCCCAGCGGAAAGCATCCCGGCAGCCGGTGCGCAGGAAGAGCATGAAAAGGCCATGGGCCAGGTCATATTCGTTGTTGGTCCAGTTCCGGTTGCGTTCTCCGAACCAGTCGCCGTAGTTGAGGAAACCGTATTCCCGCTGTTTTTCCTTGACGCGCATGTGACCGTAAAAGGCTTCGACAGCTTTCTTGTCCCAGCGGATAAAATTGTTCTTTGTGCTGCTGGGGATGCCGGGGAAGAGCCGGGTATCGAAAAGCCACTTCTGGTCGATGACGGGGACAGGTTCCAGAGCGGCCAGCAGCGCCGGAGAGCTTTGGCCGCTGAAGTCGATTTTCAATTCTTCCGTAAATCCCATACCCCATTTGAGGCGGTAAACGCCTTCGCAGAAGGGGAAGTGCAGATAGTAGGGCAGATCGGAACCGAATTTTGCATCCGGCTGTGCCGGGAGAAGTTCAAAGGTGATTTTTTTGCCGTTTGCCGCGATGGCCTTGGGATAACGTTTGGCGGCATCCCGCAGAGCAAAGGTGATATTTCCGGCCTGTCCGGCACCGGACATGCGCCGGGTGGAAAACCGGCCGTTGATCTCCAGTTTCCGGTCGTGGTGCTGGAAAAATCTGGCGGCGGACTGGCCATCCATCGTCACGGTACCGGCAGCCTGTGCCGGCAGAAAGTCCAGTTTCAGAGCCGTGATATCGGTAAACTCATTTTTCAGATTGGTGTTGATGTGGGTGATGGCGAACTCCGCCACGGGGCTGTCGGCGCGGAAGATCATACGGACGGTGTAGGAGGCGATTTTGCCGCTGTACCGGCCGTCTGCGCGGATAACGAGACGCAGGGGACCGGCTTCTTCCACGAAAACTCTGTCGGGAACGAGGCCGGATGTGGTATGTTTTTCACCATTTTCTCCGATGACGGTCAGGCCGTCAGGTGAAAAACGGCCCGCGCTTTTGCCGTTGACCTTGATCTGCTGAAGGAAATTGAAGTTCTTTTTGCTGATGACAGCTTCCAGTTTGCCCGTGCTGACGCGGATATTTTCAGCAGTTTCCGTGTATTTGAGAGGGGACTGATAGTTTGCGCCCCGGGTGTGCGTCACCAGTTGCCAGATGCTTTTTTCCTTTTTGCTCAGAGGGGCCTTGAAATCCGTCAACAGGAACTTGACCGATTTATCCGGCCAGAAAGAGATGGCGGAAAACTGTGCGGGAACAGTTTTGTTCCGGGGATCTTTGACGGCGATATTTTCCGTATCAAAAAGATGTCCTTGGGGAAAAGGCATGCCGAAACGGACATCGAAAGAACCGGCCAGTCCATTTTCTTCCAGCAGTTCAAAGGGAATGACGGCAGAGGTGTTTTTTTTATTTTTCTGCGGCGCGACCTTGGCCAGCGTGACCGGGGGAGGCGTTGTGTTTTTCAGCCAGGGATACCAGGGGGAGATGCGGGAGCCGGGAATACCCTTTTCTGCGCGTTTAAGGTATTTGACTTTATTGTTGATAAAGCGGTATTTTTCCTTTCCTGCCGGGGCGTAGATGACCTGGGGAGGCTTGATCGCAGGACGGGGGACCATGCCGCCGTCCCGGGCCATGAAACGGA
>JAFVYP010000066.1 GCA_017508555.1 Lentisphaeria bacterium
AGAGCCCCAGGTCGATCACATCAGCGCCCTGAGCCGTCATGCCCCGGGCAAGGCCCTCAAAAAGCTCCGCAGAATGGGGACGCATATCTCTGCCGACAACAACCTTTTTGGCGCCGGTAAATTCAATATACGCCCGACCGATCTTTTCAGCGATATTTCCATTGACATCCGCGGGATAGACCCCGCGGATATCGTAGGCTTTGAAGATCTCAGCCATGATCTCAAACTCCGTTCAACTAATTACTTGTCTTCGCAACCGCAGGAGCAGCCGCAGCCGCAGGAGCAGTCATCATCATCGTCCTCGCAGCTGAAAAATTCAGCGACCTGATCGACGATGCCTTCGGGCGTGAAGCCGAACTTCTCTGCCAGCACTTTGTAGGGAGCGGAAGCGCCGAAGTGGTCCAGACCGATGCAGAAATTGGCGAAACGGTTCCAGCCGTAGGTGGAAGCAGCTTCGATGGAGATGACAGGACGATCCTCGGGAAGGACTTCATCCTGATAATCGTAATCCTGAGCCAGGAAGAGTTCCTGAGAGGGCATGGAAACGACGCGGACACGGACCTCCTGCTCGCGGAGCAGTTTGGCGGCATCCAGAGCCAGATTGACTTCGCTTCCGGTGGCGACCAGGACGAGATCGAAATCTTCCTCATCGTCGATGACGAAGGCACCCTTGGAAACATCAGCCTTGGCAGCCATCTCTTCGCTGTAAGGCTTGAGATCCTGACGGGTCAGCAGCAGAGCCACAGGACCATCGGCCTTGAGCGCGCAGGCCCAAGCCTGGGCAACTTCGTGGGCTTCAGCCGGACGGATGACAGTCAGACCGGGAATGTGCGGAGCATGGCGATCTGCTCGATGGGCTCGTGGGTGGGACCATCTTCGCCCACGTAGAAGGAGTCGTGGGTGAACACATAGATCTGATGAAGTTTCTGCAGAGCCGCAAGACGGATGGCAGGCTTCATGTAGTCAGAGAACACGAAGAAGGTGGAGGTATAGGGGATGGCCGTTCCGAAGAGAGCCATACCGTTTCCGGCAAGTCCCATGCCCAGCTCGCGGACGCCGAAGTGGATATTGCGTCCGGCAGGGTTCTCGGCAGAGAAATCACCGCCGCCCTTGACATCGGTCTTGGTGGAGGGGGCAAGGTCAGCCGCACCGCCGAAGAGAGAGGGAACAAGCTCAGCAGCCTTCTGGAGAACAGTACCGCTGCTGGCACGGGAGGCCACGGGCTTATCCAGCGGAGCAGCCTTGAGCAGCTCTTCCGCGATGTTGGCCGGAACTTCGGTGTTCAGATAGCTGGAGATGACCTTGGCACGGTCGGCATCGGCATCCAGGAAAGCCTGGAACTCTTTATCCCACGCGGCGGCCTCTTTTTCCAGCTCGGCGCAGCGGGCATCGCAGTAAGCACGGACATCGGCGGGAACGGTGAAGGGAGCTTCATCAAAACCGATGTTCTGCTTGAGAGCCGCGATTTCCTCTTCACCGAGAGGTTCACCGTGACTGCTGGATTTGCCCTGCTTGTTGGGAGCGCCGTAACCGATGGCGGTCTTGCCGACGATCAGGGTCGGACGGCCGTCAGAGACCATGGCCTGAGCCAGAGCGGCATCGCACTGGGCGGCATCATTGGCGTTGTCGCAGCGGATGATTCTCCAGTTGAAAGCCTCGAAACGGGCAGCCACGTTCTCGCTGAAAGCCAGAGAGGTGTTGCCTTCGATGGAAATATTGTTGTCATCATAGAAGACCACCAGTTCATCCAGTTTCAGATGTCCGGCAAGACTGGCGGCTTCACTGCTGCATCCCTCCATCATACAGCCGTCACCGGAAATGACGAAGATGCGGGGATTGTAGAAAGAACTCTTATCCAGACCGGTCTTGGCGGCAAAGTGACGCTTGGCGATGGCCATACCGACGGCGGAAGCAAAACCGCTGCCCAGAGGTCCGGTGGTGATATCGACGCCCGCAGTGTGGCCGTATTCAGGATGGCCCGGGGTGAGACTTTCCCACTGACGGAAGTTTTTGAGGTCATCCATGGAAAGACCGTAGTTGAAAAGGTGGAGCAGGCTGTAGATCAGCATGGAGCCATGTCCTGCGGAAAGGATGAAGCGGTCACGGCCGATCCACTTGGGATTGGCAGGATTGTGACGCAGATATTTATCCCACAGGGTGAAGGCGTAGTCGGCACAGCCGAGAGGCATGCCGGGGTGGCCGGATTTGGCTTTCTGGATCGCTTCAGCGGCCAGAACGCGGATGGTGTTGGCGGATTTTTTTGCCAGAGCTTCGTTGTACATTTTTACAAACCCTCATTTTTTTGTTAGTTACCACTGGTAATTTTCAACTTTTGAGTTATCTTTATTAAAGTAACACAAACACGGGATAAAAACAAGTCCCAAAACAGGAAAAAAAACGCGGATTTTATCAGAACAGGCATTTTTTGACATGACAGAACGTTTTATCACATCAACTCTCAACCGCCGGGACGCGGTCAAAGAGGCCTCTTTGCGCCCTCCCAGCTTCTCAGAATTTCCCGGTCAGGAACGGGTCAAAGAACAGCTGGAACTCTTCGTTCAGGCCGCGAAAGCCCGGGATGAAGCGCTGGATCATATCCTTCTTTCAGGCCCTCCGGGATTGGGAAAGACCACGCTGGCCTACATCATCGCCAATGAACGCGGAACCAATCTGAAAAGTTCCAGCGGTCCGGCTATTGAAAAACCGGGAGATCTGGCCGGTCTGCTCACCAGCCTCGAACCGGGAGATGTCCTCTTTATCGACGAGATCCACCGCCTGAGTACGACTGTGGAAGAGTATCTTTACAGCGCCATGGAGGATTTTTTCATCGACATCATGCTGGAACAGGGCGCAGGCGCCCGCAGTGTCCGGCTTTCCGTCCCCCGTTTCACCCTCATCGGCGCAACGACGCGACAGGGGATGATCTCCGCGCCGCTCCGGGCCCGCTTCGGACTCAATATCCGTCTGGACTACTACGATACGCCCCATCTCTGCGCCATCCTCACGCGTTCTGCCGACATTCTGGGCGTCGAGATCGAACCCGCTGGCGCTGAAGTCATCGCCTCCCGCTGCCGGGGAACCCCGCGTATCGCCAATAATCTGCTCCGCAGAGCCAGAGATTACGCCCAGATCAAAGCCGATTCCGTCATTACGGGAAAGGTGGCAGAAGCTGCCCTTGCCATGCTTCAGATAGATACCGACGGTCTGGATGAAATGGACCTGCGTATCCTGGATGTGATCTGTTCCAATTTCAGAGGCGGCCCGGTTGGTCTTAAAAACATCGCCGTTTCGGTGGGCGAGGAAGAGGAAGCGATCGAAGATGTTTACGAACCCTTCCTCATCCAGAGGGGCTACCTCACCCGCACCAGCAAAGGCCGCGTGGCAACCCCCAAAGCATGGCAGAAACTGGGGATCGAAAAGACCCTTGACGCCGGAGAACTCTTCTGAAAACAACAACCATCATTTGCATAAGGAAAAACGCTCATGCCACTGACTGACATCAATTCTCTGCTCCGCCTTCAGGAACTGGATCTCAAACTGCGGGATCTGGAGTCCCGCCACAAACTTCTGCCCAAAGAGATGAAAGCTCTTATCGCCAAACGGGATGAACTCCTGGCCGGAACGGCCGCCGCCGCGGATAAGGTCCGTCAGGTGGAGCTGGCCATCAAAGCCGCAGAAGGTGAAGCTGCAAAACTGGAAGAGGAAAACAGAAAACTCCAGCAGCAGTCCAGTCTGGTCAAGAAAAACACAGAGTATCAGGCCATGCTCACTGCCATCGACAACAACAAGACGAAGATCGGTGAGTTTGAGGAAAAAGCCCTGCTCCTGCTGGATGATCTGGAAGCGGCAAAGAAAACTGCCCTCAAAACCAAAGAGGACAACAACAATACGATCAAAATGATAAAAGCTGAATTTGATGAGCTTTTTGCCTTTTCCAAAACCGTGGAACAGGAGATTTCCAAACTCAAAGCAGAACGTCCCAACCGTCTCTGCGGCATAGATCCTGACACCATGAGCCTTTACAACCGTCTGCTCAGTTCCAAATCTGTCCGTACGCCCGTATCCAAAGTCGAAGACGGTGTCTGCGGCAACTGTTTTCTGCGGGTGACGCCCCAATGCCTCAGCAATATCAAACGGGATAAATTCACCACCTGCGACAACTGTCAGGGGTTGCTTTACATGGAACAGGAAGACAACGACTGAAAATGGATTTCAACAGCACCGATTGGAAAGAACTGGTTTACAGAGGCGTAGAGTCCGATGAACTGGACTACAAAGCCGCTCAGAACTGGGATGAGATGACCAAAGCGGGACGGGCAAAATTTGTCCGTCACCTGCTGGCTTTTGCCAACACCAGAGGCGGCTTTATCGTGGTCGGTGTGGGAGAGGACGCTTCCGGATATCCCTCCAAGCGCACGGGGCTTACACCTGAACAATGCGCCTCCTTCGATCCCTCCAAAGTTGGTTCCTTTGTCAATCAGCATGTGGAGCCGCCCATAGATTTCACCATCGAAAGACCGCTGATCCGCTGTAAACGTTACGCCATTTTTGCCATCCGTCCCTTCAAAACGCTGCCTCATGTCTGCTCCAGCGGCGTGGATGGAGAATTACAGACGGGGGTCTTTTACATCCGCACGGCCGATGCCTCCAGCCGTCCCGCCCGCCGGGCGCTGGAACTGTCGGATATCATCCGCAGAGCCTTGAGAAATCAGCGGGAAATGCTGGGACGCATGCTCAGGGGCATCCTCTACGAGAACAGAACTGATGTGTCCGGCAAAGGACGCTCCCCCTCTTTTGATGACGCCTGTGCCTCCGCCCGGGCGTATTTCAGACGCAGACGTCCGGCGGATGAAGAAACTGTCCATCTGGCTTTTTTCATCGAACCTGAGCTGAGCAGCGGCAGTATCTTTGATACGGATGAACTCAGACAGGCCGTTGAACAGGCAGGTCTGCCCCGTCCGGCCGGAAGATTTTTCACGCCGGAACTGATGAAATCCATCCGGCCCGTCAATACGGGGCTGCGCTGTCTTTCCGAAAAAGAACCGTGCATGTGGCAGCTTTTCAACACAGGAGAATTCCTCTTTTATGCCGATATCCGCCGGAACGGCAAACTGATCGACGCCGAAGAGATCCTGAAATTTGCCGCCGAATGTACGGCCTTCTGCGGAAAACTGTACGCCGATCTTGCCGCAGCAGATGATCTGCTGACAGTCGTCCTCAAACTCTCTTCAAAAGAAAACATCAAACTCAAGTTCTGCGAAAAAACCGTCTCCAAAGCCGCCGCGGCCAAAAGTGCGGCCTCCCTTTGCCGCAGCGCCGCCGATCTGACGGCGGGGGATGGAGAACACGCAGCAAAATTGTGCGCAGAACTGGCGATCCCCTTCCGGACCTCCTCCAAAACAGCCGGAGAAACGGCCCGCTTTATTACGGAGTATCTGTCTGAATTATGATCAAATTGAAAGATGCTCCCTTTGACAACGATCCCCGGATGGAAACAGAGGATTTTTCTGTGGATGAGATCACTTATGAAGATGTTTTCCCCGGAGAAACGGATTTTCCGCTGGATGATTTTGAAGTCGGTTATGAAACAGAATCCCGCCCGCAGGAAGATCTGATCGCCCAGTGCGATGCCTTTTTCTCACCAGACGGCCCTCTGATGTCCGCCGATTTCGGCGGCAGAAAACCGGAAGACCGCCCCCAGCAGCGGCAGATGGCCTCCGCCATCGCCCGGGCTCTGGTGGAGGGGGAAAACCTCTGTATCGAAGCGCCCACGGGGGTCGGCAAGAGTTTTGCTTACCTTGTTCCCCTGATCTTCCGCTCCCGGTGCTGCCGCCGTCCATCGGTCATCTCGACGGAGACCATCAACCTTCAGGAACAGCTGATCGAAAAAGATCTGCCCATGCTGGCCAAACTCACCGGCATAGAATTCAAAGCCGCTCTGGCTAAGGGCAGAAGAAATTATCTCTGCCGCAGACGGCTGGAACTGCTTTCCGGCGACCAGCGGGATGCGCTTCTGCCCAATCCCTCCCTGCTGCTGGATGTGGATAAACTCAATGAGAAACTTGCCAAAGGAAGCGACGGCACACGGGACGGCTTCGGCTTCAATATGGATCCGGCGGTCTGGAATCTTGTCTGCTGTGAATCCGGCAACTGTCTTTCTGCCAAATGTCCTTATTTCCGCCAGTGCTACTACTTCAAGGCACGGCGCCAGTGGGAGGAGGCTGATATCATCGTCGCCAATCATGCGCTCTTTTTTACCGATCTTGCCATGCACGGCGCGCTGGAAAACGCTGAAACAGAAGGCTCTCTTCTGCCCAATTACGGCGCTGTGATGATCGACGAAGCTCATACGCTTGAAAACAATGCGGCTGAATATCTGGGACTGCATTTATCCCGCAGCGGTCTTGTCAGCACACTCAACCGGCTGTATAATCCGGACAACGCCCGGGGGCTTCTCATGCGTTCCGGACCGGATGTGCTGGCGCTCCGGGCCGCCGCCGCTGACGCAAGGGACGAAGCCTACGGCTTTTTCGCCCCCTACGAAAACTGGCTGCTTGAGAAAAAAGAGACAGCGGCTGCCATCAATAATCCCGACAGATTTCCCGACCGGCTGACGCCGAAGCTGCTGGAGCTTGCCAAACTGCTGGCAAGACGGCTGGAGGATGAGGAAGATGAATCCTTTTCCACAGAACTGGGGTCCCAGCTTTCCCGCTGCCGGGAGTACATCGACAGCCTGGACCAATTCACGCACCAGACCATCAAGGACTGCGTCTATTATGCGGAGTCGGAAAGAAACTCCGTCACCTTGCACGCAGCGCCCCTCAACGTGGCGGAAATTTTGAGCGAACTTCTTTTCAAACAGGATTTTCCAGTCATGCTGTGCAGTGCCACCCTGACAGTCCGCAACCGCTTTGATTATTTTGCAGGCAGAACAGGATACCACGGCGGCAAATGCATCCGTCTGGATTCGCCTTACTCTCCCGATCAGGCCACGATCTATATCTCGCGCAAAATGCCCGATCCGGCCAGCAGCGAATTTCTGCCGGCGCTGGTGCAGGAGATCCCGCGCTATGTGGAACTGACCGACGGCAAAGCCTTTGTGCTTTTCACCAGTTATCATGCGCTGAAAACCTGCGCCAGCTCCCTGAAACAGGAGTTTATGGTCCGGGGATGGCGGCTGCTTGTTCAGGGAGAGGAACTGACCCGCTTTCAGATGCTCAATGAGTTCAAAGAGGATATCGACTCCGTTCTCTTCGGCACAGACAGTTTCTGGACCGGAGTGGACGTCCCCGGTGAGGCCCTCAGCAACGTGATCCTGACCCGTCTGCCCTTTGCCTCTCCCGGACATCCGCTCATCGCCGCCCGGATGCAGCGCATCGAACAGCAGGGGAAAAGCTCCTTTTCGGAATACAGTCTGCCGGAAGCGGTCCTGAAATTCCGTCAGGGTGCCGGCAGGCTCATCCGCAGCCGCAGCGACAGAGGAGTCATTGTCCTGCTGGATAGAAGAGTCATTACCAAAAGCTACGGCAGGATGTTCCTGGATGCCCTGCCCTACCGTGTTGTAACTGAATAGAAAGATCTTTTTATGGCAAATGTTTACTTCATCCCGCTAAAAAAAGCGGACCACGCGGAGATATCCTCTGCTGCGGCAAAACTCTTTGAACACATCGTCACGGCGGAAAACATTCCCCTGGAAAAACATATTCCCCTGAAAGTCCACTGCGGAGAGGCCGGCAACAAGACCTTTATTTCTCCCCATTGCTATAACGGGGTCTTGGACTGTCTCCAAAAGCGGGAAATCGCAAGCTGTTTCATCGAGACCAGCGTCCTTTACGGCGGCAAAAGAGGCAACAGGGAGGCCCACTCCCAGCTGGCCGCTGCCCACGGTTTTGCCCGTGTTCCTTTTGAAGTTGCTGACGGAGACCACGGGGAAATGTCTTATGATGTCCCCATTGACGGCAAACATTTCAAACACTGTCATCTGGGAAAAAACTTTTCCTCTTATCAGCAGCTGCTGGTCATGTCTCATTTCAAAGGTCATGCGCTGGCGGGGTTCGGAGGCTCTATCAAACAGCTGAGCATGGGGTTCGCCTCCAAAGGCGGAAAAATGGCGATGCACCTGGGGGTCAAGCCCCGTATCCGCACCTGGCTGTGCAAAAAATGCGGGTTGTGCCTCAAACGCTGTCAGGTGGAAGCGATCTCCCTCTCTCCCAAACCTGTGATCGACAGCTCAAAATGTCTGGGGTGCGGCGCCTGTTATGCCGCCTGCCGCAATCACGCCGTTTCCATTTTGAGTTTGAAAGGACTGCTCAACGCCGCGTTCAAAGGAAAATTTTTCCGTGAAAAACTGGTGGAATATGCCCTGGCCGCCCATACCGGCAGACGGAATATCTATTTTGTCTTTGCCCTCAACATCACCCGGGGATGCGACTGTGAACCTGTCCCCATGTTCAAAGTGACAGATGATATCGGTCTCTTTGTCTCAACAGACCCTGTGGCCGCCGATACAGCCGCTTACGATGCCTGCGCCCGTCAGGGAAAACGCTTCAGAGGATATGAACAGCTTTCCTACGCTGAAAAAATCGGTCTGGGCAGCAAAAATTATACGCTCATCGAATTATGACACGGGAAGCTGAACTTTTACTCAAGTGGTACAGAGAAAACGGCAGAGTTCTCCCCTGGCGCGTCACAGGCGGCGCTCATCCGGACGCCTATGCCGTCTGGGTATCGGAGATCATGCTTCAGCAGACCACGGTCCAGACAGTCTGCGGCTACTTTGAAAAGTGGATGAAACGTTTTCCGGATATGGCAAGTCTGGCCGGGGCCTCTCTGGATGATGTGCTGCTCCAATGGCAGGGGCTGGGATACTACACCAGAGCTAAAAAAATGCACGCCTGCGCCCAGACTGTCATGGCGGAGTACGGCGGCAGCTTTCCTGCGGAAAGAGCCGAACTGCTGAAGCTGCCCGGTATCGGCCCCTACACGGCCTCAAGTATCTGCGCCTTTGCTTTCAATCTACCGGAAACAGTGGTGGACGGCAATGTCATCCGTGTTCTGGCCCGCTATTACGGCATCCGTGAGGTGGTCGATCGGGAAAAGATCACGCCCCTTGCCGTCCGGCTGACGCCGCAGGAGGCGGGAGCCGATTACGCTTCGGCGATCATGGATCTGGGAGCAACAATCTGCAAACCGGCTGCGCCGCAGTGCGGCCTCTGTCCCTGGCAAAACAACTGCACCGCACGGAAAAAGGGCATACAGGAGCAGATCCCCCTGCTGAAAAAACTTGAAAAGAAAAAGAAACACGGAGCTGTATTCATCCTTTTGAATGAACAGAATGAACTCTTCATCCGCAAACGTCCCGGCAAGGGCCTTTTATCCGGTCTCTGGGAGCTGCCGTGGGATGAAGAGGGACGTTTTCCCTTTGAAGGAAACTGGCAGGAACTTCCTGCAAAGATCCGGCATGTGTTCACCCATTTTGATTTGGAATTGCGTTTTTTCAAAGGCACGCTGCCACTGCCCCCGGATTTTTCAGAACAGGGACTGTTTGTCTCCGATAACGATTTGAAAAACTACGCTTTTTCCACTCTGATGAAAAAGGTCCTGGAGAAAAAAGCTGAAATTTTATAAATCACAACTTGATTTTTTAAGATTACAAGTGTAATTTTTATTTATTCCCCCTGTTCCAGTATCCGATCGGGGTGGAATACAAAAAATGACAAATGTAATCTCCCAGAAAGGACTATTATGGAAACTGCCTCAAAACCGTTACAGCGTAAACGGGGGAAGAAACTTCTTCTGCCGCTGCTGACGGGAGTGCCGGTCATTCTGATCCTCGGCATCATCGTCTGCCATTTGAAACCGGAAGCTCTGTCTCCGGACGAGATCCTTGCCAAACAGAATTGGAACGATCAGGAACTTCAGACGGCACTGGCCCGTTCCATGTCCCCCTCCATGACAGGACAGCGCAAACGGGAAATCAGGCGTCATCTGAACAAACAACTGAAAAAACGTCCGAAAGAGGAGCAGGAAAAGATCCGCAAAGGCGCGATCGTCCAAGCTGTCCGCGGCTCATTGCAGCAGCTGCGCACGATGCCGGAAGAAGAACGCATCAAAACCTTGAATGCCATGCAGAAACGGGCAGAAAAAAATTACCGGGATCTGGTTTCCCACCCCCGGGAACGGGAAAAGGCGGAAGCTATGCTCAAAACCCCGGAAATGCAGGCTTTTACCGGAGAAGTCAACAAAATCATCTTTTCAGGCCTCTCTCCTGCTGAACGGGTACAGTTTGCGCCGCTGACGAAACTCTGGATCAAAACCATGAAAACAATGGGGCAGTAACCATGAAAAAAACGCTGTCTTCAGCTGTTTCAAAGGCAGGTATCCGGCAAGCTCCGGATTGTTTTACCCCGCAATGCCAGGGGGGGCGCGGGGCGTTTGTACGGAGAGGTACGGAAGAGTACGGAAGAGTACGGAGCCAGCCTCAGCCCCAAACGGCCGGTATCACCCGCCACCAAAATACTCCGCTTTTTTTGAAAGAAAAGGGGAGCGCGAGGGGAAAAGAAAACTTTTTTTCTCGTGAAAAAAAGTTGTCTTTTCCCCTCGCATCACACCCCTTTACTCTCATAGAACTGCTGGTAGTGATTGCGATTATTGCTATATTGGCGGGGATGGCGATGCCTGCGCTCAACAAGGCGCGTGAAACGGGGCGCAGAAGTGTCTGTCTGAGCAACTTGAAGCAGATCGGGACCGGATTGGAAATGTACATACATGCCAACAAGGATCATCTGCCGGTAAGCCGTTCATATCCGCTCAAACCGGCGGCAGGCGAAGAGGAGTATCCGGGAATAACCGGACTTCTTGAGCCGCATCTGGGGGGTAAGAAGGTCTTTCTCTGTCCCTCCGACAGACCGGAAGAGGGGACAGGGGGAAAAACGCTCTTTGAAGCCTGGGGAAGCAGCTATCAGTGGATGAGCAGTCTGGATATCAATGGCAAAAAAGCCCGGGAAGAAAATTTGCGTTCAAAACAATTCAGACTCAAACTGCCGCTGATGACCGACGGTGGATTTTTCCACGGTCCGGAAGGCAAATCCACCTCGGTCAACTGTCTTTATCTGCTTTCCCGCGTCTCAACGGATGCCATGCAGGAATACGCACCATGAGTATCACAGTCGATCATCTTACAAAATCCTACGGCTCCAAAGCGGCGCTGAAAAACATTTCCGCAGAGATCCGTGAGGCGCGCGTCACGGGCCTCGTCGGACATAACGGCGCCGGCAAAAGCACGCTGATAAAGTTGATAACAGGGTTGATCTATCCCACAGAGGGCAGTGCCGCTATTGACGGTTTCGATGTCCACGACGACCGCAAACGGGCGCTTTCCCGTCTGGGTGCGATCGTGGAATGGCCCAGTTTTTATTCCGACTTGAGCGCCCGCTGCAATCTGGCGCTGCTTTCCGGCGGATACGGCAAAGCCTACGATAAAAAACTCAAAGAGGTGACGGATTTTCTGGGGATCGGAGATATCCTTGACCGGAAGGCAGGTGTTCTTTCCACGGGCATGAAACAGCGTCTCGGGATCGCCCTTGCCCTGCTGCCTGACTCAAAATATATCATTCTGGATGAACCGGCCAATGGCTTGGATCCGGAAGGCATTGCTGAGATCCGCCATCTGATAAAGGCCTGTTCGCACGAAGCCGGTGTTACAGTCCTTGTCAGCAGTCATCTGCTTTCAGAAGTGGAAATGATCTGCGATGACATCATCATGCTTTCCAACGGAGAACTCAAAGCCGCAGGGGAGCTGCAAACGCTTCTCGCTGGCAGGGTCCGTTTGAGGGTCGCAGCGGATGACGGGGAAAAACTCAAACGCTTCCTTGAACAGGCCTGTTCAGAGGGGAGGCCCTGGATCACCTCAGCTCCGGAAACAGCAGAAAACAGCTGCCTCTTTTCCATTCCGCCGGACGCGGATATCGCGGAAATCAGCACGCTGCTTTTCCAAGAGGGATTCGCCCTGAAGCACTTTGCTCCGGAGCCGCAGAAACTGGAGGATTTTTTTCTCAGCCACTCTTCACGGGAGAAAAACAGATGATACGCGATACCGCTTATGAACTCTTGAAAATGAGCCGCCAGAAGAAAAATTACATTCCCCTTGCCCGATATCTGCTTTTTCTGCTGCTGTGCTATATCGCCTATAAAAGTTCCGTTTCCACCCTGGCCCAGACATTATCCAGTTTCAGCGCCGACCGGAATGAAGCGGCCAAATATCTTGACGGCCTGTTCTTTGCCCGCATCATGCTTGTCCCCACCTTCATCGTCCTGATGCCGATCGTCATGGCGGCCCTGGGGGGAGACTGCCTTGCCGGGGAAATGCAGGAGGGGACTTTGAAACTCTACATGACCCGTCCCCGCTCCCGGACAGGTGTCATTCTGACAAAATTCACCGCAGTCTATCTGGCAAGTTTTCTTTACAGTCTCTTTTTCTCCTCCGCCGGCGTCATCATCGGCTGCCTCTTTTTCGGAACAGCCCCTGTCCAGATGCTGCTGATGCCGGGACAGGTGTTCGGATCAACAGTTTCCATCATGTCCAACGGGGAGGCCCTATTCCGTTACGTCTGCGCCTCGCTCTACTTTTCCTTCTCACTGATGACTCTGGGAACGATGGCACTGATGTTTTCTGCGGTATTCAACCGGATGAGCGCAGCAGCATTAGCTGTCATAACCATCTATTTTGTCTCCTACATAGCAGCGGCCCTGCCATTTGCCGGAGTCCTGCGGCCGTGGCTGATCTCGGAGATCATGAACAACGCCTTTCTTTTCTGGCTGACGCCCTTCCCCATGGAAAAACTGCTGCTCAATCTGGCCCTGCTGGCCATGTATATCTGCGGCTTTCTTGTGGCAGCGATCTGTATTTTCAATTATAAGGATATCCGTTGATGAATAAAAAGATCACTATATCAGATGCAGAACTTGAGGTTCTGAAAGAGCTTTGGCTCACCCCCGGTCTCTCAGCCCGTCAGCTGACAGATAAACTTCTGAAAAAAACAAACTGGACAGAACCCACGATCAAAACCCTGCTGCTGCGTCTGCTCCGCAAAGAGGCCGTTTCCCGAATCCGCAGCGACAGCGTTTTTATCTATTCAGCACGGATCGGCCGGGAGGAATACCGCTATATGGCCGGACGTTCCCTGCTGGACAGACTTTTCAACGGCGTTGCCGGAGACTTTCTCACCTGTCTTGTGCGGCATGAAAATATGTCTCAGGAAGAAATAGATGCTCTGAAAAAACTCCTTGACAAGGCCTCAAGCAAATGAGCTGGCTGATCGTTCCCGTCACCTTTATCCTGCTGCGCGGGGCCTTTCAGGTTCTGCTGCTGGCGGGAGCTGAAAACATCGGAGAAGATGTTCTTTCAGCCCGTGTCCGCAGAGCGCTGTGGATCCTTTGTCTGATTTTGATGATGATGCCTCACCCCGTGCTTTCCATTCAGCCTTTTGTCATTGATTTCACCGGCTACAAAGCGCTTGTCCTCCGAACGGCAGATATTCTTCCCCGGGAAATCGCCGGTATGGTGAAGCATGTGGAGCTTGTCTGCAAAGTCACAGATTACTCCAGGGAACTTACGGGATTATCTTATCACAACTACCCCTATCTTCTGGGCCTGCTTCTGGCGATCGTCCCAGCGATCATCCTGCTGGCAGTCTCGTATCTGCGCTGCCGCAGACAGGTCAGGCACTTCCGTCCCGTAACAGACGCAAGAATAGAACGGCTCTGGAAACAGGTCACAAAAAATGCAGTCAAAGGTCCGCTGCTTCTGGACTCAGGGAAAGAAAAACATCCTCCAGTCCTTTTCGGTTTTTTCAGGCAGAAGCTCCTTCTGCCGCAAAATTGTCTGCAACAGCTGACAGACAGTGAACTGGAACTTCTGCTGACCCATGAATATATCCACTACCGCTCTTTTGACGGCATCATCAACATTTTCACACTGACCCTGTGGCCCTTCTGCTGGTTCAATCCATTTTTTCTTGCCGCCCGCAGACGCCTGCGGATCAACTGTGAACTGGCCTGCGATGCGGAAGTCATGAAACGTTTTCCGGAACGGACAAAGGAATACGGCCGTCTCCTGCTGTTTTTTGCCGACACCTCCCGACCGCCGGAAGTTGCGCTGGCCTTCAGGGAGTATTCCGGAGAACTGCGGAGCCGGATCATCTACATCACCGGCCTCTCGCAAAGAAGAAAAAGCAGCCGCTGTGCCGCTTTCGGGCTGGCCCTCGCCGTGACCGCCCCCTTTCTGCTCTTTGCTCCCGTCACACGGGAAAACACCTCCGTCAAGCCCCCTGCCGCCAATCAACGGGAAACAGACATTTTTCCCCGCCCCCATCGCTCTTTGCCGTAAACAGCGGCTTTTCAGAAACGCGCTGTTCCCGACAGGGGCAGATGGCATCGGGGGAAGAGGAAAACTTCTTTTCACGTGAAAAGAAGTTTTCCTCTTCCCCCGAACCCCCAACTCTTTTCAAGAAAAGCGAAGTATTTTCAGTTCTGTATCATAGAATTTACCCATATCGGGAACACAGCCTTGATTTTTGGTTATTTATCTGCCCGTATCGGGAACAAAGCCTTCAGAAAAACGGCCAGGATACCGCTATTCCGGAAGAGCCGGTCACTTTCTGTCTCTGACTTTTTCAAGAAAATGGCACAGCGCCGATGCAGATGAAAACCCCAGCTCTTCAGCAATGGCTTTGAGGGGGTAATAGTTGCGCATTTCCTCATAACGCAGCATTCTCTGCAAACGGATATATTCCCTGACATTTCTGCCGGTATATTTTTCAAAAAGTCTCTGAAAATGAACAGTACTGTATCCGGTCAGTTCCGCAAGAAAGGGCAATGTACATCCCTTTCCCCAGGTACTGTCGATGTAATGACGTGCTTTTTCGATGGCGGCTTCGCGGGTATTTGTCCCCTGGGGAAGCAGCGGCGCGGATACAGAAAGAATATCCCAGAAAATCCCGTTGATGATAACTGAAATACCGAAAAAAGCTGTCTGGGGCTCCATCACGCCGGCATAAGCGGCTTCCCAAATACGGTGCAGCATGCGGATTTTTTCTTTGTCCTCATAAAGATGATGAAAAAGAATGTTGAATTTTTTATTCCGCACTTCATCACATTGACAGATGACACAGTCCCGTTTGATGATGAGCCACAAATGAGAAGCATCGTCGATCCCGGGATAATAGCGGGAGTCATGCACTTCACGTGAATTGACCAGAAGCAGCGTGTTGGCGCTCCCGCGGTAGGTCCTGCCGTTGAGTGCAACAGAGTGACTGCCGGAAAGTATCAGCATAGCCTCCTTCTGATAATGCTGCTGACTGTGACTTTTCCGCCAGACCTCTTCCTCCGGAAAAGACTCCTCTTCAGAGAACAGATCAAGCAGACTTGAAATCATTTTCCGCTGTTGATAATCAACAAGAACCGACTTTATTTCTTCGCTTACCATAAGATATAAATGAGCAATAAAATATTGTATATTGACAATTTAATATAGTTGTATTTCAGAAAAATACAAATTATATTACTCACGGAATCAGGGAAAAAAACAAATTTTTTCAGCCCGGATCCAACATATCATAAACTATTCATGGAGGAAAAAATCATGTCAGTATTAGCGATCCACGGCGGCACCCCGGTCATTGCTCCGGGAACCTACCAACGGGCGGCATGGCCGCCGACCGATGAGGAAACAGCCGAACTGGTCAAAGAGCTTTACCTTTCGGGGAAATGGTCTTTCAACAGTGAAATGGAGCAGGCATTTGAAGCAGAATTTGCCGCCAGTTGCGATGCAAAATACGGCGTTTTCATGGCCAACGGAACCGTCACGCTGGAGTGTGCGCTGTTGAGTCTCGGGATCAAACCGGGCGATGAGGTGATCGTGCCGGGCCTGACCTGGATGGCAACGGCCATGGCCGTGATCTATGTGGGAGCAACCCCCGTCTTTGCCGATGTGGATAAAGACACCTGCTGTCTTTCGGCAGAAAGTTTCCAAAAAGCGATCAGCGCCAAAACCCGGGCGGTGATTCCGGTCCACCTTTACGGCAGCATGGCGGATCTGGAGGAGATCCTTGCCATTGCCCGCCAACATGACATTGCCGTCATCGAAGACTGCGCCCATATGCAGGGCGGCAAGTGGAACGGACGCGGAGCAGGCAGCTGGGGCGATGTCGGTTCATTCAGTTTCCAGCAATCCAAAACACTGTCGTCCGGTGAAGGGGGGATCTGTGTGACCAACGATGCCACAACAGCCGATCTTCTTTACCGCGCCAAACATATCGGTTACTCAAGAATGGACAGCCAGGGCGGAGCTAAAACGCCTCCGCCGCCGGAAATGATCTGCCACAACTACCGGGGACTTGCCATCAGCGCCCTGATCCTCAGCCGCCAACTGAAAAAACTGCCGGAACGTCTCCAAAAATACCGGCAGTTTGCCGACAGTCTCTGTCAGATAGTCAAGCAGTTTCCCGGCGTCAGGATCCAGGCCCCGGGACGTTTGGCAACAACCCAGGGATATTACGGCGTCCAAGTCATATTCGATCCGGAAATATGGGGGACGAAAGATATCGGTCCGGTCTTTGCTTATGAAGGCTTTCCCATTTTCAACAATTACGGTCCCGTCTATAAACACATGCTTTTCAATACGGAAAAGTACCGGAACTGCGGTTGTCCCAATGCGGAATTTCTCGGTTTGAACGCCAAGACGCTGCTGCATACCTATATGGATTCTCCTGATATGCTTCCTGTCATTGCCGATATTTTTCAAAAAGTTTATGAAAACAGGAGTCAGATATGATCCGTGTAACGATTTGGAACGAATTCCGGCATGAAAAAACGGAACCGGTAAAATCCGTTTATCCAGAAGGGATGCACCGCGCCATCGCAGCAGGGATATCAGCAGATGATCTTGATATCACCTGCGTTGCCCTGGATGATCCGGAACAGGGGCTTCCGGAAGAAATTCTGGAAAACACCGATGTCCTTCTCTGGTGGGGCCACTGGGCGCACCGGGAACTTTCAGATGAGCTGGTCAACCGTATCCGTCAACGGGTACTTGCCGGAATGGGACTGATCGTTCTCCATTCCGGACACGACTCGAAGGTTTTCAAATCAGTTCTCGGGACCTCCTGTTCATTGCGCTGGCGTCAGGTGGGAGAAAAGGAAAGGCTCTGGGTGACGGCCCCCGCTCACCCCATCGCCCGGAACGTTCCCCGGACTTTTGCCCTGCCCCATGAAGAAATGTACGGAGAACCCTTTGATATTCCGGATGATGCAAAAATCATCTTCATGTCCTGGTTCCAGGGAGGAGACGTGTTCCGTTCCGGTGTCACATTCCAGCGCGGCAACGGCAAGATCTTCTACTTTGCTCCCGGACATGAAACATTTCCCACTTACTATGACAAAAATATCCTGACCGTTATCGGTAATGCTGTCCGCTGGGCAGCCCCCGTGATGATCGAACCTAAACAATGTATCCAATGCCAGCCTGCAGAAAACTTCACAAAGGAGCCATAAAATGAAAGCAGGATTTGCGGAAACAGATATAACCCCGCGTGTCGGCGTACAGCTTTTCGGTTTTGGTCCCTATATCAACCGGATCTCAACCGGCATCAGGGATCCCCTGGGAGCAAGAGCCGCAGTGCTGGAGGATAACTCCGGCAAACGTTGTGTTGTCATCGGTTGCGATCTCGGCTGTCTTCCGGCAGAATATGTCAGTCTCATCCGGCAGGAGATCTGCCGTCATATCCCCGGTGTGGCGGCAGATGATATCATGGTCTGCTGTTCCCACACGCACTCCGGTCCCGCTGTGGGAAATTCAGACAGCGGCTGGGGCGCACCGGATCTGCCGTATGTGGAGATCCTGCCTTATAAAATCGCAAGCAGCGCCATTGACGCCTGGAAAAATCTTGAAGAAGTCCATCTCTCAGCGGCCCGGGTCCCCTGCCGCCATATCGGGATCAACCGGGAGTACGATATCGGCAACAGCTCTCCGCTGGAAGAGGTCCTGAAAGAGGATTGGGAGCCTGCTCATCCGGAACTGACAGATACCGAAGTCCTTGTCATCCGCTGCGACGGAGCAGACGGTCAGCTCAAAGGCTTTTTTGCAAGTTTCAGCTGTCATCCGGTTGTCTGCTGCAAAGAGACCCATCTGATCCACGGAGACTATCCGGGGGTCGCGCTGCATCAGCTTATGCGGCAGTATCCCGGTTCTGTGGGCATTTTCCTTCAGGGCGCCCTGGGAGATGTCAACACCGGCTGTGTCCACCAGGCGGAGCAGCCGTCGATGCTGGCGCTGGATATCTTTGCCTCGCGCTTTGCCAATGCTGTGCGCAACGGTCTTGAGAAAGCACGGAACAATCCCGTTCCGGAGAAAATAAGCTCTTACTCGAAAAGGATCGAATGTTCTGTAAGAGAGGCCTGGGATCTGGAATTTCTTTTGGAAAAAGAGCGTGAATTTTCCGCAGTGCTGCACCGCGCGGAGGCTTCCGATGCAGGCTACGATGAACGTATCGCCGCCGTTAAACTTCCCGGTGTAAGAAAAATGATTTCAGATCTGAAAAACGGAAAAAAGCCGGTCATTCCGGCAGAGATCCACGCATTGCGCATTGGATCGGTCGAACTTCTCGGAGCGCCCTTTGAGATCATGCAGGCGATCAAAAATGAGGTCATTGAAAAGGTCAATGCCCCCATACCCGCAGTTGTCGGACTTGCAAACGGTTATAACAGTTACGCGCCAGACCGCGCTCTGCTTGCCAAAACGTCCGGATATGCCGCAACAACGGCACCGTTCATCGTCGGTCAATGGCCGCTGGAAAAAATCCATGATGAACTGGTGGAAGCCTTTATTGAAGCAGACAGAAAACTTTTCCCCGAATTAAACTCGATGAAGGAGAAAAAACAATGAAGATCCGTCAATTTTGTGCAGCTGTTCAACAGCGCAAAGGTACAGCCGAATACCCGAACCTTCTGCGGTCACGCTCTGTCTTGATCGGCCAGCAGGAATTGGAACACCAAGATACCCCGCTTTTTCTTGAAAGCAAGGGGGAGCGCGGGGCGTTTGTACGGAGAGGTACGGAAGTGTACGGAAGTGTACGGAGCCAGCCCCAGCCCCAAACGGCCTGTTCTGCCCAACACCAAAATAACCAGCTTTTTTTGAAAGAAAAGGGGAGCGCGAGGGGAAAAGAAAACTTTTTTTCTCGTGAAAAAAAGTTGTCTTTTCCCCTC
>JAFVYP010000067.1 GCA_017508555.1 Lentisphaeria bacterium
GTGGGGATGGCGCCGTGTCCGCCGTTATAATCCCGGGAGGCCCGGGGCTTCGGATCAAAAGACTCGATATGAGAAGGTCCTCCCCAGATCCAGAGTTCGATGACAGAACGCGCCTTTCCGGAAGTCCTGGAACGTTTGGGCGTTTCAAGACCGGCAAACGCGGGACTGGCTTTGGCCACGCTTCCCAGCACGCCGAGTGTCATGGCTGCTTTGAGAAATTCACGTCTTTTCATAACAGAGACCTCCTTCCATAGTTCAACAGTAAAAAACCATCCGATGCAAATATAATACTGTTTCTCAATTTAAGCAAACCCAAAAAGCCCCGGAGAGAAAATTTTTTCAATATTTCTCCCCGCCAGTCAAAAAACATCCATTTCTCAGGAAGAGTTTTATCAATCTGCCCTTGAATTAACGGGAAAGAAAGAGTATATTACTGGATGATTATGTCGATTATTAAAATAATATAGGAATTCAAAAAAGAGAATGTTTGAAAATCTCAGTGACAAACTGCACGATGTTTTCAAGAAACTGCGGGGAGAAACCCAGCTTTCTGAAAAAAACATCGCCGATGCCATGCGTGAGATCCGTCTGGCCCTTATTGATGCCGACGTGAATCTTGAGATCGCCACGGAATTCATCAACACCGTCAGAGAAAAATGTGTGGGCCAGGAGGTGCTGAAAAGCGTCACCCCCGCTCAGCAGGTGGTCAAGATCGTCAACGATCAACTGGTGGAACTTCTGGGCGGCGATGCCTGCGAACTCAACCTGGGGCAGAAATCCCCCTCCGTTATCATGTTGGTGGGTCTCCACGGCAGCGGAAAAACGACTACAGCCGGTAAACTTGCTCTGAAGCTCCGTCGCGACGGCCGCAAAGTGCTGCTGGTCGCCGGAGACGTCTATCGTCCTGCCGCCATCGACCAGCTGGCCATCATCGGTCAGGAGATCGGCGTTCCCGTCCACGTTGAGCGCACCAGCGTCAATGTGGCCGCCATCGCCGTCAATGCCGTGGATGAAGCGGCGAAATCCGGTTTTGATACGGTCATCATTGATACCGCCGGCCGTTTGCAGATCGACGATACCATGGTCCAGGAGCTTGTCCGTATCCGTCAGGCTGTCCAGCCGGACGATGTGCTGCTGGTCGCTGACGCTGCTTTGGGTCAGGAGGCTGTTTCCGTTGCTGAACACTTCCATAAAGCCCTTGATCTCACAGGTTTCATCCTCACCAAGCTGGATGGCGACGCCCGCGGCGGTGCTGCGCTTTCCATCCGCAAAGTGACCAATGTTCCGGTCAAATTCGTCGGTATCGGTGAAAAGCTGGACAACCTTGAAGTCTTTTATCCCGACCGTATGGCCAGCCGTATCCTCGGCATGGGCGATATCGTCTCGCTGGTCGAAAAAGCGGCGGCGGAAATCGACGAAGAGGAGGCCAAAGCTCTTCAGGCCAAACTGCGTAAAAACAAATTTGATTACAATGACTTTCTTTCCCAGCTGCGCCAGATCACCAAACTGGGCGGCATGGAAAGCATCCTTAAATTTCTCCCCGGCGGACGCCAGATGGCAGATGCCCTCTCCGCTGTGGACAAAAAGCAGTTCAACCGTCTTGAAGCGATCATCCTTTCCATGACCAAAGAGGAACGGGCCAATCCGGATATTCTGGATTTCTCGCGCCGCAAGCGTATTGCCGCCGGTGCCGGTGTCCCGCCGGAAATGGTCAGCGGTCTGGTCAAACAGTTTGACGGCATGCGCAAAATGATGCGCAAAAACGGCATGCTGGGAAGATTGCTTGCCGGCGATCAGCTGCCGGACTCCGGAGCCGGACTGGGCGGCCTCTTCGGCGGCGCTCCCGCTCCTCAGCCCCGCAAAGAACATGATAAGAAAAAACGCCTGGCCAAGCTGGCGCGGAAAGAGCGTCAGAAGCAGCGCAAACGCAGAAAGTAATCCTGTTTTATGTTAAGTTTCATCATCTCCGCCATTGCCGGATGCGGCATTGGTTTCATCGTGGCCAAAGATCAGAATGAACTTTGGGGAACTGTTTCCGGTGTCATCGTTTTTCTGATCGTCCAGCTGATAACCGGTCTCATCCTCCGCAAATTCATCAACAAAGAGCAGGAGGCCGTCCAGGGGATCCTCATGCAGGCCCAGAATGACATCAACCGTCAGATCACCCTGTTTCAGAGAAGAAGTCCCGGCAGCGAACGGGCCGCCATGCAGATCCTTGAAAAGATCCAGAACAAGGCCGCCCGCGATGCGCTGGAGGCAACGGAAAACTTCAAAAAGTTCTACATCTGGAACTTTATGCTCTCCCGGCAGATCAACACGATGAAAATGCAGCTGTTCTTCCAGCTCAAGGACTACAAAGCTGTGGATGAGATCATGCCCAAATGCATGCTCATGGATCAGCAGAGCCTTGCGATCAAGCTGGTGCGCATGTATAAAAACAACGATGCCGGACTGGATAAGTTCTACCGGAAAAAGTGCGCCCGCACCAAAGGGGATGCCGCAGCTTTCCTCGCCTCTGTCTATGCCTGGATGCTTCTGAAACAGGATAGATCCAAAGAGGCCGTGGATATCCTTCTCAAAGCCAAAGACAAATCCGATCACCCTGTGGTCAATGAAAACGTGGAGCGTCTTGTCAACGGCAAGCTCAAACAATACACCAATGCCGGATTCGGCGATCTCTGGTACGCGCTGGGACTGGAAGAGATGAAGGTCAAAGCTCAGAGACAGAAGATGCCGCGTCCCTTCTGACAACTCTTGACGGCGGTGACTATGGCTGCTGAAAACAACAACAGAATATCCTCTTTTTTCCGCACCGCCGGTGTGCAGATAGCGGAGCCTGTTGTCTTTATCGGCAAAGTTGTATCCCAGTTTCCCTCTCTTTTCAGAAAGAGAGGTTTCCGCAGAAAAGAGATGCTGTATTATCTGGATCTCTGCGGAGCAAAGTCAATTCCCGTTGTCACCTTGATCTGTTTTCTCATGGGGGCCGTTCTGGGAATCCAGGCGGCTTTGCAGATGCGAAAAGTGGGAACGGAAATTTTTGTGGTCGATCTGGTGGGGTTTTCGGTCCTCAAGGAATTCGGTCCCCTCATGGTCGCCATGATCTCCACCGGACGTGCAGCCAGCGCTTTCGCGGCGGAAATCGGCACGATGAAGGTCAATGAAGAAATCAGCGCGCTGGAAACAATGGGAATAGATCCGGCTGCTTATCTTGTTTATCCCAAGCTGCTTGCCATGCTCATATCCCTGCCGCTGCTTGCTGTTTTCGGAGACGCGGCGGGCATTGCGGGCGGCATGCTCGTCGGCAGTTCGCTCAATATTCCCTTTCAGGCCTACTGGGCCAGAACCATTGCTGTACTGGATCAGATGACCTTCCTTCTGGGCGTCGCCAAAACCCTTGTTTTTGCAACGCTCATCACACTTGCCGGATGTTACTGCGGCTTCAGGGCCTCCAGTGATGCCCAGGGCGTCGGACGCGGAGCGACAAGTGCAGTTGTTCTTTCCATCTTTCTCGTCGTTGTGGCAGATGCCGTTATCACTTTGCTGTACTCTTTTATCGGATATTGAAAATTATGACGAACGCAAAAAACATCAAACTTGAGATCAAAGATCTGGTGATCGGTTACGGAGACAGGATCGTTCTTCAAGACCTGAATTTCCATGTCCGCAGCGGCGAGATCTTCTGTATCATGGGCGGTTCCGGCTGCGGTAAAAGTACCTTACTCAAACATATCATCGGTCTTTTCCGGCCCCAGTCAGGGGACATCCTCATATCAGGGCAGAGCATCGTCAACGCCACGGCCGAAGAGCGGCGTCTCATCATGCGGCATTTCGGCGTGACGTATCAGGGAGGCGCCCTGTTCGGTTCCATGACCGTTGCGGAAAACATCGCCCTGCCCCTGCGGGAATACACGGATAAATCCCGGCAGGAGATCGAAGAGATCGTCAACGAAAAACTCGAACTGGTCGATCTGGCCGGTTTCGGCAATTTCATGCCTTCAGAATTATCCGGCGGCATGTGCAAACGGGCGGGGCTTGCCCGGGCTCTGGCTCTGAATCCGGATCTGCTCTTTTTTGACGAACCCTCCGCCGGACTGGACCCCATCACCTCCGCCGGACTGGACCGGCTCATCCTCTCTCTGCGGGAACAGTTCAATACAACGATCGTGGTCGTTACCCACGAACTGGACAGCGTTTTTGCCATTGCCGACAGAGTCATCATGCTGGATAAAGCAAGTAAAACCATCGTTGCCGACGGTTCTCCCGCTGATTTGCGTGCGCACTCGGAAAACGCCTGGGTCAGAGAGTTTTTGAGCAGGGACGGACTGAAAAGGAACGCCGGAGAACAATAACCATGAACGAACGTGAACAAAATCTGCGCATAGGTATCTTTGCTGTAACAGGCCTGTTGCTTATTTTAGCCATGCTCTTCTTTTTCGGCCTGTCGGATATCTTTGTCAAAAAGGTCCAGCTGTTTACTTACTTTTCAGAGTCCGTTCAGGGGCTGAACGTGGGTTCACAGGTCAAATACCGGGGCGTTCCGGTGGGATCTGTGTCGCAGCTTTCTATTGAGATGGACTCCAAAAAAGTCTTTGTCATCATGGATATCGAACCCCGGTATTTCAGAAATATCACGCGCTCCGGCGATCAGGAAACAGCTTTTTTCAAAATGTTTGAAGGAGAGATCCAGAACGGCCTGCGCTGCCGTCTGGAATTTGCCGGGATCACCGGTATGAAATTCATTGATCTGGATTATTTTGCCTCCACAGGCAAACACGCCTCTGCGGCAGCAGTCCGTCAGACATATGCCAAACTGCCCGGTGCCCATTACATCCCTTCGGTCCAGTCCTCCATCAAAGATTTGAGCGGAACACTTTCCAGCGCCCTTGAGCGTTTTTCCAGCATCCGTTTTGAGGATATCGCCCATGAACTGGAACGCTCACTGGGACGGATGTCTGAGATCCTTTCCGATCCCGCCATCCGTTCGGCCATCAACCGGATCAACGATGCGGCGGAACACCTGGAAGTCAGCACCAGCACCGTCACAAGGGTCCTGGATGAAAAACGGCTGACCCGCCTGCTGGATACGCTTGAAAAAGACCTGGAAGTCATCAAGCAGCTGGGAGAACAGTTGAGCGGAATCACCACAGAAATGAAACTTCCTGAAAGTACAGCCGCTTTCAGAAAAGCGCTTGACGATCTGCTGGAAAGCAGAGAAGATATCACCTCAACCCTTTCAAAGTTCAATCAGACTCTTGAAAGTATCCGGATGCTGACCGATTATCTGGGAACAGATCCCTCATCAGTCATCAAAGGCAAACAGGCCCCCGGGCAGAAAAAATAGTATTATGGATTCCGTTTCAGAACAAAAGATCATCAACCTCGTCCACAGTGACCCGCGTTTCACCCGCGAGGCCTACTGTTTTGTCACCGACGCGGTCACCTTTACAGTGAGCCGTCTGGACAGTCACCGTCACGTCACCGCCAGAGAACTGCTGGAAGGGATGCGGGATTTTGCCGCGCAGGAATACGGCGTCATTGCGCCGGAAGTCCTGCACAGCTGGGGCATCCGTTCGGCTTCAGACATCGGCGATCTGGTCTATGCGCTGATCGGCGTCGAACTGCTGGCGGCCTCCCCCGGAGACAAACGCAGTGACTTTGATATTGACTTTGATCCGGCTCCCCATCAGGAGCTGCCGGTCGATCCTCTTCCCGCATTTGCCCTTCCCAAAATAGATTGAGTTATTTTATGAAATTTTATTCAGAAACGCTGTCAAGACGTTTTGACAACGGGCTGGAAGCCTATATACTTCCCCGTCCCGGCGGAACGGTCATGGCCGAATGTTACATCAAAACCGGAAGCATCCATGAAGGAGAACAGCTTGGCTGCGGTCTCTCGCATTTTTTGGAACACATGCTTTTTCAGGGCTGCCGGAACTATCCCGGAACAGCGGCGGCGGATACGCTGCAGAATGCGGGCTGTCAGGTCAACGCCTACACCTCTTTTGACCGGACTGTTTATCACTCCCGCGGTCCCGGAGAAAAACTGCCGCTGATCCTGGATGTCATCAGCTCCATGGTCCGTTATCCGGAACTTCCCGAAAAGCGTTTTCTTGCTGAACGGGATGTGATTTTAAGGGAGTATGACAGAACCCGGGACGACCCCGGCCGCCGTTTGCAGGAGGAGCTTTTCAAACTCATGTATCAACGCCATCCCCTGCGTTATCCCGTGATTGGCCAGAGAGAAATGATCTCACAAGTCACTGCGGAAATGGCCGGCGCCTACCACGCCCGGCGCTACACCCCCGGCAGATGTTTCTGGGTCATTACCGGAAACGTCGATCCGGAAGAGGCCTTTGCTCTTATTGAAGAAAAAATGGGAGACTGGCAGAATACTTTTCTTGCAGAACCTCCCATCGCGCTGCCGGAACTGCGGCTTTATGCTCCCCGCAGCACAGAATTTGTGTTTCCCGATACCGTCAGCCGTCTTTCTCTGGGCGTGAGACTGGAGGGGGATCTGCAAAAACAAATGCCGAAACTGGATGTGCTTTTCGGGCTGCTGGGCATGGGAGCAGGCTCCCGGCTCAACCGTAAATTTGAACTTGAAACAGAACTGGCCCTGAGCTTACGCACCTTCTGTTATTCCCTTCCCGGCGGCGGCGCCGCAGGCGTCACTGCCGTCACCACACCGGCCAAACTCAAAAAACTGGAAGCCGGACTGAAAAAAGAGCTGGAAAAAGTTGTCCGGGGAGATATATCCGCTTCGGAAGTCAACCGTGAAAAAAAACAGCAGTACGCCGAACATCTGCGTCAACTGGAGGAACTGGAACATATCAGCGCCATTATCGGAGCCGGTGTCATGGAGTGCGGCAATCCTGAATTGGGCGATGTCTATCAGGAAGAACTGGCCCGGACGACACACGAAGAGGTCATCGAAACAGCCCGGAACGTTCTGGATGCGACCCAGTTCTGCACCGTCCGTCAGCTGACCGGTTCCGCGCAGAACAAAAAAACTGCGGTACGCAAAAAAGAAGATTCCTTAAAACGGCTTGACTGTCAGGGGATCCCGCTCCTGCTGATTCCGGAAAAGACGATCCCGCTGGTGCATTTTTCCCTGATCCTTCCAGGCGGCACGCTGTTTGAAGCTCAAGGCCGGGCCGGAGAAGCCAAACTGACAGCAGCTTTGCTGGGCGCAGGCACTCAAAAACGGGATGAGATCGCCCTGCTGACAGCTCTTGACCGCTGCGGTGCAGATCTTTCGGTCAACTGCGGCGCCAACTCACTTGCTGTGGAACTGGATGCGCCGCGCAAAAGTTTTCAGCAGGCGGCTGAGTTGCTTGCGGAGCTTCTGACAACGCCTCTTTTCGGACAACGGGAGTTTGAACGGGAACGCACCCGTTTGGCCGAGGCTCTTGCCAGCAGAAAAACAGCAGCGCTTGAAACAGCCTTCGATCAGGCAAGAGAGATGCTGCTGGGCTCTCATCCCTACGCCAACGGACTTGCCGGCAGAAGTGATACTCTGAAAAACCTGACGGTCCAGGATCTGGAGCGTTTTTATCAGCGCAGTCTTTCAACCCGGTATGCGTCGGCAGGTTTCAGCGGCTGTTTAAGTGAAGAAGAGGCCCAGACCTGGGGAAACAGGATCCTTGCCGCCCTGCCCTGGCACGATCAGGAGCCCCCCTTCCCGGCCCTGCCGGTTTTTCCCGGAAAAAATCTCTTCAGGAAGACGAAACTGGAACGGGAACAGGCGGCCGCCACCGTGATGGTTCCGGGACAAAGTTTTTCAGATCCTCTGCATCATCAGATTTTCATGATCCTTTCCATGGCTGAAAACGGCTTATCCTCCAAACTGTTCAAAAAGGTCAGAGAGGACAATGCGCTGGCGTATTCTGTCGGCATGGATATGGCCGGCGGATTTCATCCCGGCTGGTTCGCCTTTTATGCGCAAACCCGCAGCGATCAGGCCAAAGCGGCAACGGATATGCTGATCGGCGAGATCCGCCGTCTGGGAGAAACCGGCCTCTCCGAAGAGGAATTTCAAAACGCCCGGGAACGGACAGCTTTCAAACTTCTGCGCAATCAGGATTCTACCGCCGGACGCCTTTCCTCCGCCCTGCTGGAGCTGTTCTATGACAGAAACGCTCTTCTGGATACGGAGGCGGAATTGGCACACCTGCGGCGCATGACCTGCGCTGAAGCCAATCAAATCATCATCCCGGCCTTTGAAAACGCCTTCTATGCAGCGGTAAATGCAGGAAATATCGGATAAAGCCCTTGACTTTATTCTTTTTGGATATATATTTAAGCCATTATGAAAAAGAACAAAAATCCATTAAGTAATTTTGATCCCGCAACCATGACAGATATTCCCTGTCCCGGCTGCAAAGAGAAGCTCACACCGGCGGATATAGAAAGCTATGCCCGCTGCCCTTATTGTGACTATCAGTTCAAGACAGACAACCAGTTTGAGGATTTTATTCTCTCACCTCTGCTCAAACGCTGGGTCGTCAATACAACACAGCGTTTCATCAGGTAGGCCATGCGCGAGCATGACTTCAGGAAATATCTGAAAAAGCATCCCTCTCCGCATCTGCCGGAACTGGCTTCCCATGCGCATTGTGTTGTCATTCCCTCTTACAATGAGACGGCGTATCTGCCGGAAGTGCTTGACTCCCTGCAAAATGCCCATGACGGAGAAAATACCGCAGTCATCGTGGTCGTCAACCATCCGGCGGGAGCGGATGAAGGAAGTTCACTTGAACTTTTAGCCTATCTTGAAAAAGTCTCCCTGCCCCGGGTGTATCCTCTTTACCTGCCCGACCTCAAGGGCGGTGTGGGAGAGGCCAGAAAAAGGGGCATGGACTGCTTTGCCGCAAGCCGTACTTTTCAGCAGTTGAAAGAGAGTATTATTTTTTCTCTGGATGCAGACAGTCCTGTTTCAAAAAATTATTTCAGAGAGGTCTTTGGGGCTTTTTCAGCAGCTCCTGACGCACCGGGCGTACTGATCCCTGTCCGTCACCGTCAGGGAAAGACCCGGGAACAGGAACGGGCCATCCGGGAGTATGAGCGTTATATGTTCCGTTATGCGGAAAAACTGCGCCAGGCCGGTTCTCCTTACGGTTTTGTCAGCATCGGCAGCGGTTTTGCCGTGCGTACAGCCAATTACATCATGGCAGGCGGCATGAAGGTCAAAAAAGCGGGAGAAGATTTTTATTTTTTGCAGGAACTTGTCAAACAAAGTCCCCTCTGCCAACTGACGGAGCCGCTGGTCTATCCCTCGCCCCGTGTATCTGAACGGGTCCCCTTCGGCACGGGACAGGCTGTCAAAAGCCTTCTGCCCGGCGGCATGATGGAGGATATTCCCGACAAAGCCTTTGATTGTCTTGCCCAACTGCTTGACGCCGCAGCCTCTCCCGACGGCTTTCTGTTGACGGAAAGCAAAATCATTCCGGGAGATACCACTCATTTTCTTGAAAAAGAAAACTTTTTTTCCGTCTGGCGTTCTATTTTACAAAATACGCCACCGACAGCCGAAGCACGCCTGAAAGCCTTTCACCGCTGGTTTGACGGTTTGAAAACGCTGCGCTTTCTCCACGCGGTGCAAAACAGTCTGACTTCAAAAGGGTAACAGCCCCTTTTGGCAGCTCTGTCATGCCCCCCGAAAGGGCATGACAGTTTACCGGTGCCGCCGACGTCCGGCCGCGCCGACGCAGTCATCCGGAGCTGATATCACAGTCCTTTACAGGGCGAAACGATCTCGCGGAGAAACCATGCAGCAGCTCTGCAATCAGTTTCCAGTTCCGGATGAAAGGTCATTGCCAATTGATTCCCCTGCCGCAGCGCAGTGATCCTGCCGCCGTGTTCAGCAAGAACCTGACAGGCAGGAGAGCAGAACTCGATCTGCGGTGCCCGGATAAAACTCATGGGGATATTTTCCATTCCGGCAAAGGTCCCGGAATGGAAAAAACTTCCCAGCTGCCTGCCGTAAGCGTTACGGCGGACAACGGCATTGAGCGTTCCGAGATGGACAGTCGGATCATCCATCAGCCGTTCAGCCAGAAGAATGAGTCCGGCACAAGTGGCAAACACCGGCAAGCCTTCCCGGATACGCTCCCGGAGGGGATCAAACATCTCCAATTCATGCAGAAGTTTTCCCTGAACTGTACTTTCTCCGCCGGGCAGAACAAGACCGTCAAAAGCAAGATCCAGATCCTGTTTCCTGCGGAGCTGAAGCGTTTCCGCCCCCGCCGCACGGAAAGCGGCCTCGTGTTCAGCAAAATCGCCCTGGAGGGCCAGAAGAGCGATTTTCATCAGATGCCCCGCTCTTCCATGATGGTCTTGATCTCTTCAGGATTGATACCGACCATGGCCTCTCCCAGTCCGGCAGAGAGATCCGCCAGCATGGCAAAATCCTGATAATTGGTCACGGCCTTGACAATGGCGGCGGCGCGGCGGGCGGGATCGCCGGATTTGAAGATACCGGAACCGACAAAAACACCCTCTGCCCCCAAAAGCATCATCAATGCGGCATCGGCAGGAGTGGCAACACCGCCGGCGGCACAGTTGACGACGGGCAGCTTGCCTTCCTGCTTGACCTGAAGCAGCAGATCAAAGGGGACCTGGTACTGTTTGGCCGCTTCGTAAAGCTCGTCATCCGCCATGGAAGTCACCCGGCGGATCTCCTGATTCATCTTGCGCATGTGACGGACAGCCTGAACGACATCCCCTGTTCCCGGTTCTCCTTTGGTACGGATCATCGCCGCGCCTTCGGTGATACGGCGGAGCGCTTCGCCCAGATCTCTGGCACCGCAGACAAAGGGGACTTTGAACACTCTTTTATCCACATGGTAAATATCATCGGCAGGAGAAAGCACTTCGCTTTCGTCGATGTAGTCGATCTCGATCGCTTCAAGGATCCGCGCTTCTGCGATATGTCCGATACGGCACTTGGCCATGACCGGAATGGAAACAGCCTGCTGGATGCCCCGGATCATTTCCGGATCGCTCATGCGGGAAACGCCGCCGGCAGCACGGATATCAGCAGGAATACGCTCAAGCGCCATCACGGCACAGGCACCGGCATCTTCGGCGATTTTCGCCTGTTCCGGCGTGGTCACGTCCATGATGACACCGCCCTTGAGCATTTGAGCAAGACCGCAATTCAACTTATACTGTTCTTTGTAATCCATTTTTTTCTCTCTTTTTTTGTTTTTTTTCAATTCGGGATTTGCATTTAATATAACAGAAAATTATATTGATACAATCAACAAAATTGTATGGATTACAATAAAATGCCGACAAATTCTTTTGAGACCTTTCATTTAAGCTGGATCCCGGAAAAAAAGCAGCTAACCAAGCCTTGTTACCTGGCCCTGGCCAATGCTCTTGAAGCGGATATTCTTTCAGGGAAACTGGCGGCGGGGACCCGCCTGCCGCCCCAGAGAGAGCTGGCAGATTATCTGGATATCAACTTTACCACAGTGACCAGAGCCTACACACTCTGCCGCGAAAGAAAACTCATTTACGGAGAAGTGGGCCGGGGGACCTATGTCTCTCCCCTTCCCGGAACGACACGGCCGGGAAATACGGGAAATGTGATCGAACTGGGGATCGTCAACGGTTTCGACCATTTGAGGGCACCTGTCATAGAAGCCACCGCACAGCTGCTTCAGAAAAGTTATCTGAACCAGCTTTACTCCTACGCAGAACCGGCCGGACATCTTCATCAGCGTGCCGCAGGCGCCCATTGGATGACGCAGATGGATGTCCGGACAGACAGCGAACACACGGCTATTTTTTCGGGTGCGCAAAACGCCATCAGCACAGCGTTGCTTTCCCTCTTCCGTATCGGAGATAAAATGGCTGTGGATGAATACACCTATTCCAATCTGATCGGAACAGCCAAACTTTCCCACATCCAGCTGATCCCCGTCAAAGGAGATGAAAGCGGCATGCTTCCGGATCATCTGGATTTTCTCTGTCAGAAACACAGGATCCGCGGCCTTTTCCTCATGCCCAACTGCGCCAACCCCACCACACGCACACTGACCGAACAGCGCAAAGATGCCCTGGCAGATACGGCTCAAAAATTCGGTCTGACCGTTATTGAAGATGATAATACCGGTGCCTCTGTTCCTCTGGCAAACAGTTATCACTCTCTCTTCAGCCGTCTGCCGGAACAAACCCTGTATATCTGCAATGCGACCATGGCCCTGTGCAGTGGTCTGCGGGTGGCTTTTGCCGCTTTTCCTGAAAAATTCCGTCCGCAGCTCTTGGAAGCTCTTTTTCACCTCAACATCAAAACATCCTCGCTGGATGCAGAGATCATGACGGAATTGATTTTAAGCGGCAAAGCCAAAAAAATACTGGAACAGAAACGCTTTCTGGCAGAGGAACGCAATAAAATCTTTGACCGGATCTTTCCTCAGGCCCCTGCCCCCGGTTCAAAAGGCGCCTTTTTCCGCTGGCTGCCTTTGCAGAACCCGTGCAAAAGCGGCATGGATATGGAACGGGATCTCCGGGATATGGGGGTCAATGTTTATCATGCGTACAGATTTACGGTCAACCGCAATCCCGGACATTTTTTCCGTTTTGCCATCTCGTCTCCGGAAACAAATGAGGCACTGGCACAGGGACTTGACACTGTCCGGCGTTATCTTGAACAATAATTCCTTCCAATAAAAGATCAAAAAAAACACCGTCCGGCAGCCGGACGGTGTTTTTTTGCTTTAATCAGCTGTAATGAATTACTTCATCACTTCGCCGATGGATTTGTTGAAGTCCATACGGCGTTTGGCATCGGCTTCAGCCTCGGCAATGATGCTGTCGGCTTCGGCAGGAGACACCTTCTTGAGCAGCTGCTTGTAGCGATTTTCGCTGAGGATGAATTCCTTGAAGTCAGCGCTGGCTTCCTTGGTCTCCCAGATGAAGGGGGTCTCAAGGGCCGGGTTGTAACGGTACAGCGGCCAGTAACCGGCATCCACCGCACGCTTCTGCTCGACCTGGCTCTTGGCCATGTTGATACCATGGAGCATACAGGGAGCGTAGGCGATGATGATGGAGGGTCCGTTGTGAGCTTCAGCTTCACGGATGGCGGTCAGCGTCTGCTGACGGCTGGCACCCATGGAGATGGAGGCAACATAAACGTTGCCGTAGCTCATGCACATGAAACCGAGGTTCTTCTTGGTCATGCGCATACCGGCAGCGGCGAAGAGAGCCACAGCACCGATGGGGGTGGACTTGGAAGCCTGTCCGCCGGTGTTACTGTAAACCTCAGTATCGAGAACCAGGATGTTGACGTTGCGGTTCTGGGAAACAACGTGGTCAAGACCGCTGTAACCGATATCGTAGGCCCAGCCGTCACCACCGATGATCCAGACGGATTTGTCAACGAAGTAATCTTTGAGTTCCAGCATCTTGGCGTAGATCTCTTTCTTCTCGCCTTCGGATTTCTCAACGGCGATGGGAAGCAGTTCAGCGATCTTGGCCTGATTGGCGATGGCAGCGTCATCGGTCTTATCCCAGTTGGCAACGGCATAGTCAAGCAGTCCGGCCATGGTGTCGCAGCAGACGCCCAGCTCCTGGATGCGCTTGATGTTGGTCATCAGCTGCTGACGGTTGGTGTCAACGGCAACACGCATACCGAAACCGTATTCGGCGTTATCCTCAA
>JAFVYP010000068.1 GCA_017508555.1 Lentisphaeria bacterium
GGGAAACGCTGTGCGGAAACCCTCTTCAACTGTTATGACATGCAGTGCGGTCTGCGGACAAAAATCGTCCGTATTTTCAACACCTACGGCCCCCGGATGCACCCCAACGACGGTCGGGTCGTCAGCAACTTCATTCTGCAGGCGCTGCAAAATCAGGATATCACCATCTACGGTGACGGCTCACAGACCCGCAGCTTCTGCTATCGGGATGATTTGATCGATGCCATGATGCGCATGATGGATACGCCCGACAGTGAACACGGTCCTGTCAATATCGGCAATCCGGGAGAATTCACCATCCGTCAGCTGGCGGAGCTTGTGATCGAACTCACCAACTCCGGTTCCAAGCTGATCTTCCATCCCCTTCCTCAGGATGATCCCAAACAGAGACGCCCGGATATCACCAAAGCCCAGGAGATCCTCAACTGGCAGCCCACGACCCCTCTGCGGGAGGGATTGGTCAAAACGATCGCTTATTTTGATGAGCTGTTAAAGACTGATCCGGATTTCTGCCGGTCATAAAAAAAGGTCATTCCAAGACCTGTATCCAGATGTTTTCCGCCGTGCGCAGAGAAAGTTCTGCCGCGGCGTTTTCTGTTTTGATCTGAAAAACAGTTCCTTCCTGCCAAATGGAGGAAAGCTCCAAAACATCTCCCTCGGCAAAGGGCAGTTTTTGCCCCTGCAGATTGCGTCCGATCCTGAAAACGCGTCCTCTGGCGCCGGAGCGAAGGGCTGACAGCAGAAGCGGCTGAGTTCCTTTTTCAGCCAGCAATCCCATGGCTTCGCTTAAAAAAAGCTGCAATTCCCGGGCATCGCTTCTGTTTTCAAGAGCGTCAGAAAAGAGAAGAAAACGTTCAATGGTATCACTATCCACAACATGTTCAAGATGACAGGCCGCCGCCGTGGCTTTTTCAGGAGAAACACCGAGAATATCCATAAAAAACTTTTTTAGGATCCTGTGACGTCTGACGACCTCTTCGGCCACACGGGCGCCTTCTCCGGTCAATTCAACGGGGTAATGGGCGTTATAGAGGATATATCCCAACTGCTCCAGCTGGCGCAGCGCTCCGGTGACAGAGGGCATTTTGACATGGAGTTTTTCGGCGATCTCCTTGGTATGGGCGTGACCGTTTTTTGAAATCAATTCAGCGATCACTTCAAGGTAATCTTCCAGACTCGCGGTCAGATGTTTTGCCATAAATCCTCCAATTTCAATCTGTTACCCGTTTAATATACAACCGGGTCTCCGGTTTGTCAAAGAAGAATAAAGAAAGCTGCCGCCAGCGCAAGCAGGATCATGACCGCACAGGGGATACAGTTGAGCAGAATGATCTTTCCCTCTTTGCCTGCCGCACCGACCGTGGCACAGGTGGCGACCACGCCGGATATGCGGATCATACTGCCGATGCCGCCGCCCACGTTCTGCAAAGCGGTGACAATCTCTTCGGAAAGTCCCGCAATATGAGCCGTATTGAACTGGATGGAGCCGAAAAGAATATTGGAAACCGTACAGGAGCCGGCAAAAAACGTTCCCATGACCCCGATTACCGGCGCCGCCAGAAAATAGGCCTTCCCCAGATAAGCGGAGGCCGTGGACGCAATGACCGTCAGCATACCGGGGATACCGGAGCTGCCCCCGTTGGAAAACACCATGATCTGCACAATGGCAAAACTGGCGGCAATAGCCGCTGCCGCCTGCATGACCTGTTTGCCCGAAGAGATGAAATAACCTGAAATATTCTGCTTTCTGATACCGAAAATAAACAACGCGGCAAAGGAGACCGCCAGAAAGGGAAAAACGCCGGGATTATACAACAGCGCCCAGGAGTACGCCGTTCCTTTGACACCCAGTATTTCCGGGAAAGCAAAGGCACAACCGGTCAGCCACCCTTTGAAGGGCAGCATGGGCAGACGGGTCAATATCAGCAGAAAGGCGATCAGCAAATAGGGCAGCCATGCTTTGAACTGCTCTTTTTTACTGAAACTGGGCATCTCATTCTGCAAAGAACCGCTGCCGAAGTCCCAAACTTTTTCCGGAACAAAAAACGCAGGTTTGAATTTCAAAACGACCAGCATGACAGGAAAAGCACAGACTGCTCCCGTCATGGAAGGCAGCTCCGGCCCCAGATAAACGGCCGTCAGTTTCCAGGGAACGAAATAAACGATCCCGGAAAGCATGCAGAAGGGAAAAATTTCCAGCGCCGCACGGAGTTTATTTTTCCCCTCCGAAAGAAAGATCATGAAAGCCACCATGACAAAGGGCATAAACACGCCGGAAAGCAGAGAAATGTCAGAAAAACACAGCATCAGCTCATGCGCAAAGACCTGAGGCGCGATCCCCAGATCTGTCAGATTTTTGGAAAGGATGGCGTTCAGTGTGATGGTGGGCGTCCCCACCGCTCCGAAGGGAACGGGGAAGGTATTTCCCACCAGGGCGGCGGCACAGGCAATGACAATGGGAAATCCCAGTCCGGCCAGCAGGGGAGCCGCCAGAGCCGGCGCACTGCCGAACCCGGCCGCGCCCTCGATGAAACTGCTGAAAAACCAGGCGATGATGACCAGCTGGATGCGCCGGTCTGAGGACATGGTCCCGAAGGTGGAATTGATTACATCAAAGGCTTTGTTTTCCCTTAAAATGTTCAAAAGAAGAACGGCACAATAGACGATGAGGATGATATCAAGAGACTTGACAACGCCCAGCACCGAAACAGCAGCGATCTCTTTGAGGGGCATACGCCAGGCAAACATGCCGGCAAGGGCCGTGCAGATCCATGCCCCCGGCAGAGCGATCCCCGGTTTCACATGGAATTTTGTCATCAAAACCAGAGCCAGACAAATAGGAAAAACAGCAAGAAGAAAAAGCATGATCCATCACCCCTTATGTCATTTATCAGGAAAGTCTCAAAGAATCCCAGGCTGCGGCCAGAGCCGCCGGCGTCGATCCCTTTCTGGCCCGGATCTCAGGCGTAAAGGCCGCGATACGCGCCTCCTGGAGAAGTAAAAAGAAGTCCAGCAATCCGGCGTGGACAGAGATATCACACTTTTCCGCAGCCAGACGGAAACGGCTGATATAGGGCTGGATCCCCTCCCCTTTGCTCTCATCCCTGGCCGAACCGCCGCCGGCAGCCCGTTCCAGACGCTGATTGAGAGATTTCATATAACGGGTATATTCCCCCACGGCTTCCGCGCAGCGCAGAAATCCCGGACGCAGCAGATAATCCAAAAGCGCCGACGCATCGGCCTTCGTCCAGGAATATTCCGGAAGACGGCGGAGAAAACTGCGGGCTTTATCAACGCTTTCGGTCAGCAGCTCCAATTCTTTCACAAGACGCGTTGTTTCCGGGCCCAGTTTATCCAGAGCCTCCTGCTGTTCCTGTTCAAAAGCGCCCTGAGTCCGGATATCCGCCGGATCACTGCGGAGCGCAAACAAAACGGCCAGATCCATCAAATCCTCTTTCCAATCAGGATAATTGAGAAAGAGCGTCAGTTTCAGCTCATTGGATATACGCAGTTTGCTTTTCCAATAATCCGTCTGCATCTTCGCTGTCAGTGAAAAAAGTTTGAGGACACCGGCTCTGTGGCTTAAAACAGCCTCCCGTTCCTCCAGAAAGGAGGAGCATCCCACAAGACCGTTTTCAACCGTCAGCGCCGGATAGATCAAACGGTCATCATTCTTTGAAAGCGGCACACTTCCGGGCAGCTCTCCATGAAGTCCCGGCCAGATTTTTCCGGGAGGAGAGGCATATTTCTGCGCTGAAGGGATCGCTTTGCTCAAACGGGACCCCAAGGCCTCTTTTCCCGGAAAAGTCCGGGTGACTTTTCTGATTTTGCCGTTGTCATCGCAGATGGCCAGTTTGGTCACAAGATATTCCGGATAATCAATATTTTCCAAAACGGCAACGGGGACATCCGTTTCCAGATATTCCGCCAGATACTCCCTGACAGCCTCTGACAGCGGCTGTTCTGTCAGGATCTTTTTCTGCCGGTAAAGCGTCATAAATCCCGCCGCCGTTTCCGCCATGGGCTGAAGCTCCCGCCGGATGGCTTTGGGAAGCGCACGGAACATGTATTCGATCTTTTGAGCCAGAAATCCCGGAACGCCGTAGTCAAGGATATGCTGATTGACAAGGTTGAGTTCTCCTGCTTTGGCGCAGAGCGTCACCCCGTCGGCAGCATTTTCGACATCGTAAAGATAACGGACACGCAGCTTGACACCGCCGCTTGTGACTGTATCCGGATAATCCGCACAGTCAGCCAGCAGTTCCGGATAAAAAACGATCTCTTCCGGTTCAGGCGCAAAGGATTTATGGATCCTCTGCCAGTGCTGTTTCACAGAAGCGGCCGAACACACATCCGGCGGCAGGACCCGGTTGAAATGGTCAAAAATGGCATCTTCGTCGATCATGCCGCCTGAACGGCGCATACGGATCTCAAGGTCGGAAAGCATCTCCCGGGCGGCGTTGTAGTCCTCCAGCCAGCGGCATCCGGGAACGGAAACTTTTCCCTCCACAAGCCCCTCTCTGATAAACACCTCTCTGGCCTGTACGGGATCCACAGGAGAAAAATTGCGCCGCCGCCCCGGATGGATCAGCAGACTTCCCGCCGTCAACCGTTCACGGGCATAGACAAATCCGCTGCGCTCATCAAAATGGATATCATCATACACCGCTTTGCACAGCTGCGGCGCAACCTCCTGAAGCCACTGGCTGTTGACTTCGGCACAGACTCTTCCGAAAACGCGGCTGGTTTCCATCAGCGCAAAAAACATGATCCAGTCGGGCGCCTTTTTCCGTTTGGCAAGCCCGGAGGCGGGAAACGGCAGAAAGACTTTGTTGGCCATATCCCGGAAAAATTTCTTTTCCTTGTCAAAAACAGCCATCTGCCGGGGCAGTCCGGAAAGGATGCTCTTGTGGATGGCGTCATATTCCTGAAGGGAGGTTTCCGCATCGACACAATCAAGTGAAACAGAAAACTCATCCGCAAGTTCAAAGGCAAGATTCCGCCATTCGGTCATACGTTTGTAATTCAAAAAGAACTGTTTACTGAATTTGCGCAGTCCGCTGTTGGAGTTGTTTTCACCCCGGGCTTTGCAGGCGGCCGACCAGAGATTGATGATCCCCAGAAAATCAGAGACATCCGAACGGAAACGTTTGTGGGCTTCATCGGCAGCCTTGATCTCCTCCATCGGACGCTCGTGAGGATCGGAAATACTCAAAAAGGAGGTGATGACACACAAAAAGGGCAGTACACCGCACTTTTGAGCATACAGCAGCATCTGTCCCAGATGGGGGTCGATGGGCAGAGCGGCCAGTCTTTTGCCGTTGGGCGTCAGACGGCCGTTTTCGATGGCATGGAGATCATCCAGAGTCCGCATGCCCTCCCGCACCAGTGCGGGCCCCGGCGGATCGACAAAGGGAAATTCTGCAACCGGCGGCAGTTTCAGAAGCGCCATCTGCAGGATAACTCCTGCCAGACTGCTGCGCTGGATCTCAGGCGGCGTATATTCCGGACTTTGTTTGAGATCCTCCTCTGAATAAAGCCGCACACACACACCATCGGAAAGACGTCCGCAGCGTCCCCGTCTCTGCCGGGCTCCGGCCTGGGAAACAGGTTCAACGCGCAGCTCCTGGATCCGGGTCCTGGGATTGTAGCGCGACAGACGGACAAGACCGGAATCCACAACAAAACGGATGCCCGGGATCGTCAGAGAGGTCTCCGCAACGTTGGTGCTTAAAATGACCCGCCGGAAACGGCTGCGCTGAAAGATCCGCCCCTGTTCGGAGGCGCTCAAACGGCCGAAGAGGGGAAGCAGTTCGGTCCGGGGCAGTTTTCTTCCGGAAAGAAACTCCAGCATATCCCGGATCTCCCGTTCTCCGGGAAGAAAGACCAGCACATCGCCTGCCGGATCAAGATCGTAGAGAAATTCAAGGGCTTTGGCAACAGCATCCCCCAGCTCCCCCTCCTCTTCCGGAGGCATGTAAATATCTTCAATGGGAAACAATCCGCCGGGGATCTCCACAATGGGCGCATTGTCAAAAAAGGCAGAGATGCTCCCCGCTTCAAGCGTGGCTGATGAAATAACAATTTTCAAATCCCGCCGCTTGGTCAGCAGTTTTTTGACATAGCCCAGCAGAAAGTCAATATTGAGACTGCGTTCATGGACTTCGTCCAGGATCAGGCAGTCATACTGAAGAAGATCCGGATCGGAACGGGTTTCCGCAAGCAGGATACCGTCGGTCATGAACTTGACGACCGTACTGTCGGAAGTCCTGTCATCAAAGCGGATCTTCATGCCCACCTCTTTGCCCAATTCTGCACCGGTTTCAAATGCAAAACGTTCAGCCAGAGCCGTTGCCGCCAGACGCCGGGGCTGAGTACAGCCGATGGAGCCGTAACGCCCCAGTCCCAGTTCCAGAACAGCTTTGGGCAGCTGGGTGGTCTTACCGGATCCTGTGGCACCGCAGACGATAATGACGTTGTGCGCCTTCAAAGCCTCTTTGACCTGCGGGATAAAGGCGGTGATCGGCAGATTTTCCGGATAATCGACCACCAGTTTTTCCGCAGCTGTCACCAGAGAACGGGACGCGGCACTTTCTATGCGTTTGAGAAAACTGCTGATGTTTTCAACATCATCGGCAACTTTTCCGGCTTTGATGCTTTCAATGAGTTTTTTTCTGCCGTTGGCAAGACGGTATTTATCCACTCTGCGCAGGGTGCGCCAGACGGCATCAAGTTTGGCAAGGGCGTCGTTTGTCATATTCAATCCGTCAAAGCAAGAATGGCAACACCGGCCAGGATCAGCGCAAGAGCGATCACCTTGCGCCGGATATTGAGATCACGGAAATACCAGACACCGAAAGCAAATGTCACGATACAGCTGCACCGGCGGACCAGAGACAAGATGGATATGTGGATATCCGGCATGCTGACGGCATAAAAATAAGCATAATCCGCAAGGATCAGCAGGATACCTGTCAGCGGAACACTCCATTTCCACTTGAAAGCCACCCCCTGTTTGAAAACGAATTTGCGGATGAGGCAGGCTGCTCCCAGAACAAACACCAGATCGACGGAAAAATAAAATTGCAGCATCTCACGGGGCAGACGGCAGACATTGAGCAGATATTTGTCGTAAAGCGCCGATGAGGCTCCGAGGATCGTTCCGGCAAGGATCAGCAGAACGCCTTTGCTCAAAGGAGGAAAGCCCTCTTTTTTTCCCAATCCGGCAAACAGCCAGTATCCGGCAAAAATAATCAGCATACCCGCCGCCTGTCCCCAGGAGGGCAGCTCCTGAAAAAGCAGAACGCCGCCAAGCACCGTCCAGACAGGAGAACTCGCACGAATGGGAGATGCCAGACTGATCGGCAGTTCGCGCATGGCGTAGTACACACAGATCCAGCTGGAAGAGACCAGCAGGGATTTGAGAAGAACAAGCGTAAACTCTCCGGACGTACAGACAGCCGCCGCTGCGATCCTGCCGCAGCAGGCCATGACCGTCACATAAAGCAGACTCCCTGAGAACGTGGCCCAGAAAAGGACCGGCATCACAGAGTTGTTGTTGACGGCATGTTTTTTGCAGATATCATAAAACCCGAGGGCAAAAGCCGACAGGACCGTAGGCAGAAACCAGACAGGAAGAAAGGAAAACATCATTACTTACCGGCAGGGACCGTATTTTTCGCGGGCGCAGTGTATTTGAGAAACTCCGCACGGATCACCCGGCGGTAGGAGCTGACGGACTGGATGTTGGGAGGACGTCTTTTTCCGATCTCTCCGTAGGTCAAATCCATATCCTTTTCGATCTGGCTCCAGCTGCGGTTGGTATCATTGAAATCAAAAGCCGTATCAAAAACGGGCCGGGAGACCTCTCCGGCAGGCATGACTTGCTGCTCCACGATCAGCACGGCATCCGCACCGGAACTGCGGGCTTTTTCAAGAAGCGTATCCATCATGCGTTCGCGGCTGACATCCTGATAATTGCCGGAAACGACGGCCCGTCCCAGCACTTTATAACTTCTGCCGATCCTGGCAGAATCGGAAAACACCTCCACATCTGATGTGGGGACCCCGGTGCTTTCACCTTTGTACTCGTAAGAAACGCATCCGCTCAAAACTGCGGCCAGAACAACGGCTGAAAAAATTTTAACAAGACTCTTCATAAAGCAAAGCATCCTTCTCCCCGCTGCGGGGATCAAAAAAAGATCAAAAACACTTGTCGGTACATTAATATTGCCTCTCGTGCCTATTTTTTCAAATTAAAGCGGCATAATATGATTGATTTTTGCACTAAAGAGTGTTACTTTATTTAGTGAACACATGATTATCTTTACTTCTTAAATGACAGGAGATCAAAAAAATGTTGAAACTTGCCGGTGTCTATACAGCAATGGTGACCCCTTTCAAGGGTGGCAAAGTCGATTATGAAATGCTTTCCGCTCTGGTGGAAGAGCAGATCAAAGGCGGCGTTGCCGGACTTATTCCCGTTGGAACCACGGGAGAATCCCCCACGCTGGATTGCGAAGAACATCTGGAAGTCATCGCCAAAACCATCGAATTTGCCGATGGCCGCTGTCAGATCATCGCCGGAACCGGAGCCAACTGCACAGAAGAGGCGATCAAACTCACCCGCGCCGCAAAGGCTCTGGGCGCTGATGCCTCTCTTCAGGTGACCCCTTACTACAACAAACCGACGGCGGAGGGACTTTACCGTCACTTTTCCACCATCGCCGATGCCACCGGGCTGCCGGTCGTTCTTTACAACGTCCCCGGACGGGCCGGTGTGCCTATTCCCATTGACGTCATCGCCAGACTTTCCTCCAATCCCCTGATGGTCGCTGTCAAAGAGGCCGGCGGCAGCGTGGACAGAGTCTCTGCGATCAAGGACTGCTGCGATATCACCGTTCTTTCCGGTGATGACTCCCTGACCCTTCCCATGATGGCCGTGGGCGCCACGGGTATCATCAGCGTCGCTTCCAATGTCATCCCGGCTGAACTTTCTCAAATGGTCAAACTGGCTCTGGACGGTGATTTCACTGCCGCTGCCGCCTATCACAAAAAGTATTACGCCTTCTTCCGCGACCTCTTCATTGAGAGCAATCCCATTCCCGTCAAAGCGGCTCTTGAGATCGTCGGCAAAGGCAAAGCCGAATACAGACTGCCTCTCTGCGAGCTGACACCGGCTCACTATGAAGTGCTGCGCGCCACCATGGCCCGCTGCGGCATCATCTGAAAATCAAACTGAAGATGACCGCCGGAATCTGAAAAAAAGAGGTTCCGGCGGTCATTTGCTTGTGAAAGTTGTTGAAAAATGTTTCTTGAGCAGATCGACTCCCCCGCCGGGATCAAACAGCTTTCTATTGCCGAGCTGGAGCAGCTGGCTGAAGAGATCCGGCAGGAGATCATCAGGACCGTGGGGAAAAACGGCGGTCATCTGGCCTCCAATCTGGGCTGTGTGGAACTGACTCTTGCTTTGCACAAACAGTTTGACATCCCCCGGGATGCCCTGATTTTTGACGTGGGGCATCAGGCATATACCCACAAGCTGCTCACAGGAAGAAGAGCAAACTTTGGGAAACTGCGGAAAATCGACGGCATATCCGGCTTTCCGTTTCCGGAGGAGTCTCAATACGACACGGGAGTTTCCGGACATGCGGGCGTTGCCGTATCTCTGGCCAAAGGCATTGCTTCCGGAAGAAAAAAATCCGATGATGACGGTCTTGTCATTGCTGTCATCGGCGACGGTTCTCTCACCTGCGGCTGTACGTTTGAAGGCCTCAACTCCGGAAAACACGCTGCCAAAAAACTCATCGTGATCCTCAACGACAATCAGATGTCCATTTCGCGGAATGTAGGCGGGCTTTCCCGCTGTCTCAACCGGGTGATTTCAGGCAACTTCTACAACAGACTGCGCAACAGGCTGCGGGAAATGTCCCGTCCGCGCAAACGGCTTTATTCCTTTCTCACAAGGATCGACGATGCCGTCAAGTCGGCCTTTCTCCCCCCTGGACAGCTTTTTCAAGAGCTGGGATACCGCTATTTAGCCCTGTCAACGGACATGATATCGGGGAACTTCTTTCGCTTTTCAAACGGATCAAAACACTGGAGGGACCTGTCCTCATCCACGTTCTCACGCAAAAAGGCCGCGGCTGCGCTTTTGCGGAAAAAAATCCCTCTGCCTACCACGGGGTTTCCGGATTTGAACCATCGACCGGTCTGCGCCCCGGCTCCGGCAGCAGTTTTTCCAAAGCCTTCGGCGAATCCCTTCTCCGCCAGGCGGAAAAAGATGACCGGATCGAAGCCGTTTCCGCCGCTATGATCGACGGAACAGGCTTGAGGAGTTTTTCAAGAGATTATCCCACCCGCTGCCATGATACAGGTATCGCAGAATCCCACACCGTCCTCTTTTCCTGCGGTCTGGCCATCGCCGGACGCAAACCCGTCTGCGCCCTGTATGCAACTTTTGCCCAGCGGGCCTTTGACAATATATATCACGATGCCGTTCTGGGAAAACTCCCGGTCATCTTTGTTCTCGACCGGGCCGGAGTTGTTGAGGATGGTCCCACGCATCACGGCATTTACGATCTGGGATTTCTGACTGCCCTGCCCGGACTGACCATCATGGCTCCACGCAATTACGCGACGCTGGATTATATGCTGGACTTTGCCCTGAAACAAAACAGCCCCTGCGTTCTCCGTTATCCCCGGGGAGCGGAGGGTCCACTGGCGGCCCTGACAGCCAATGCCCCCCTTGAACCCGGCAAGGCAGAGATCATCAGGGAGGGAAACGGACCTGTGATATGGGCTCTCGGCGCAGAAGCGGAAACAGCCTTGCAGACGGCAGAGATCCTAAAAGAAAAAGCAGATCTGGACTGCTGCGTCGTCGATCCCCGTTTCCTCAAACCTTTTGATACGCTCCTTGCACGGCACTTTGCCGACAAAGATGTGGTCGTCATAGAGGATCACTGCACGGCAGGCGGTCTGGGAAAGATCCTCTTTTCCTGTCTCCCCTCCCCTCCCGGCAAATTGCGTCTTGATATCGGCTGGCCCGACAGGATCATCGGCCACGGAACCGTTGCCGAACTGCGGCAAAAACACCGCATAACACCGGAAACGATCGCTGAGGATATCCTTATACAGCTGGCGGAGATCCGGAAAAATCCAAAATAAAATCAGAAAAATCCCGTAATTTTTTGAAAAAGGCTTATTTTTGACATAGATTGAGCGTAACGGAAGCAATTTTTTCTTACCCCGTCTTTGTGGATAACCATTTTTAAGCAGGAAATGTTATGCAAAGTCAAAAAGCATTTGA
>JAFVYP010000069.1 GCA_017508555.1 Lentisphaeria bacterium
ATGAGAGTAAAGGGGGAGAGATTGGGGGACAGCGAAAACTTTCTTTTCACGGGAAAAGAAGGTTTTCGCTGTCCCCAAAACCCCCTTTCACTTTCAAAGAAAAGCGGGGTGTTTGGGGAGAGAATTTCAGTGGCGGGGTAAAAAAGCGGGGCGGTTTTATTGGTGTTTTTCCGTACTTCTCCGTTCATATCCGTACAAACAGCTTTTGCTTTTCTGAACATGTCACGCATAGTAAACCTGCTTTCTGTTATTAGGTTAAAAGGTTTTGAATACTTTGTATCGGCCTCTTTATCCGTCACGAAACTGATCGTGCCGCCGTTGAATTTCTTTCCGGAATAAAGCTCAACAGCTCCTTTGCTTCCGGCAGGAAGAGTGATCTTGTGCGTTCCCTTTTTTCCCGTGTGGAAAAGAAGCAGATCTCCGTGGCGGCGGATGTAACTGCCGGGGGCAGATACAGGCTTTTCTCCGGCAAGCATCAGAAGTTCACGCCATTGGGCAGGGGTAACAGGATAGTTGCCTATGTAGATCGTCCGTGAACCATCGGCAAAAGTTTTGACAGCGGCTCCGGCTTTTTTGTCCGTGGTGTAAAAACCGAAGACCTTCGCCCCGGGATCATTCACATAAAAACGGAATTCTGCATCATTGCCGCTGATCCCCGCACTGCCGGATCGGGGAAGTGTGATGAAACACTTTTTACCTTTTTTATCCACAGCGATCTTCATGCCGGTCAGCTCCGACATGGCGGATACGGAAAATCCCTCCGGCGTTACAAAGCCGGCGGCACTGACAAAAATGGCTGTCACGCCCTTGCGGCGGAGTTTTGCCGCCAGAGCCTTGCGTTCCGCGGAACTGAAAGTAAAGGCGTTGACAAAAATCACCGTCTTGTATTTTTTATACACCGTTTCAAAATCCGCGGCAGAGTACAGGTCGAATGTGAAACCGGATTGGTAAAGCAGCGGAACGGTATTGGTATTGACCATTACGGCAAGAGGCTGATATTTCTTCCGATTATTGCTGCTGTGCCGGAGACGCTCCGCAGGATCGAACACAACGGCGATCCGGTTGCCGGATTCCTTTGCCGCAGGCAGAGCTTTTTCGATCATTTTGAGACTCTCGCCGATGGCAAGATCCACCGCCGGATCATCAAAGGCGCCGGGGCGTCGGTTCGCCATGGCGATCGGATCGCAGAACTGGATACCCTGCCGCTCAAAAAGGATATTCGCCATATTGCGGCGCATGGTCATGCGTGTTTCCAGCGGCGTGCGGGTGGTGATGGCTTTGGCGGCATATTTGATCATGTGATGGAAACGGCTGTCATCCTCGATGGTGAGGAGTTTTCCATGACGGGTAAAGCTGTTGGCGATACTGCGGGAGAGGAAATCTCCTCCGGCAAGGCGTGCCTGCGGCGAATAGGGCGGCGGACAGGAGAGGAAATCGATATACGGAGAAGAGAGGACCTTTTCCAACAGCACATTGCTTCCTTCGGGAGGATGATTTCCCAGAGCGTAACCGTAGTAGGCACCGCAGAGACGGCCCGGCAGAAGTTCTTTGGTCCGTTTTGCCATGAAAAGCAGCAGATCGGCGTGGGCATGGGCGTAGAAGTCGAAAAAATCCAGCACACTGGCATCCTTTGCGGGATCACGGAAGAAACGGTTCTGATTGTTCCGTGCCTCAGCGGAGGGAACTTGAGCGTTTTCAAAGTCAGCAGACGGATCACGCCATGCTTTCTGCAGAGCCTCAACGGTTTTGTATTTGTTTTTGAGATAGAGACGGAACGCCCGGACGGCAGGCTTGCTCATATCCGGACTGTTATACATGCCGTAAGAGTGCCATTCGCAGAAGATACCGTAACTCAAACGGAGTCCGATGACCCGTTTGCCCCAGGCTTTACTGTTGATATAATCAGCCAGTCCCCGCAGGGCACGGTCGATCTCTTTACGCAGCAGCAGAGAGGTCGCGGAGGGCCGCAGGGGTCTGCCGGAGAGTTCCTCCTGATGAGAGGCTCCCGCCGACTTGTTGACAGGACCTGTGTCGAAGGCGATGGCTTCATCGGGATTTTTCAAACAGAAATCCCGCATGCGGGAGATCCTGAACTGCAGCATGATTTTGGCATCGGGAACCAGAGTGAGGATACGGCGGGCGGATTTGTCAAAAACGGAAAAATCCAGTGTTCCGTCGGGTTTGAGAAAATATTCATCCGTCAGAGTCACATGAAAGATCTTCAATCCCAGATCTCTGTGACGGACGATCCATGAATCTGTGTAAGCTATTCCGCAGCGGTTGAGCAGATCGATGATCGGCAGATAAGTTTTGCCGCCGACAGCGATCTGCGTGATGCCGTCCTTCCTGACGATGGAAGCGGACTGGAACTTTTCCTTTTCCAGTCCGGCAGGGAGACTGAAGGCTTTGCGTTCCGCAGCATTGAAGCGTTTGCTTTCCTCCGGCGTCGTAAAGTCGTCATCCAGCACCCGGGAGGAGACCCAGGGAGAGGCGGAAATGTCTCCGAGACTCTTGCTTTTCTGCCAGGCGGAATCATCAAATCCGGGCATGAACCATTTTGTTTCAAGAGGACCGGTAACAGATTTCACCTCAGAGGAGGAGTGGATATAGGTGATTTTTCCGTCAGTACCGGTCAGGATCCCCAGAAACAGGAGTCCGGCAGAAGAGGTATAATTGCGGTCAAGAAAAGCAATGGTATTGCTGCCTTTTTTCAAAAGTTTTGTTACATCAAAAACGATCGCGCCCCGGGAATTTTTTTTGCCGGTACATTTCCGTCCGTTGACCCACAGGGAGCCGGTATCATCGAAATAAGCATTGAAAACCGCCTTTTTGACGGATCTGTCAAGTTTGACCGTCGTGCGGAAAAGAGCGATGGCATTGTCCCGGACCGGTTTGTCAGCGGGCCAGATCCAGCGCGTTGCCGATGCAGGAACTGGATAAGGAATGACTGCTCCCGGGGCGGGAGTCCAGGCTCCGGCACAGGAAAGGACTGTAAAAGTGACACACAGCAAAATTGAAAAAACATGAATTTTCATCTTGATTTTCTCCCGGAAAAACGACTTTTTTGTTTCTTTCTTAAATTATACCGGAAAAAAGTGTTTCTGCAATGACTGTTTTTCTCATTTGATAACTTTTTTTATCAAATGCATTTGATTTATTTTTCCGCAGAGTGTATAGTAATTTTCATGGAGATATGATATATGCAGCATCACCGTTTCAGCTATTTCAAAACATCAGATTGGATTTTCCGTTCAGATCCGGATTTTCCCCTGCGGGCGGGAATACAGGACCCGCAAGAGGAAACAGTTTTACATGAACATGAATTCTGCGAGTGTGCCTTTATTCTTTCAGGACAGGGCATGCATCAGTCAGAAAAGAATCCCCCCGTCCCCATTCAGCGTGGGGATGTCATTTTTATTCCCATCGGAGGGCATCACGCTTATACGCAGGGCGAAGGTTTGAGCGTCGGCAATCTGCTCTTTTCTGCGCCGCGTCTGCCATCGGTCCTGCTGGAACTTTACTCTTCGGCGGCTTATAAGCAGATTTTTCTGAAAAGATTTTCTCCGGAAACAAAAGATGATTTTCCCATGACACATCTGGAGGAGGATGTCTTTTTTGAACTGGAAACGCTGCTGTATTATCTTGCCGGCAGCACAAGTCATTGCTGTAAAATGGGAATTTTTGCCGCTATCCTCGGCCGCCTCTGCGAAGTTTGGAAAATTGCTGAAACGGAAAAATCTCCGCCGCTGGATATTTTCAAACTGACGGCCTTTATGGAACATAATTTTCACAAAGAGCTGCTCATGTCCGATCTCTGCCGCATGGCCGCCATGTCAAGCGCCACTTTGCAGCGGCATTTCAAGGCGGCTCTGGGCGTTCCCCCTATGACTTATCTGAGAAATCTCCGCCTGAAACATGCGGCGGAACTGCTGCTGAATTCCCAACTGGAACTCAATGAGATCGCAGAATTATCCGGTTTCAGACAGATGCCGCCCTTTTTCCGCGCTTTCAAAAAATGCTACGGCATCACGCCTCTGGAATACCGCAGAAAAAAATGATATCTCCTCTTCTCCGGGAAAAAGTTGACTTTTACAGGAATTGACCTTATATTATATAGAAGGTTCTGTTCCCTATATGGGTAGATATTACCGATAGGGTACTGTCCTTACTTTAAGAATATCTCGCTTTTCTTGAAAAGGGTTTCCTTCTTCGCACAAGGCTATGGAGGACAAAGGAGGGAGGGGAAAACCTCTTTTCTCGCGAAAAGAAAGATAACGGAGCCGACGTTCGGCCCCTTCCCCAAGAGCCACCTGCCCTTGTCGGGAACAACGCGTAATAGAAAAGTTTTTTGTCACCTTTTACATGGAGAATAAATATTATGCCCGGTATGGAAGTTTCTCTTTCGTCTTTCTGGATCGTTGCCATCATGATCTGCGTGATCCTGCTGATCCTTGTGGCCCAGATATCCCACTTTTACGCTAAATTCCAGGAGTTCCGCAAGGATTACGAAGCCAATATGATCGGCCTGGCCGGACAACTTAAAAAATTGCAGACGACTCTCAGTGAACAGCTGGGCGAACAGCGCCGCGAGATCCGTATCATCAATGAACTGGTGGAACTCAAACGGGCGGAGCTGACGGGAGATTTTGAGATCGTTGAAGAACCCGTGACACCGCCGCCCGCTCCGGAACCTGTTCAGGAAACGCCTGCGCCTGAACTGCCCAAAGCCGCCTCTAAATTTCCCAACATCAATATCGGTTGACCGTGAATAAGAAACAGCTTTTATCCGAACTTGAAAAACTGGGTATGCGCCCCGGACGCGGTCTGGGACAGAACTTTCTGATGGACAGCAATCTGCTGGATTGGATCGTCCGCCGTTCCGCGCCGGAACAGGGGGAACAGATCCTGGAAGTGGGTCCCGGTTTCGGGGCTCTCACCGGCAAACTTCTGGCAACAGGCGCCCAGGTGACCGCCATTGAATTTGACCACCGTCTGGCTGATTATTTGCGGGAAAAATACAAAGATACTCCGCTCCGCCTGATCGAGGCCGATGCCTGCCGTGTCAATTATGCAGAGCTTTTTCCCGCCGGGACCCGTTTCCGGGCCATTGCCAATCTGCCTTACTCCATCAGCTCCATTTTCATTGCCCGGATGCTTGAACTGGAAAACGGACCGGACTTCATGCTTTTCATGCTTCAGAAAGAGATGGGTGAACGTCTGGCCGCTGCTCCCGGATGCAAGGATTACGGGGCTCTCTCCGTAAGAACGACCCTCGACCATGAGGTGAAACTTGAAAAGATCGTTCCTCCGGAAGTCTTTCATCCGGCGCCTGAAGTGGAGTCGGCCCTCGTTTCCCTGACCCGCCTGCGGGTCAGAGACGCAGGAGAGGTCAAACGCCTGAGCAGTGTGGCCAAACTGGCATTTTCCCAGCGCCGTAAACAAATGGGCAAAGTCCTGGCCGGCAGTTACGGCAGAGAAAAAGTCGAAGCCGCCTTTGCCGCCGCAGGGTTGGCCTGGGAGATCCGTCCCGACAGGGTCTCCCCTGAACAATTTGCCCGTCTGGCTGAGCTGCTCAAATGAAAAATCTGCGCACAAATGTTTTCCGTCTGCTGGAAGCTGCCGGGATCCCCTTTGAGGAAAAATATTACGATGTTGCTGACGGCAGGATCGATGCCGTATCCATCGCTGAAAAAATCGGTGAATCTCCGGAACAGGTTTTCAAAACGCTGGTGACTTACTCCAATAAAAAGGAGCATTTTGTCTTTGTCGTGCCCGCCGCTGCTGAACTTGATCTGAAAAAAGCCGCCGCGGTCGCAGGCGTGAAAAGCATTGAGATGATCCCGGCAAAAACGCTTTTGCCCACAACGGGTTACGTTCACGGCGGATGTTCTCCTGTGGGAATGAAAAAGTTTTTCCCGACTTTCATTGACGAAACGGCCCAGCTTTACGATTACATCTGCGTCAGCGCGGGAGCCATCGGAACGAATGTCGCTGTCGATCCGGAAAAACTCTGCCGTTTTCTTCCGGCGCAGTATGCCGATATCGCCAAATAAGAATGCGCTGTTTTTGACAGAGGCAATCGTATTGCCGGAAAAGAGTCTGAAAATAAGGAGCTGTTATGAAAATTTTGCAGGATTTGCACATTCATTCCCATCACTCTTTTGATGTGGCCTGTGCTGCGCTCTCCGACATCCGGGCAGACCATGAAGCCATGGGGATCATGCACTATGCTGTCACAGATCATTTGAATACACGGTACAGCCTCTCTGATCTGGAAAGCTGTTATCACGATTTTCTATCCGCTGATTTTCCGGAAAATTTTCATTTCGGCGTGGAGCTGACCCCCATAGCCGCCTGGGAGGCGGAACGGATCGCCTGTGGAGATTTTATCCCTAAAGGTCTTGTGCCCCTCTGCGGTTTCCGCGAAGAAGATCATCCCTTTGACGGCAGGATCAGTCTGGCGCTTGAAGAGGGGGAAAGGGAAAAATACGGCATCGAAATCGTTGTGGCCGGTGTCCACTGGCCGCTGGGGTTCCCTGCCGGACGCGCAGATGCGCTGGAAAATTATTTTATACAGACCCTCTTTCTGGCCTCACATCCCCTTGTGGATGTGCTGGCCCATCCCTGGGATTCTCTGAGCCACGCCGCCGGAGACTGGTTCCGCCACAGAGACAGAGAGCATATTGATTTTTCCATCTACAAAGAGATCCCCGCAGATATGGATGAACAAATCGGCAGAACACTGAAAGAAAACGGCAAACTTGCGGAAATGAATATCCCCGTTATTCTGAATGCTCCTGAAGAGGTGCAGGAGCTGCACATGAAACGTTTCTGCAAGTGGCGCGATCAGGGGGTCCAATTCACCTGCGGCAGCGACCAGCACAGCGCCCATCCCGATCCTGACCGGTTTGCCCGCATGGAGCAGCTTCTGGAACAATACGGCTTCAGGGAAGAGGATTTTGTCCTCCCCCCTTCCATCAGACGGAATTAAAAGACCAAAGTGTTTTTGCTGGTGGTCAGATGAGCGCTGTCGTTCCAGCGGACAAGATGCCAGGAACTTCCCCCGTCACGGGTGCTGACAGTTGACAGGGAGCAGTTGTCGCTGTGGGGACGGGCCTTGAATGAGGCCACACACATCACATGGGCCAGGATCCTTGTCAGAACGCCGCCATGGGTGACCAGAAGGATCTTTTTGCCATGATAGTCCTGTGCGGTTTTCTGCAGAAAAGTCACAACGCGTCTGTGGAATGTCTGTGTACTTTCTCCGCCGGGAGGGGTAAAGTCCTCACAGCCCTCTTTGAATTTGGTCAGTTCTCCTGCAAAAAGGGTCATGACTTCAGAGAGGGGGCGGCCCTGCCACTGCCCCAAATGCCACTCACGTAATTCGGGAGTGTAAATGATCTCTCTGCCGCGGGCGGCGATCTCTGCCGTCATTTTGGCACGCAGCAAGTCACTGGAAAAAACAACATCAAACTCTTCGTCTTTCAGACGTTTTTCCGTCTCCTCTGCCTGAGCGATGCCGATCTCATCCAGAGGATATTCTGACTGTCCCTGAAAAATTTTAGCGGCATTGGCTGTTGTTTCCCCATGACGGAGTATCCAGATAACTGTTTCGGTCATTTTTTGAATCCTCTCTGACGGACAGCTTCATAAAGCAGAAGCGTCGTTGCAGTCGCCACATTGAGAGAGTCGATCTTTCCCAGCATGGGGATCACCACTTTGAGATCGGCTCCATCCATCCAGAAATCAGTCAGTCCCGTCTGTTCTGCGCCCACGACCATGGCCACACCGCAGGTAAGATCCACATCGGTGTACTTGTAATCCGTATGGGGAGTCGCCGCCAGGGTTTTGATATTGTGTTTTTTCAGCCATGCCATTGCGGAAGCGTTGTCCGTCTCTGCCAGCGGCACGGAAAAAAGCGCGCCGGTACTGGCACGGATCACATTGGGGTTGTAAATATCCGTTCCTTTTTCACAGAGGATGACCCCTGTGGCATTGACGGCATCCGCACTGCGGAGCATGGAACCCAGATTGCCCGGTTTTTCAACTGTTTCCGCCACCAGATAGAGGCCCTTGGGATCCACAGGCATATCCTCAAGCGTATGGCGTTTCATCCTGGCTACGGCCAGCAGGCCCTCGGGACGGTCACGGTAGGTGACTTTTTCCAGCAGATGAGGAGCCACTTCACGGACTCTGATCCCTTTGGCGGCCAGACGTTCCAGCAGAGGATATTCATTGCTGCCGAGAAAGTGTCGGGGAGAGAAAAAACACTCCACCATTTCCATTCCGTATTCCACTGCCCGGGTCAATTCCCTGTACCCTTCGAGGATGGTCAGCTGTTCCCGTTCTCTGTGGCGGCGGTCGCGCAGTTTGACCAGATGCTTGACTGCGTCATTCTGCGCACTTGTAATGACTTCAAATTTCATGGACTGTGCCTTTTTTGCTGTTCTTCGTGCCAATTTGTCACAGGAGAAAATATACACGTCCCCGGGGGGCTTTGTCAAGAGCGTTTGGCATGTTTTTTGCTGTTTGATGCAGTGAAATGTCAAAATCATCAACAAAGGAGGATCATATATATGGATATGGTAAAACTCACCAATAAGACCCGGGAGGCTCTTTCCGGGGCCCGGCAGGCCGCTTTGGAACGGCACAATACGGAACTCAAAAACATCCATGTACTTTACGCCATGCTTCAGGATGACAGCGGACTGGCCAATTCCGTCATCAGCCGTCTGGGGATCAGAAAGGATCTCTTTGCGGGAAAAACGGAAGAGGCCCTTGCCCGTCTGCCCCGGACAGACCGGGCAGGAGAACTTTACAATTCCTCCGAAGTCCTGACGCTGCTGACCGATGCCGCCAAAGAGGCCCAAAATATGCAGGATGAATACGTCAGTATCGAACACCTGCTTTTAGCCATGCTCAAATCCCGCAGTGAAGCTGCTGTCATTTTTGAGCAGTGCGGCATCACCACGGAAAAACTGCTGAATGTCCTTCAGAGCATCCGGGGAAATCAGCGTGTGACTTCCGCCGATCCGGAATCGACCTTCGAGGCGCTGAAAAAGTACTCACGCGACCTGACTCTGCTGGCCATGCAGGATAAACTGGACCCCGTGATCGGACGTGATGAGGAGATCCGCCGTGTCATGCAGATCCTCTCACGCAGAACGAAAAACAATCCCGTTCTCATCGGTGAACCCGGTGTGGGAAAAACCGCCATCGCTGAAGGACTGGCCCGCCGGATCGTCCGGGGAGATGTCCCTGAAAATCTGCGCAGCTGTCAGGTGGTGGCTCTGGATATGGGACTGCTCATCGCCGGAGCAAAATACCGGGGGGAATTTGAAGAACGCCTCAAAGCCGTTCTCCAGGAGGTCATTGCTTCTGAGGGCCGTGTCATCCTCTTTATCGACGAACTCCACACCGTTGTCGGTGCCGGAGCAGGAGACGGTGCCATGGATGCGGGCAATCTGCTCAAACCTATGCTGGCCAGAGGGGAACTCCACTGCATCGGCGCCACGACCCTTGATGAATACCGCAAATACATCGAAAAGGACGCGGCTCTGGAACGCCGTTTTCAGTCGGTCCTCATCAATCCGCCCTCTGTGGAAGATACGATCTCCATTCTGCGCGGACTCAAGCAGCGGTACGAGATCCACCACGGCGTGAAACTGCGTGACAGCGCCCTGGTCGCAGCGGCGGTCCTGTCGGATAAGTACATCTCTGACCGTTTCCTGCCCGACAAGGCCATCGACCTGGTGGATGAGGCCGCCGCCGCTCTGCGCACAGGCATCGACAGCAGTCCTGAAGAGCTGGATGAAGCAGAACGCAGGCTCATGCAGCTTGAGATCGAGATCACCGGATTGCGCAACGAAAAAGATCCGGCTTCCGTCAAACGCAGGGAACAGCTGGAATCGGAGGCCGCTGAACTCAAGGAACAAACGCAGGCTCTGCGGGCCTTGTATGATAAGGAAAAGAAACAGCTTTCCGATCTGCGCAGTTACCGCGAGGCGCTTGATCTGGCAATCGTCCAGCTTGAAAAAGCTGAGCGGGCCTATGATCTTGAAAAGGCCGCCGAACTGCGTCACGGAACGATCCCCGGCATCGAACAGCAGATCCGCGAGGCGGAAAACGCTCTGAAAGAGGATTCCGGCAAGCGGATGCTCAAAGAGGAGGTAGATGAAGAGGATATCGCCGCCATCATCAGCCGCTGGACACATATTCCTGTGAGCAAACTTGTTCAGGGGGAAAAGGAAAAACTTCTGGCGCTGGGCGGCAGACTGCATCAGCGGGTCGTGGGACAGGAGGAAGCTGTCACAGCCGTTGCAGATGCCGTTCTCCGCGCCCGTGCCGGACTTCAGGATCCCAAGAGGCCCATTGCCAGCTTCATTTTTCTCGGTCCGACGGGGGTGGGTAAAACGGAACTTGCCAGAAGTCTTGCGGAGGATCTCTTTGATGATGAACGCGCTATGGTCAGGATCGACATGTCCGAGTACATGGAAAAATTCAGTGTTTCGCGCCTGGTCGGTGCGCCTCCGGGATATGTGGGATACGAAGAGGGAGGGCAGCTGACGGAAGCTGTCCGCCGCCGTCCCTATTCCGTGGTACTTTTTGACGAGATCGAAAAGGCTCATCCGGATGTATTCAACATTCTTCTTCAGATCCTTGAGGACGGCATAGTGACGGACTCCCAGGGACGGACGGTGAGTTTCAAAAACACCATCATCATTATGACCAGCAACATCGGCAGCGACATGATCCTTGAAAACAAAGGAGATTCTTCAGCCCTGAAGGAGCGTCTTTTTGCCGAATTGCGTCAGCACTTCCGGCCGGAATTTCTCAACAGGATCGACGAAACGCTGATATTCCACGGCCTTTCCCGCGAAGAGATCGCTCAGATCGTGGACATTCAGCTCAAGCGTCTGGAGGCGCGTCTTGCGGAGCAGAATGTGATGCTTTCCCTGACGCCGCAGGCCCGTCAGGCCATTGCAGATGCAGGATACGATCCCGGATTCGGAGCAAGGCCTCTCAAACGTGCCATCATCCGTCTGGTGGAAACGCCGCTGGCCTACAAACTGATTTCCGGAGAATTTCTCCCCGGCAGCACCATTACCGTCGATGCTGACGACACAGGAAATCTTGTTTTTTCCGTTCAATAACCTCTCCCCGCCCGGGAAAGAGCCTCTCACGCCTCTTTTCCGGGCCTCTTTTTTTGATTTGGTTCTGTTCAAGCCTTGTTTTTCAAAGGCTGTGTTCCCGATATGGGCAGATACAATGATACAGAACTGAAAATACTTCGCTTTTC
>JAFVYP010000070.1 GCA_017508555.1 Lentisphaeria bacterium
AACGACGAGGGTGTTGCCTTCGACTTTGATGTCGTGCTTGAAAGTGCCATGAACAGAATCATACTTCAGCATGTAGGCAAGATAATCAGCATCGAGCAGGTCATTGATGCCGACGATCTGGATGTCATCACTGAAATTTTCGACAGCAGCACGGAAAACCATGCGGCCGATACGACCGAAACCATTGATACCAACTTTGATCATTTTCTTTAATTCCTCAAGTAGGGGTTAAATTTCTCCGGACCGGCTCTTTTATTTACAGCCGACTCGCCCGTTATATAAGATAAATATAGCACGCAATTTGATCTTTTTCAAGCCTTGTTGCCCTCTGAAAAGAGCAAAAAAGCACCAAAAAGCTCTTTTTATCGCATTTATTTGAAATACGACGCGTTACAGATCCTCTTCCGCATCATCCAGGTCATCGTCGAAATCTTCGTCAAAATCATCGCCGATGCTGTCATCAAAGAGATCCTCATCGAAGTCACCGCGGACATAATCGTCATTATCATCATCGTCGTCATCAAACTCGCTGAAGATATCGTCCTGGGCATCGTCTTCGTAATCCTCAAAATCACCGTACTCGTCATCCATCAGAGAACTGGGGGCACTGATCATGGCGCCGCACTCAGGACAGCAGCCGTCTTCGGCTTCGATCAGCTTTTCATTGACCTCCATGTTACAGTAAGGACAGGTTGTTCTTGCCATAAATAGCTCCTTGTTTTGGTTTTCTCCGGAAAATATCCGTTTTTCTCTTGACGGCACTATATTGATTATTTGTGATTTTTCAAATGCAATTTTAATTTTTTTTCTGTTTTTTTGCCTTTTTTAACAGAAATCACTGTTTTTTTTTCTCTTTCTGCGGTAAAATTTCATGTTTCGTCTTGAAGAGGACGGGAAAATATGCTATCTTCTTTCCGGGAAAACATGTAACGTTTTTTATGAGGAGATTTCACGATGAAAAAAGCAAAGAAAAAAAGACTGCGCAGACTTTCCGGCAGAAAAGATCAGCGCAAAAATACCCGTGCCCGTTTCGAGGTGGAGGGGATCCTTTCCATGACGGCTTCCGGCTTCGGTTTTGTCAAACAGGACCTTGAGGAAAGCGGTCAGGAGGAATTGGCCGAAGATATTTTTATCCCCGCTCATTTTATTAATGGAGCGATCGACGGAGACAGAGTCCGGGTCGAACTTCTCCCCCCCGGAGATGATCCGGGAAAAGGTCCGGCCGGAAGAGTCAGGGAGATCATTGAGCGCACCAGAACTGAATTTGTGGCAGAGGTGCTTTCAGGCAACAGGCTGCGGGCTTTCAACAATAAACTGCCGGAAGACATCTTTATCCACGGCAACCGCAAGGGCGCCAAAAAGGGAGATTGGGTCAAAGTCAGACTGGATGAACAGTACGAGGATGAATTCTACGCCTCTGTCAGCAAAGTTATCGGCAAAACCGGGGTGATCGCCGCTGATCTGGATGCCGTTATGGCGGAGTTCGGTCTGGAAGAACCTTATACAGAGGCAGAGAATACGGCGGCTCTGGCCGTTGAACCGCGGGAGATCCGCCGTGCCGACAGAAGAGAGCTTGCCGCCGTCACCATCGACCCTGTGGATGCCAAGGATTTTGACGATGCCCTTTCCATCATGGAAGGAGAAGATGGCAAAACAGTGGTCATCGGCGTCCATATATCGGATGTTGCGGCTTATATCGCCCCCAAGACCCGCTTTGACCGGGCTGCGGGCAAACGGGCCTTTACCTGCTATCTGCCCGGCAGAACGCTGCCCATGCTTCCGGCAGCCCTGACGGCAAAGATCAGTCTCCAGGCCGGCAAGGACTCTCTGGCCCATACTGTTTTTCTGACGGTCGATAAAGAATCCGGACAGATCCTTTCCACCCGGCGGGAACACTCCCTGATCCGGGTGACCGACCGCCTGGATTACGATACAGTACAGCAGTTTTGCGATACGGGAAAAGTGCCCCGCGCCTGGAGTCAACGGCTCAAACAGGATATCGCGGCATTGATCGGCATTACGCGAAAAATGCGCCGTTTCCGTTTTGCAGAGGAAAATTTTATCGAATTGCCCCTGCCGGAGATCCGGGTGATCTGCGAAGAGGCGGCCAACAGGATCGACGGCCTCTCTAAAAAAATCTCACGGGAGTCCGAAAATCTTGTGGAAGAGTGCATGCTGGCCGCCAACAGCGCTGTCGGCAATGAACTGGTGGAAAAGGGCGTTGCGGGACTTTTCCGTATCCATCCGGTTCCGGAAACGGAAAAAATCGAAGAGTTTTCCGATTTGATCCAGAACTCTTTCGGATTTTATCCGGGGGATATTTCCAACAGGAAGATCTGTAATGAATTTGTGGCCGGTCTGCCGGACGATGCCGTCAAACCTGTTATCCTGAGTCTGCTGCTGCGCGCCATGTCAAGAGCGGGATACGCCTCCAAAGCCCAGCTGCATTACGCCCTTGGAAAATTCCGTTACAGTCACTTTACCAGTCCCATCCGGCGCTATCCCGACCTGCTGGTCCATCAGCAGCTGTGGAATTTCGACAACCATGTCCGTACCCGCGATAAAAAGACCCTTGAGCAGTGGGCGATCTACTGCACAGAGGCCGAAGAACACAATGACACCGCCTATTACGCCGCTTCGGACAGACTGAAACTGCGCTATCTGGAACAGCTGCTGGATGCCGGGGCCGACAATATGTACGAGGGCGTTATTGCCAAAGTCATCACCAACGGACTTCTTGTGGATATCGGCGACCTGGGGATCTACGGCTTTGTCCCCAGAGAACAACTGATGGGAGATTTCAGCAAATCGGGCCGGACGCTCCGGCAGACAAGAGGAAAGCAGACCTACAAAACAGGCGACTACATCTATCTGAGGCTGGCACGGATCGACTTTGTCCGCAACAGCGCTGTTTTTGTCCCTGCCGGAAAATAAATATGATGAAGATAAAAAAGCACATTTTCACTCCCATCATACCGCTTCTGATTTTTTCTGCAGGCGGATGTACCGCTGTGCAGCAAAAAACACATGTTCCTGCAAAAACACAGAAAGTTTCTCTTGCGCAGGCCGTCCGGCTTTCAGTAGAACAGAGTGCCGATATGCGGGCCGTGGAATCCCTGCAGCTGATCGCACGGGAACATGTGGAAAAAAGCCGTCTCCTTGAACTGCCGGATATGATTTACGACCTGCCCCGGCGTCTGGGAAATCTTTCCATTGAAAATGATTTCCGTCTGGATACGCTGGATCATGCCATCGAATCCTGCCGCATCCTCACCTGTCCGGCCCAGGCTGATCTCAACGCCGTTCAAAAGAAAGCGGAAGCAAGAAAGATCCGCAGGGAGATCGCTTTCAAGTGGGTCCAACTGGCCTATTTCCGCAATCTGAAAAAGGCCGGGATCGTCACGCAGGCGCAAAAGATGAAAGAAAAAGAGATCATTCTGGAGCTGTCCATCTCCTCCGGCATTCCGGAAAAAATGATCCCGCTGTTTGATCTGGACGCCCTGCCCGAGCCGGGAGCAATCAAGCCGGTCTCCCTGCCGGATTATGCGGAAAAGATCAAAGCCTTCTACAACGGTTCGCCCGATGCTGCCCTGCGTTTTGCGGATATCGTTTACCGGCTGCCCTCAGAACTTCTGCACCGGAAAGACAGCAACTTTCAGGCCGCTTTTGAACTGGCTCAGGCGGCGGGAACGGCCATCAAACTGGATATTGTCAACGGATATATGGATAAGGCCCTCAAGGATTTTCAAAAAGCTGAACAGACTCTGAAAACACAAGGCCAGACACCTGTCCGTTATGCGGCGCGTGAGAGGGCAAGACTGGCATGGCGTCTTGCCTTTTTCAGACGGGAATATGATACAGTCTCCCTCCCCCCGGCCGCTGACAAAAAAGAGATCACGTTTCTCTCTGATCTCATTACGCTCCAGGGGAAGTGAGCCGGTTTCAAACATTCTTTATTTGGAACCGGTCTTGCGAATAAGTCCTTTGGGCGGTTTTGCAGGAGAATACAAACCCAGTTCCGCCTCCTGAAACTCGATGCGGGTCCGCCAGCCGGGACCCTCGATCCGGAGACGGCGGATATAATAAAGATCGTTCTTTTTGGTAAATCCCCCGGTTTCCAGCGTACGCCACGGCTCTTTTTCTCCGGGGCGGAAGAACTCCGCCTTCAGCGGAAAATAATGGCTCTTGGAAAGATAGACCTTGACCCGCTCCTTTTTGTCAGGAGAGACAAGGACCAGCACCCGGCAGAGAACAAATCCGCCCAGGGTCTCCTCTTTTTCCTCCTTCTCAAAGTCGAAGTAGAGGAAATCCAGCGTCAGATCAGAAGCCCGGACGCCGGTTCTGTCGATCAAAGCGGTGCTTTTTTGCATGGGGATCACGGAGGAACCGTTTTTCTCTTTGGTCTGTCCCAGCAGATATCCCTCTTTATTGTCCAGAATAAGCTGTCCGGTGGAACGGGCCTTCTGGATGATGATGCCGAAATAAATGGAGATGTTTTCCGGTGCCGCCGCCGTTCGTCTGTGCTGAAGTCTGCCGGAAAGCATCGCAAACGTATCCACTGGATTGGGACGCCTTGCCCGGGCAAGAAACGCCTGCGCCGTCAACGCCTCTTCCGCAGCAGCGGATAAAACAACAGCAACCATACAGAAAAATACAGCCAACAGCTTATTCACAACAGCACCTCTTTCAAAACATCCGGCTTTTCTTTTACGCTCTGTTCCCGACAAGGGATGATGGCTCCCGGGGAAAGGGAAAACTTCTTTTCACGGGAAAGCCGAACGCCGGCTTCGATCAACTTTCCCTTCCCCAAAAAACAACCCGTTTCAAGAAAAGCGGTGTGTTTTTTTTGATTTTCGGTTATTTATCTGCCTTATTTTTCCGGAAATGCCGCTTGGACGGCCTCACGGAAGTCACTGACAAAGTGGAAAACAAGTTTTTCCCTGACCTGTTCGGGAAGCTCATCGTAATCCTTGCGGTTTTCCTCAGGAACGATCACCTCTTTGATCCCGGCACGCAGGGCAGAAACCGTTTTCTCACGCAGTCCGCCGATAGCGGTGACACGGCCGTGGAGCGTCACTTCTCCCGTCATGGAGAGGTAACTTTTCAGACATTTGCCGCTGACAAGAGAGAGCAAAGCCATGGTCATTGTCACACCGGCTGACGGACCGTCTTTCGGCGTGGCGCCGTCGGGAACGTGGATATGGAAGTCATTGTTGTTGAAATATGCCGCATCAACGTTCCATTCAGAGGCCACACTGCGGACAAGAGAAAAAGCTGTTTCAGCCGACTCCTGCATGACTTTCCCCAGACTGCCTGTTAATTTCAGATTGCCTTTGCCGCCGGGGACAGCCGTGATCTCAATAGGCAGGATCGTTCCGCCGGCAGCTGTCCAGGCCATGCCGACAGCATAACCGGGCTCGCGGCATTCCACCGCAGAATCCATCAGATATTTACGGGGCCCCAGCAGCTCCCGAACCATTTTGGCGGAAACACGTACCACTTCATCGAAGCTGTATTCTCCCGTCACCAGTTTGCGGGCGATCCGGCGGCAGACCTGAGCGATCACACGCTCAAGTTCGCGGACGCCTGACTCCATGGTGTAGAACGTAATCAACTCATCCAGCGCGCCCGGATTGAACTTGACCTTGGCAGGCTTGAGTCCGTTTTCTCTGATCTGCCGGGGAACGAGATAGCGCTTGGCGATCTCGCGCTTTTCGATGGAGGTGTATCCGGGGATACGGATGATCTCCATGCGGTCAAGCAGCGGTCCGGGGATACTGTCAAGCATATTCGCCGTGGCGATAAAGAACACATGAGAAAGATCGTAACCGATTTCCACATAGTTGTCGTTAAACGACTTGTTCTGAGCGGGATCAAGGACCTCCAGCAGCGCTGCGGCAGGATCTCCGTGGTTATCCCGGGAAAGTTTATCCACCTCATCCAGCATGAACACCGGATTGGAGGAACCGGCCCGTTTCAGGTTCTGCATGATCCTGCCGGGCATGGCCCCCACATAGGTCTTTCTGTGACCGCGTATTTCAGCCTCATCCCGGACACCGCCCAGAGAGACACGGATGAATTTGCGGTCCATGGCCTTGGCGATAGATTGTCCCAGAGAGGTCTTACCCACTCCCGGAGGTCCCACCAGACAGAGGATCGGCGCCTTTCTGTCAGGATCATCTTTTTTCAGCTGAAGGACTGAAAGAAATTCCAGAATACGCTTTTTGACATCATCCAGTCCGAAATGATCTTCGTCAAGGATCTCGGCAGCGGCCACACAGTCCAGACGGTCCTCTGTATAAACACCCCAGGGGATGTCCAGGAGCCAGTTGATGTAGGTGTAGCTGATGTTGTATTCAGGAGAGGCCTGCTGAATCATTTCCAGACGTCCCATCTCTTTTTGGATCACATGAGAGACCTCTTCCGGCAGATCCAGAGCCTGAAATTTTCTGTCAAGCTCAATGATATCCGGATTACGCGTATCCTCACCCAGCTCCGCCTTGATCGTCCTGAGCTGCTCACGCAGATAAAATTCACGCTGAGACTCACCCAGATTGTGCTGGACCTCAGCCTGGATCTTGATACTCAGACGCAGCGCCTCCAGTTCGCGGTTGAGCCACGCCGTAATCAATTCACAGCGTTTTTTGACCGATGTGATCCCCAGAAGCACCTTTTTTTCGCAGATGCTCAGGGCGATCCCTTCGGCAACCGTATCGGCCAGACGCAGTGTTGAGGGGGAATTGGCGACGCCCATTTGAAGCTCTTCCGGGATCCCCGGAGACATGCTCACAAGCTCGGCAAAGGCGCTCTGGATACTTTTCTTGTAGCCCAGAAGTTCCGGATCACGGTCAGCACCCAAGGCATCGTCAAGGACAGAGTAACGGACACGGAGAGGCGCATTTTCCTCATTGCTGTTTGCGGGAACGAATTCTTTGAATACGATGCGTTTGATCCCGCGCACGACGATCCGGGAAGAACCGTCGGGCAGATTCAGCTCCTTGAGGACCCTGACCAGAACACCCACAGAAAACCGTTTGACACCGTCGATCTCAAATGAGCTGATCTCTGTCTCAAAGGGAAGCTGTTCCAGCTCCTCCGGCTCGGGAAGCGTCTGAAAAATCGCAAAAGAGCGGTCTTTTTTCATGGCCTCCCGCAAAACGGCATTATTATACTCACCCTCCACAGTAACGGGTGTGAGACTGTAAGGATAAACGACCGTTCCTTCAAGGTCATAAAACAAAGCTGAGGGCAGAACTGCCCCCAGACCAGCAACGCTGATAGTGGATATATCCATTTTATACTGTAATCATTCCTGAAAAATTACTGCGGCATGGGGCAGTATTTGCAGTCAACGAGGTACTCCTGCATCTTTTCAAGAGAGACCGCGCCGCCGCTTGCCGAAGCACACAGCAGATTGAAGTGACTGGACGCACTGCCCAGACGGATGGATTTTTCAAGATCCCATCCGGCGTGCAGACCGTAAATCGTTCCTGCGGCAAAAGCATCGCCTGCGCCGTTGGTTCCGACGATCTCAGACTTGGCGATATCGCAGGAGGGAACGTACATGTACTCTCCGCCGGCCATTTTGGCACCGGCACCTTCGGGGAAGTGGACGATGACCGCCTCTTTCACCCCTTTGCCGAACATGAAATCAATGGCGGCAGGCAGATTCTTTGCCAGCAGTTTGCCGTTTTCATCCCGCAGGGGGATCTCGCTGCAGACGCCCAATTCAACTTCGTTGATGAAGAGGATGTCGATATAGGGCAGCGCGGGGATGACAACGCTGCGGAAACGGTCAGGCGCTTCGGACACAAGATCAACGATGGTCTTGTAACCCTTTTTGCGCATCAGATCGAGGACTTTGCCGGCACGGGTCCCGTATTCAGGATCAGCAGCATCCAGCTTGGCCAGCAGCAGCAGATATCCCAGATAGAAGAACTTGGCGGGAACGTCGATATCTTCAAAATCCTTGTAATCCAGTTCGTCATTGGCGCCGCGGCAATAAAAAAAGGTACGCTTGCCTTCGGCGGACATGACATCGGTGAAACTGGTGTTGATGCCGGGGATCTGCTTCAGATAACGGACATCGATATTTCTGTTCCGGGTCTCAGCCAGCATCCAGTCGCCTTCGGCATCCTTGCCAAGCAGACCATGCGCATAAAGCGGCAGATCTTTATCCATCGCGGCCAGGTCGAAAAGCACGTTGCTGGCACCGCCGCCTGCGGCATTGACGATACTCAAAATATTGCAGAGATTTCCTTCTCCGGGCCAGCGGTCAAGGGTCTTGACCTGGTCATAGATCCAATTGCCGGAACAAATAATACCGTTTTTCATAAAAACCTCTTTTCTGTCTGTGGTTTTCGGGTTCAACAAGATTTCACACCAGACGGCGGAAACACTTTCTGCGCGCCGGTCAAAAAATCCTCAAAAAAATATACTTATATATAAGATACCGCCGTTAAAACAAATTTCAACTCTTTTTCAAACATTCCTGTAAAATTTATCTTCCGGCTGACATTTTTCAACAGGAGAAAAGCGGATCATCTGCCTGAAATATTCCAGGCGGAAGAAAGATTGATTGATTTTCTTGAATAAAGAGAAAAAAAAGTGTATATTATATAGAAGATGGAGTTCTGGATCTGCTTTCAGGAAAAAGCAGAAAGAAGATCGTTATCCCAAAAAGAAAGAGTTTTTTATGTCTTTGTATGACCGTGACTATATGAACCGGGAAAATCCTTCCGGCAGCAGCAATGACCGCAGTATCCTCTGGATACTTATTGGCATCAACATTGTCTTGTACCTTTTTATTGCGCCGCCGGGCAGTCCCATGTGCGGACGGCTTTCCCTGCATTGTCTCCCTGAGTTTTTCCGTCCGTGGCAGATCATCACAGCGGGATTCCTGCACAGCGGATTCTCTCATATCCTCTTCAACATGTGGGGACTGTATCTTTTCGGCACCCTTGTCATCCCCCATACCGGACGGCACAGATTCACATGGCTGTATCTTGCGGGCGTTCTTTCGGGCAATCTGCTTTTTCTGGCGACCGACTGGGGACGCGACGCCGCGCTCCTGGGAGCCTCCGGCGCCGTCTGCGCGGTGATGATGGCAGCGGCGACCCTTGAACCGGAACGGAAATTTTTTATTATTTTCATGCCTTTTACCCCCTTGAAAACATCGACTCTGATCGTTTGTTATACGATCCTTGAAGTCCTGATGATGCTTTCCGGCGGCCAGGGTAACGTTGCTCACCTGGCCCATCTGGGCGGTTTTATCGGCGGATATATCCTTGTGAAAATCTGGTTCGGACGCCGCCTTGCCTGGGATCCTCTGCGCCGGAAAACAACGCCCGGAGCCTCAACAGCTTCCGCCCGTCCTCAATACACTTTCCGCCAGACGCCGCCGGCAGGAGATAACAGCAAACCGGTCTCCCCTGCTGAACTGGATGCGCTGCTGGATAAAGTCTCCCGGGAAGGGATCAACAGTCTCTCGGAATATGAACTTGCCCGTCTCCGCCGCGCCCGGGAAGAGATGCGCGGCAAATAACTTTCAAAAAAGGCTTTTCCATGCTTTCCACCTCTTTGTTTGACTATGAACTGCCGGATGAACTGATCGCCCGTTATCCTGCCGAAAAGCGGGGAACGTCCCGCATGCTTGTTCTTGACAGGACGACCGGAAAAGCGGAACCCGGTTCTTTTGAAAATATCCTCAACTACCTTTCCAGCGGTGATATTCTTGTCTGGAACGATACCAAAGTCCTCAAGGGCCGCATGTACGGACGCAAAATGCCCGATACGGAAAACGGAGCCAGATTTGAACTGCTGCTGGTCTCTCCGGAAAACGGAGATCCCGGTCTCTGGAATGTGCTGCTCAAACCCGGCAAACGGGCAAAAGCCGGAACCCGGGTCGCCCTCTGCGACGCCGACGGAAAAGTCAATCCCCACGGTGATTTCTTTGAGGTCATCGAAAAAAGAGGCGATGGATATGTTGTCCGCTTTTCCGATCCCGACACAACGCTCATGCAGGAGCGGTACGGCCATATTCCCCTGCCCCCTTATATTGGACGGGATGCTGAAGACGCTGATGCCGAGCGTTACCAAACGGTTTACGCCCGCCACCCCGGCGCCGTTGCCGCGCCCACAGCCGGACTGCATTTTACCGATGAGATCCTTGAAAAGGCCAGGGCAAAAGGCGTGATAACCCTCTCTCTGACGCTGCACGTCGGTCCCGGCACATTCAAGCCGGTCGAGGTGGAAAATGCCGAAGAACACCAGATGCACTTTGAAGATTTCATCCTGCCGGAAGAGACGGCAAGGGTCATCAATGAAGCCAGAAAAAACGGACATAAAGTTATGGCCGTCGGTACCACCACTGTCCGCGTTCTGGAAAGCTGCGTTCAAGAGGATGGAACACTCATTCCCCGCAGCGGCAGTACGGGGATCTTCCTTTATCCCCCCTACAAGCCCCGGGCTGTGGATATGCTTCTGACCAACTTTCATCTGCCTAAAAGCACGCTTATCATGCTGGTCTCCTGTTTTTCCAGCAGAGAACATGTGCTGGAAGCCTACGAACTGGCCAAAAAGGAAAAGTTCCATTTTTACAGCTACGGCGACTGCATGCTGCTCAAATAGAGGAACAGGGGTCTTATGGATTTGTTTATCACCTATTTATGGAAAGATCCGCGGATTTTTTTCAGCGTGGCTGTCATCATCATCTTTTCCATCTGTTCCCATGAGTTCATGCACGCTTTCGCCGCACTGAAGGCGGGAGATGACACGGCCGCCGCTGCCGGACATCTCACCTGGAACCCCTTTAAGCAAATGGGACTTTTTTCGCTGCTGCTTTTCTGTTTTTTCGGTCTTGCCTGGGGGCAGGTCCCAGTTGATCCGGCAAAAATGCGGGGCAAACATGCACCGGCCCTGGTCGCATTGGCCGGTCCTCTCACCAATCTGGTGCTGAATGTCTTTTTTGTCCTTCTTGCCTATACCTGTTTCAGGCTGAAACTCGGCAATGATTTCACGGTCTCCATGCTGCTGTACGGCTCCACGATCAATGTGGTTTTGTTTGTCCTCAACATGCTGCCAGTCCCCGGATTTGACGGATATGCCGTATTGAGCCATTTTCTGCCCCGTTTTCTGCAAAATTCTTCAGAAGCAGTCAAAGGAACGGTCTTTGTGATGATTATGCTGCTTTTTGTCTTTTTCAACAAACTCAACACGCTGGCCGGCATGGTTACAGCATTTGAACTGATGGGGTTGGAATGGCTGATAAATTAACAGTCGTTGCGGGCGTCATCCGCAGAAACGGCAAACTCCTGCTGACGACCCGGCCGGAGGGCAAACCGCCTTACGGGCTGGAATTTCCCGGCGGCAAGGTGGATAAAAACGAAACATTATCCCAGGCACTCAAACGGGAACTTGCCGAAGAGCTGGGCGTGGATGCCGTTGTTTTTGATCCGATATACATGACATGTACCCCCAAGCTGGATCTCTGGTTTATCCGCGCGGCGATCCCGGAAACTGAAGAGATCATCTGCCGGGAACAGCAGCAGTATTTCTGGCTGGATCCCTCTGATGAAATGGCCGTCCGGGAGCTGTTTGACAAGATCCCACTGCTGCCCAATGATGAAAAATTCTGGCGTTTTCTTTGCAGCTGATGCAATATTTCTTCGGCGTCAGCCGTTAAGATGAGTATGAACAAGTCAACGGAAACAGTCAGTGATACCCATTTGATAAAAGCCTATCTCAACGGAGATGGACAGGCTTTTGAGACCCTCTATTTCCGTTACCGCCAACAGCTTTACGGCTATCTTTCCAATCTGTTGAGAAGCAGTTCCATTGATCCTGATGACATTTTTGAAGAGACCTGGCTCAAAGTGATCGACAAACTGCCCGCCTACCGGGATGAAGGCCGTTTCAGCGCCTGGCTGTTCCGTCTGGCCCATAATCTTTTCATTGACCAGATACGCAAAAACAGGAACAGGACATTTCTTTCAACAGATCAGGAAGATGTCCCGGATCTGCCTGCGCCGGAACACCTTCAGCCTGCGGATGTGATCGAAAACAGAGAACTGGGAGAAGAGATCACCCGGGCAGTCCAGAGACTTTCAACGGAACAAAAGGAGGTTTTTCTGCTGCGCCAGCAGGAGCTTTCCTTCAAAGAGATCGCAGAGATCCAGAAGTGTTCCCTCAATACAGTTTTGAGCAGAATGCATTATGCCATCAAAAATCTGAGGATTTTTTTGGCAGGAAGCAGAAAACAGATCAAATAAAGCTGTCAAACAATACGTTATAAGGATAGAGTTGGTTCTGTTAAAGAAAAGAGAGAAAAATGAAAAAATATCTGAAACTTGATGCACTGACCAAAGCGGAAGTTCCCCGCGAACTGGATCTGCGGATCCTGGCTGCGGGCAAACTGCGTCAGGGAGCATTGCTCCAACGCCGCAGAAAACTGCGTTTTGTGTTCAGCGGAGCTGCCGCCGCCGCTGCCTTTGCTGTTGCACTGGGGCTTTGTCTGATGCCGCAAAATCAGGATTTCAGGGATGTGTCACGCGAGGAATACGCAAAACTTGCGGCTCTGTCAGACTGGACATCTGTGGAGCAGGAAAATTATAATCTCTCCGGTGAAATATTCTGGGGAAGCACCTCTGTAACAGAACTGGCCGACAATCGGACCAGTCCGGGAGTTTGAAAAATGAAAAAAATCATTTTATTGCTGGCCGTTACTGTAACGGGTTCCCTTCTGGCGGCCCCGCCCGCCGGACCTCAAACATCTTCTTACAAAGAGCCGCGCAAGCAGCGTCCCGGCGGCGCGAGAAGGCTTCAGCCCCATCTCTGGCGGGCTTTTGCCGAGCTGTCAGATCAGGAACGGAAAGAGATCTTTCAGCTGCAGCGCAATGATCCTGAAAAATTCCGCGAAGTCATGCAGAAAAAAGCGGAAGAGATCATGAAAGCGGAGCAGCTTGAACGGAAAAAACTGATGACCTTTGCCAAACTTTATCAGAATGCCAAAACAGATAAAGAAAAGGCTGTCATCGAAAAACAGACTTCTGAGATCCTCAAAAAACGCTTTTCAAAACGCCTGACAGCCAACCGCAGGCATCTGGAAGGCATGAAGCGCAGAGCTGCCATGCTCGAAAAAGAACTGGATAAAAAAGCGGCCAATGCGGATAAGATCGTGGCGCTTCAGACGCAAGCGATCCTTTCCGGCAAATTCACCTTTGCGCCCCGCGGTCAACAGAAAAAAGCGGAAATGCAGCCGAAAAAAACACTTCCGGAAAAGTGACAGTTCCTGCGATTTTCCTTGAAAAAGTTTTCAAACGGCAGTATCTTATAGGAAATGGCTTTGTTTCCGATACAGGAAGATAACTGACAAAAATCAAAAAACACACCGCTTTTTTGAAAAGAGGGACAAGGGGGAAGAGGAAAACTTCTTTCCCAGCGAAAAGAAAGAGACCGGAGCCGATGATCGGTCTCTTTCCCCGAATGTCCTTCTCTGTCGGGAACAGAGCGACAGGCAAAGGAGTTCCAAGTGAAAAATACTGCCGCTTTTTCATCCGGCAAACTGGGCATATACACCCGTTATTCAGAAAGGGGCGCCTCCAGCAGGCTGCGTTATTACCTTTACCGGCAGGCCCTGACGGAACAGGGATTTTTGCCTCAATACCATCCTTTTTTTACAGACGGGTATCTGCAAAAACTTTACTCAGGAAAAGGCAAATCCAAAACAGATGCCCTTGCGGCTCTTTTGAAACGTTTCTGCCGCTTGCCTTTTCTGGAAAAAGAGCTGTTGATCGAATATGAATTATCGCCTTTTCTTCCGGCCGGCGTGGAACTGTTTTTTATCGGCAAACGCAAATATGTATTGAACTTTGATGACCTTGTCTGGGAAAAGTACAAAAACATTTCCCTGCTTTCCGGCAAATTTGACAAGCTCATTGCAAACGCGGCGGGCGTCATTGCCGCCAATCATTTACTGTATGACAGGATCAAGCAGTTGAATCCCCGCGTGATCCTGATTCCGACGGTGGTCGATCTGGATCACTACCGGCGGCGGGAAGTCAGAGACACAGCGGTTTTGCGGGCGGCATGGATCGGGACGCCGGTCACCTTCCAGGAGTGTTTTCTGCCTCTGGAAAAAACGTTGAGAACAGTCTGCGGGGAAATCCCGCTTGAGATCCTTGTGATCGCGTCCGACAGGATCGCTCCCCTTCCCGGGATCAACATGACAAGCGTCAACTGGAGTGAAGAAACAGAAGCGGCGCTGTTAAGTTCCTGCGATATCGGGATCATGCCTTTGGCCGACAATGATTTTTCAAGGGGCAAATCAGCCTATAAATTGATCCAGTACGCCGCCGCAGGACTGCCGTCAGTGGCAAGCCCTGTAGGAGAAAACAAACATTTCATCCGTCAGGGGGAAAACGGCTTCTGTGCCGACACACCGGAGCAATGGCTCTCTGCTGTCCAGTATCTTTCAGTGACTGAAAACCGGCAAAAAATGTCCGGTGCGATATACCAGACAGCCTACGCGTATTCTCTTCAAAAATACGCTCCTGTGCTTGCTGATTTTCTGAAAGCATGTTTTTCCTGTTGAAAAATCTTTTTTCCCGCTTATATTGTTTTTGAGGGATGCACATCAGGTGCTTTCCCGGAAAAAGAGGAGAAAAAGAGTATGAGCCACGAAGAAAAGATCCATCATTCCCACACCCCCGGTGAAAAATGCGCCGTCTGCGAGATCTCCGTCTGGCATGCCAAGCGGTATGCGCCGTGGATATCACGTGTATTTGATGCCATGGGCCTTGTTTTCATTGCCGTTGCTTTTGTCATGTTTTTTGTGGCATGGATGACGGATGATACCAAATTTTACATTGCCCTGTGTGTCTCCTTTTTCATCAGCGGTCTGCTTTATACAGCTGTGGGTGAGATCCTGCGCTCCAATGCGGAAGCTGCCGCCAATACAGCCAAACTGGTTGACCTGAAAGAATTGGAGATCGCTGAAAAGAAATAATCTTTTTTCAGGCGTAAAAAAGGGATGGATACAGTTGTTTACCGTATCCATCCGTTTTTGTATTTCTCCGTACAGGCTTATTGGACGTCCAGACGAAAATCTGTTTCGCCGCCGGCTGGATTTTCCACAGTCAGCACACCGCAGAAATCCTTCTGTTCCCAAATGCCGCCGGAAGCGGCAACGCAAACGCCTTCGGGGATGAAGAAGGAAAGTTTGCAGGGTTCCCCAGCCGCACAGATGACCTTTCCGCTCAAAGATTTTTCTTTACGGCACATGTCTGTCAGTTCACAGCCGCCCTGGGTAATATGCCGGGAGCTGGAAACAAGCACCGGAAGTCCGTCATTTTCAACCGGAGTGATCCGCAAAACCGCCGTGTCATGGGGGGCAACAGAGATCGTCACCTCCTTTTCAAACACACCGATCAGGCGGCTGTTCCAGAAATCATAAACGGCATACTTTTCCCCTTTTCCGGTTTTGAGACCGCAGTCGGGATCAAAACGGATGACCTCTTCAAGAACATTTGCATCATCCGTATTGGTCACGGAGATCACCTGCCAGGAGCCGAATCTGCGGGCAAAACGGGCCAGGAATTTGCGGGAAACGCCGGAGACCTTTTTGGAAACCAGTTCAACGGGGTTCATATCCACCACAGGAATGATCCTGCGGAGCATGTCGATCCGTTCCGCATCGTACTCTTTGAAACGGTCACCGAGGGTCACGGGAACACCGGAAAGTCCGTAGAAGGAAACACGGGTCCGGGCCTGTTCGATGGTGTTGTACTCGCTGCGGATAACGATGTTGTCGCAGTCCGCATAGAGCATGGTGTTGTGGATGGGATAAAAGTGGAACAGGTGTCCGATGGCATGTTCCAGAAATTCTTCCCACTTGAAAATATCCGCGCCGATGCGAGCGGCATCGCAGAGATCACTGCCGACGGATATATCGTGATCGCAAACGGGATTGCAAAGCAGCAGATACACCTGATCCCCCAGCGCCCGGCGGCCGGATTCAATGATCCTGTGTTCCAGCTGATCCACGGAGATCTCCGGAGCGCCCAGTTCATCCCAGTACTCTTCCCAGACATAACTTGTCATGGTCTGGCAGTCCCATTTGACAACTTCATAGCCCCAGTCTTTGACTTGATCCATGACCATGGGGATATATTCATTGACGACTTCTGCCTTGACAGGATTGATCCACCACTGGCCGCACCAGCGGGGATAGGGTCCGATAATACAGTCAGGGTGCGCTTCAAACCACTTGTTTTTGTTGCCTTCACAGGTGGGGCCCACCCAGATCGCCGGAATAACGCCCATCTCTTTGATCTTTTCTGCCACAAAGGCAAGGCCATGGGGATAAGTGTCTTTGCAGGGAGAACAGATATTGCCGCCCCCTTCCCCGTCGCCTTTGATGTTTTTGTGATACCACTCCCAGTCCACCCAGGAGACCAGTTTATCGGTATAGCTGCCGAAGGTCTCCTTGAGTTTGGCCGTGTTTTCAAGGACCTCTTTTTCGCAGGCATCAAAGCGGGTGGCATACCAGGTCATCCAGCCGACAGGAGGCGTGGGGAACTGATTGTTTTTGTCGATGGGCGTGTAACGCATGTTCATATTCTGCGCGACAAAGTTTTCAAAGACTTTCAGGCGCAGAGACTTTTGCGGAACGCCCTCTTTCGGAGAAAACTTGAAGGTATAGGCATTCTTTTCCCAATCAAAGCCCAACTCAAAATTGCCGCGGGGAGTAAAACGCAGAGCCCTGTCGTTTTTCCGGTCAAACACAAGGTTGTCGGCAGCGGACGTGGCCGGACCGGAAGAGCCCTGAAGCATAAGAGACCGGGAGTCATACTGGCAGGAAAATGTATCTGCCGGATTTTCACTCCAGTTGATCGTTCCGGAAAAGATGATCCGTCCGTGAAATTTAATGGCCATATCATCCGGAAGCATCTGGAAAAACACATCGCAATGATGGGTCAGATCCTCGCCGCGGTAGGTAAAGATATGTTCCTTGCTCATGCCGTCGATGATTTTCTGTTCATATCCGGGCTCCTGCTGAACACGCACATCTCCGCCGTCAGCGTGAGTGACTTTTCCCTCCAGAAAAGCGAACTCCCGGTCATCTTCGTAACGGTGGTAAAAGCACTTGAAACGGAGTGTCTCCGGATCGAACCAGAAAGAATAATTACCGTAACTATTATAAACAGCTTTCATTTATTGACCTCATTTTTCAAAAAGGATGAATCTCGACTCCCGCGGCGGCAGCTCGAAAACGATCCTGCCATTGCTGACAGAAAATTCTTTTCCGCTGAAAACCTCTTTGCCTTTTGCGGAGGGAAGAGAGAGCTTTCTGCTGTCGATCAGCAGGGCGTTTTTCATCGGTTGATCCGTATCGTTGAGTGCGATCACAAGAGCTTTTCCGTTTCCGGAATAGGCGCTGTAAATAAAGCGGGGATGCTCTTTTTCCGCGCGGATACCGCTTTGTTTATCCCAGTAGGAATGGAAATGCGGCGTATATCCCAGCTTGTTTTTTGCATAAGCAAGGGTAAAGAGCTGCTGTTCGTGTCCATCTCTGCGCATATAGATATTGCGGGAAAATCCGTGACTTTCCACATAGGCAAGATAATGCCGCTGGGCCTTGTCGATTTCAGGATCTTTTGAACTGTAATCCTTGAGCTTGCTGGTGTTGTAAACCTGGATCGTCCGGTAGATCTGGGGGCCCAGCTGAATGTTGAATTCATTGCTTCTGTAAACATAAAGTATCCGCAGGATTTCCGGCGTGAACACGTCATAATAGCTGTGTTTTTCAGCGATCTGCCGTTCATAGGATTCTCCGACGGTCAGGATGTCAAAGAACACATCCGACGGCAGACGGCTGTAACGGATATGGCCCATCATCAGCGTATCAGGATTTTTTTCCTGGATCATGATGTAAGCCCGCTTGTGGAAATCGCGCAGAGCCCGCATATCCTGATCGTGATGGGTGAAGCCGAACTCATCTGTCCAGGTGCAGCCGTGGACTTTGTTGTGGCAGGGATAAGGCCAGGCAAGGTCAAAATAGATGTCTCTGACATTGTACTTTTTGACACTCAGATAATGACGGATGTTGTCGATCTTGTGGTCAAAGAAGTTTTTGCTGTTGAGACAGGTCCATGTCCAGACGCCCCTGTCGCTGACCTTTCTGTCAGGATTGGGTCTTTCCTGAATACTCTTTTCAGGATCACCGAACATATTCCAGTCGGCACCGTACCAGCCCCACCAGGGGAAACGGGGAGAACTGCCTTTGGAGGCAAAGTAATGATACCAGTAGATGTTTTCCGTTTTTTCCATTGTCAGGAACTGCTGCATGTAGCCGTCATTGATGATGCCGGGAGCTTTCCACTCAAAGAAACGCGTGGGATGCCAGGTGATCCGGCTATGAACAGGATTGAGTTTGCGTCCGGGGATATTCCTTTTTCTCGTGGGGGTCGCCTGAAGATAAAACTCGATCTTGCGGGGCGTCTTGATTTCAAGCGGCGTGTCGATCATCTGCAAAGAGACGACAGCCTCTTTGGGATCGACCAGAAGAGCGGCCGCATTTTTCTTGTTTTTGAAGTACCATCCGCGGAAATTTTCAATACCGCCCATGATACCCGTATCGGGACCGCCGATCCAGAAGAAGGGTTTTTCAACAGGATTGTTGATGATCTTTTTGCTGTTCCATTTGGCAAAATCAACCTTTTCATAAATGCTGGTGCAGTCATCAAAGGCATGGGCATACTTGCGGCTGACAGGATATTCCAGTTTCAGGGAGTTGACTTTGAATCCGGCTTTGCCAACGTGAGCGGTAAACCAGAGCAGACCGTCAAATTCAGCATGGACATCCACCGTCACAGGCGCGCCTTTGGCCGTCAGGCGGTAATCGGCAAAGGATTTGCCTTTTTTGATGAGTTTTGCATCAAAAGCAAGCGCTTTGCCATTGAGAACAAGCGTCACAGGACGGGCAAGCAGCTCTTTTTTCTGACTGATGATGCTGCTGACCAGTCCCTTTCCGCCCATGGCGTACTGTCTGCCCCAGCAGATAAAGGCGTTATTCCGGGCAACGGGAGCAGTCCAGGGTCTGGGAACGATATCACCGAGTCCGGACTTGACGCCCTCCCATGGCGCCTTGCCGTCAGGCTTGGCAAAATAGAGATAATCATCGACAAAGACTTTTTCTTTGCTGTCAGAGAACTGATAGATCAGGTCAAACAGGCCGGGAGGCAGCTCTTTGAGATCAAAGCGGGTATTGATAAGACCGCGGACTAATTTGATCTGTTTTGTCCGGTCATAGACGATCTTGCCGGATTTCCAGTCTTTCATCTGGATACGGATATTGCAGACAGCACCGGAATCCTCTCCGCCTTCAGTGCGGAAAATCAGCTGCATGCTGCCGGGATCGGCAATAAAAGACTTGAACTTCAAGAGATTGGGCTTTTTGTAAAGCATTTTGGCCCGCAGAAGAGAGCCATGCTTCTTCGAGGAAAGATCCACATTGAAAACGCCCTCCGTTGCGCAGGAGCCGGAAATTTTCCGGAGAGCCGTCTTGCCGGGGAGAACCGCAATGTCGTTGTTGAAACGGAACGTTTTTGTTCCGGAAGCTGTAAGAGAAGCCTTGACAGTATCCTTTTCTTTACCAAAGACAGTCAATCCTGAGTTGACTTTCCCCTGGGTCAGCTGACCGATGGGCAGCAGTTCAAACGCGGGGACGCCGGGACGGAAAAAGACCTTTCCGTAAGTATCCGCCACAGCGTATGTATTGTTGCTGATGCAGATACCGCAATGGCGGATCTGTTTTGCAGAAGCCACATTTTTTTTGCTGTGGTCATCGGCAAAACCGCCGTGCCCGCTGCCCCGGTAGGAACGGCAGAAGTTAAGGTAAAAATGATCCTGCGTGGCGGGACTGAAATCAACGCTGCTCCAGGGGATGGCGCCTTCGATGGTCCAAGATCCGTTGGCGTTCGCAGATTTCAGTTTAAGCCCCCTGGCATTGTACTTTTTCATTTCCCGGCCGGCCTGAAGCTGAGAATCATAGACGGCGTTGTCGGAATTGATGATAAAGTGGTAAATATCCTTGTGAGTACCGGATTTTGTCAGATAAAGCTCGACGCTGTCATCCTCCCAGACGGGGCCGTCATGGGTGGAAACGGTCCGTTTCACGTTGCCGTTGGAAACCATGGCAAAATAGAGATATTTGCTGTCGTAAGAAAGATAGCATTTGGGCTGATATTCAGCAAAATATCCGGTCTGACGCAATTTGACTTCGTGCATGAGAGAAAAACCTGCGGCATACTCACCGGGAGTGACTTTGCCGTCAAGAACAGGGACTTTCGATCCCAGAGCCAGTTCAAAATCCCTGCGTCCGCCTTTGGCGCGGGCGGCAAGCTGACGGTAGTCGGCATTGACATCGGCATCGCTCAAAGCGGTGTTGAAAAAATGGACCTCGTCGATCAGTGTCAAACCGGGTTCAGGGTTCCATTTTTCTCCCAGCCGGAGCAGTCTGTAATGGCCTTTTACAGGAGATATCTGCCGGGTTCCGACAAATTCACCGTCAACGTAAAAAGAGAGCTTGTTCTTCTGCCATGTGGCGGCCAGATGATGCCATTCGCCCATTTTCCAGTCTGTTTTGAAAACACTGATATTGGTACTGGTGGAACCGGGCTTGAGCGTACCGAACAGAAGGCGCATCTGATACCGTCCGCCATTGTTCTGGGCTACGGCAACGATGGACTCCTGGGCGTCATTGATAAGACGCAGGAACACATGCGCTTTGCGGTTGTTGTGATCCCAGTCAACAGCTTTCATCCACAGGGAAAATCCGCCCTGATCTTTGGAGGCGATCCCATCTTTCAGATAAAAGCTCACTGTATCATGTTGTTTTTTGCCCTTCTGATTGCCGACCCGCAGGGCATTGCCGCTCAATCCGGGGACGAGCATATCGGCATGAGAGACGCCCTTTGCCGCAAAATGGGGACGGAGAGCATATCTTGCCTTGCCGCCGGATGCTCCGGGGATCTTCTGATCGCTTGTTGCCTGTTTGTCAAAGGAAAAGACAAATGCCGGAGAAGCGGCCCACAAACTTCCTGCTGTCACAACAGGAAGAAGAAACAAAAACTTTTTCATATCATATATCCTCTTTCTTGCAGTTATTTACTGATCCTGATCTGCCAGGGGATATCGCCGCCGGCAGTATCGGCAACCGTCAGCACACCGCAGGAACCGTTCTGTTCCCACTGACCGTTTTCCGCCGTGACCGTCATGCCCTCCGGCACATAAAAACTCAAGCGGCAGGGATCGTTTTCAACGCATTTGACAACACCGCACACGGTGCCGCCGGAGGCATTGCGCTCCATGGAAACCAGTTCGTATCCGCCCTGGGTCAGGTGGCGCGACGAGGATACAAGCACAGGAAGCATCTCATCTTCAACGGGCGTCACACGCAGAACTGCGGTATCAAAGGGCGGGATCGTCAACTGGATATTCCGGTCGAAGATACCGAGGAAAGTGTTGTTCCAGTAATCGTAAACGGCATAGCGTTTCCCGCTGCCGGTCTCAAGGCGGCAGTCAGCCGCAAAATCCAGAGTGACATCAAGGGGATTTTCGCGGGTGTTGATCAGCGCCGCCACCTGCCAGGAACCGAAGGGACGGTTGAAGGCGGTGATGATCTTGCGTCCGGCGCCGTCGGGGAACTTGACTTCAAACTCAACCGGATTGGTATCCACCACGGGAACGATCCTGCGGAGCATGTAGATCAATTCATCATCATATTCCCTGAAACGGTCGCCGACCGTCACCGGCATACCGGATATACCGTAGAAGGAGACCCGGGAACGGGCCTGAGGTTTGGTATTGAATTCCCGGCGAAGAACGATGTTGTCGCCGTCGGCGTATAAAGCTGTGTTGTGCAATGGGAAGAAGTGATAAAGACGGTCGATGGATCTTTCGCAGAACTCATCCCATCCGAAAACATCTCCGCCGATGCGGGCGGCATCAAAGACGCTGGTGCCGGTACCGAGTTCGCAGTCTGTCAACGGGTTGCAGAAGAGCATGAAAATATCGTCTCCCAGCGCTTTGCGTCCGGCTTTGACCATGCCGTACTGAAGCTGTTCGGTTGAACGTGACTGATCGTCCAGGTCCTCACGGTGTCCGCTCCAGGTGATCATGGTGTTTGACAGGCAGTCCCACTTGATGGCGACATATCCCCAATCAAGAACCTGCTTCATGACCATGGGGATATAGTCCTCCTGCACTTCAGGACGGGAAAGATCAGCCCACCACTGCCCGCTCCAGGTGACCCAGGGGCCCCGGACGCAATCAGGATGCGCCTCAAACCACTTGTTTTTATGACCTTCATTGGAGGGAGCCACCCAGATCGCCGGAATACAGCCCATCTCTTTGATCTTTTCCGCCACATAGGCCATGCCGTTGGGATAAGCATCTTTGCGGGGAGCAAAAACATCGCAGTCACCGTTTCCCTTGCCGGAGTGATCGGCATGGTACCATTCCCAGTCCACCCAGGAGACGAGGTTATCGGTGTATTTCCCCAGGATCTCTTTCATTCTGCGGGTGTTTTCCAGCACCTCATACTCACCGGCATCAAAGCAGACGGAGTACCAGGTCATCCAGCCCACGGGAGCCGTGGCAAACCAGCCGGATTTGTTGATGGGCGAGTAACGCATGTGCATACGGCCTGAAATAAAATTTTCTCTGACTTCAAAGAGAAGGCCGTTGGCAGGAGCTGTTCCGTTATGGGAAAATTTGAAACTGTATGCGTTTTTCTCCCAGTCAAAACCGAGCTTGAAATCGCCTTTTGAAACAAAACGCAGGGCGCGGTCTTTCTGCCGGTCAAAAAGCATATCGTCCCCTGCCCTGACGGCGGGACCGGAGGAGCCTTGCAGACAGGAACTTGTCCCGGCAAAAACGCCGGGAAGCGTATCGCAGACTTTTTCTCCCCAGAAAAGGTGTCCCTCCAGCCGGACATTGGCAGATGAACTGATCTCAAGACCGGCTTTGGTGATTTTGAAAGTCAATGTGAATGCACTGCATGAAACGATCGTATCCCGTCCGTCCATCCGCCAGCATGTTTCGTTTTTCGTTTCAAGTCCGGCGGGAAAAGCCATGCCGTTTTTCTGAAGCACTTTGCCGGAGACAAAGGCTTTTTCACAGCTGTCCTCAAACTTGTGATAATATCCGGTAAACACAAAGTTTTCCGGATCATATCGGAAGGAAAACTGCTGATAATTTCCGTAAACAGTTCTCATCTTTTGCTAAACCTCTGATTGCGATTATTTTTTGAACAGGATGAACAGAGCTTCCCGCGGAGGAAGTTTGACATCCATTCTGTTGTTTTTCAACCGGACTGTTTGGCCGGTGAAAATATCTTTCCCTTCCGCTGCGGGAACGAGAGAGGAATCAAGGATGACGCCGTTGGTCATTTCTTTATCCGTATCGTTCAGAACGGTGACAAAAAGTCTGCCGTTGCCGGAATGGGCTCCGTAAATAAAACGCTTGTGGGGCGTTACGGAAGAAATACCGTTGTTTTCCCAATAGGAGTGGAAACGCCGTTTCGTTCCGAGAGCAGCGTACTGTTCACTGAAAACAGGCCCCATGACATCGTTTCTTGTGCCGAATATGGGGTTGCTGATGTTGTGGGCAACCGAATAGGCATAGAAATGTCTGTGTTCTTTTGGCAGGATATTGCGGGACTGCGCATCCAGCTTTTTATACATCTGGGGACTGTACATGCGCATGGTCCGGACGATCTGACAGCTCATATTGACAGTTGCCTCGTTGCTGCGCAGACCGAAAAGGATACGCATGACTTCCGGCGTGAGAATGTCATAATAATTATGGGTTTTGGCGATTTGCCGCTCAAAGGTCTCACCGCCGCCGATCAGATCGAAAAAGTTATCCGACGGGACCCGGTAGAAGGTCTCATGTCCCAGCATCAGAGCCGTGGGATCTTTCTTTTTCATGGCAATATAAATACGCTTGTGGAAATCCCGCAGCTCTCTCAAGTCAAAGGCCCTGAGTGTATAACCGAACGCATCGCGTTTGACACAGCCGTGATGGGGATTGTTGCAGAAACGGGGCCAGGCCAAATCGAAATAAAGATCGCGGCACTCATACTCTTTACTGTTGAGGAACCAGTTGACCGTATGGAGTTTGTATTCCTTGAAACTCTTGCTGTTGAGACAGGTCCACGCCCAGAGATTCCGGTCACGCAAGGTTTTGGTGGCAACAGTCATATCCTGCTGGGCCTTTCCGGGATCACCGGCCATATTCCAGTCGATACCGTAATTGTTCCACCAGGGAGAAACGGGCGAGGCCCCTTTGCTGGAGCAATACCAGAATATACGGGACTTATCCCTCTTACCGATACCGTGCATCAGATCATAACGTTCTTTATACATCATGCCGGGCCATTTGTGTTCGTAAAAGTTGGTGATATATCCGCTCCAGATCCACATGGTCACACGGTCGCGCAAGACGGCAGCTGTGCCGTTCTTGGGTTTGACAGGTGTTCCCTGAAGATAGAAACCGATCTTGCGTTCCCGGTCAAGGGTAAGAGGCGTATCAATAAAGTTGAACGTGACAACGACCTCTTTTGGGGTGACAGAATAGATCAGACCGCGGTGTTTGGTTTTGAAATGCCAGTCAAAGCAGTTATCCACGCCGCCCATGATGCCGCTCAGGGCGCCGCCGACCCACCAGAAGGGGTTGAATACGGGGTTGATGGAGTAGCTTTTGGTTTTCCACTGGGAAATATCGTGTTTCACATTGGCGGAGGAGTTGTCGTCAACGGCGGTCACATATCTGCGGTCCATGGGGACCTCCAGACGCAGGGAGTTGATCTTGTATCCTTTTCCGTTCAGGATAAGATCAAACCAGATATAGCCGTCAAATTCGGCTCTGGCCTGGATTTTGAGGGGCAGTTTTTTATCGACGGGCAAAAGAAGATAATCTGCATATCCCTTGCCGGCTTTCTGCAGTTGGGCAGTGAAGCTGACATTTTGTCCGTTGAGGATCAACCGGACAGGACGGGAGAGCAGTTCCTTTTTTTCGCTGGCAAGGGAGCCAAGAACACCGCCGCCGCCGAATTTATACGTTCTGCCCCAGCAGGCAAAGCCCTCTTTTCCGAACACGGGAGCCGTCCAGGGAACTGGAACGACATCTTCCGTGCCGACCGGCGTATCATGCCACGGGGGATTTTTTTTGTAATGGGCGTAATACTCTGTATCTTTGGCAAAGACTTTTCCTCTGGTATCGCGCAGTTCATAGTTGACTTTGAAGAGTCCTTCGGGCAGTTTACTGATATCAAAGGCCGTCATGTTCCTGCCGCGGCGGGAAAGGATCTGCTGCTGCGCTTTGAATACCTCTTTTCCGGATTTCCACTCTGCCATTTTAAGAGCAACAGAACACTTCACGTTGCCGGAATCGCGGCATTCAGTCACAAAGACCAGCTGTTTCTTTTCAGCACGTGTAAAGATGGAGTGATACAAAAGAGGCGCGGATTTGAAATAGGGGATCTCCGCCGAAAACAGCGTGCCGTGTTTCCTGCTTTTCAGAGCAGTAACAAACGTCCCTTCGCGGGGCACTTCGCCTTTGAGATAAAAAACGGCAACTTTTCCGGGCTGGATATTTTTGCTCTGCTCCAGATGGAATTTGGGTTTTCCGTTGATGAACGCAGAGAGAGAGATCATATCAGAAGCGGAGGAAACAACGGCAGTTTGTGCGTCGATCCTGCGTTTGTAAACACTTTCAAAGGGAGAATAGGCAAAAGCGGGTGTTCCGGCATCGAAAGTTGCCTTGGGGAATGTTTTCCAATCAGCATATCCGCCGGCGGCAAGACTTGTCCCGACAGAAGAGGCGGCGGTCCGGTCATAGGCATAATTTTTATCAACGGCTTTTTCGCCGACAAAATTGCGGCAGACGTTGAAGTAGAACTCGTTTCCGTCTTTGGGAGAAATACCCAGTTCACGCCAGGGAAGAGAGCCTTCAAGGATCCACTGACCGTTTTTATTGACAGATTTGATTTTCAGGTTTTTGCAGTTCCACTTTTTATCTTCAGAGCCCCGGGAGATAACAGCATCGTAAACGGTTCCGGAACTGTTGATGATAAAGTGATACATGGGGGCTTTTTCGTTTGAAGAAATATAAAGTTCAAGGGAGTCATCCTCCCAGACATTGCCGTCTTTTTCCTTGATACCGGTTTTCAAAAAACTGCCGGGGGTACTCATGGCAAAATAAAGATTTTTGTCATCACTTGAGAGAAACGCAGCGGTCTGGCGGTCGGAAAGAACGGGCTGGATATTTTTGCCGGAAAGACGCATGAAAGCAAATCCGGAAGCGTATTCAAGAGGCGAGATCACCCCATCTGTTTTTGCCGTTTTTTTGCCGAGTTTCAGTTCAAGAAAACGGCGGGCAGAGATTTTTTTCTCTGCCCGTGTATCAAATTCTGCTTTGATCTCTTTGGCGGAAAGCTCCCGATGGAAATGTTTCACCTCATCCAGCGTGGAACTGCCGGGACTCCAATGTCCCCAGACGGCGCCCAGAGAAAAGTTGTTGAAATCTCCGGAGGCGGGTTTGAAGTTTCTGGAAGCCGCAGCTTTTCCGTTGAAGAACAGGGTCATTTTGCCATTTCCCCAGGTGACAGCGATATGATACCACTGGCCCTTTTCCCATTTTTTCGGCAGATAGCGCACATCGGCGGCGCCTTTATTGACCATGCCGTACCCGAGAACGAGCTGGGATTTGCTGCCGAAACGCTGGGAAACGACAGAAAGATTTTCATTGGTGGAGGCGATCAGACGGACAAAACAGACATTCTTTTTATTGGAACTGTCCCAATCGTCAGGACGCACCCAGAAGCTGATACTGCCCTGTGCGGCAAAGGCAAGCCCCTCTTTCCGGTAAAAGATCAGGGCATCATGCCCTTTGCCGTCGCGGCTGCCGATATGGAGTCCCTGCCCTTTCAGGCCGGGAACGAGCAGTTTGTTTTTGTCGATGACTTTGCTGCCCAGATGGGGACGCACTGTCGTGCTTTTTTCCCCTTTGAGCATTTTGACAGGCGCATCCGGCGCATAGCCCTTCTCAAAAGAAAAGGACATGTCGGCCTTGTTTTCCGCTCCGGCAAGGGCCAGAGGCAGAAGCAGTCCCAGAACGGGTAAAAATCTTTGTTGTTTCATGTTATATCTCTCAACAGCAGTTCAAAATCAGGGTCTCGCCAACAGCCAGTTATGGCCTCCGCCGCCGGCGGTGGGATGCGAAAGATAGGGTGAGGAGGACACCATGGCGATCGGAAGCGTTTCCGCACGGCCGGTATTGCCCACATGTCCATCCACATAAAGGATGTTGCAGGAATCGCCGTGGATCAAACCGAAACCGGGCTTGGTCAATTCAAGTTTCAACTGATCTGCGCGGTAAACAGCCGTCTGAAGCACACTGCTGCCGCGGTACTTGATCTCAGGAGAGTCCCACAGAAGGCCAACGGTACTGGCCTTGCGGACTTTTCCCCGCTTCATGGGATTACCGTTATTGGTCACAGTCGTGTATCCGGCCCGTCCCAGTACGGCACCATTGACAACATAGGAGGTCACGGAACCGTTCCAGTCATTCGTATCGACAGCATCAGCCAGATACAGATTCTGTCTGGGACAATAATAGTCCTTGTAGTTCTTCATATAGTGTTCGTGAGTCCAAGGGGATTTCAAGTAGTTTCCGGGAGAATAGGCTTTTGCTTGCGCCAAATTGGGGAACTGGCCGGAATCGACCTCAAGCTGCATAGGCCAGGAGTAATAATGAGGGGCGCCGGTCCCTTGATAAGGAAACCAGTCGTCCTGGTTATCTGTGTACATGAGAAACTTTGTTCCCAAAGTCTTCATACGGTTGACACAATCGGTCTTTTTAGCGGCCTCACGGGCTCTCTGGAGTGCGGGCATGAGCATCGCTGCCAGAATAGCAATAATGGCGATGACAACTAAGAGTTCAATAAGGGTGAAGCATACATGCTTCACCCGCCTGCAGGCGGGACGGTTTGAGTTTGACATATACAGCTCCTTTTTTGGTTGAAGGGTGAAATCACCATTGATTGAAGGAACAAACCTCTTCGAGAGATTTGCGGACTTTATTGACGGGACCGGGCGTTTCCGCACTGTATCCCACAGCAAGGACAAGTCTTACTTCATGTCCTTGAGGAATTCCAAAATATTCTTCCATCTTCTTCTGGTCGTTCATACCGATCATACAGGTGGCAAGTCCAAGCGAAAAGGCTTCATGGCACATATTCATGCAAGCGGCGCCGATATCTCCCTGCGCAAAACGCTGGCTGTCCTGATAGCGGTCCAGAACACTCTGCATCACCTTCGCTTTGCACTCCACAAAGACGATAAAGGCCGAAACATTGTGCCGCCAGGGCGCACCTGTCGATCCATTGGGCATGACAATGGCATCACAGAGTTTTTCTTTGGCTTCGGGCGTATCCACCACAATAAATCTCCACGGCTGGGAGTTGCATCCGCTGGGGGAAAGCCGGCCGGCCTCAACGATCTTCAAAAGTTCTTCCCGGGGGATCTCTTTTCCCGACTGGTAAGAACGGCAGCTTTTACGCTGTCTCATGATTTCAAGAAAATCCATATTTTCCTCTGTTTACTTCAGCTTGAATCAATACGGCATCATTCCTCCGGCAGAAAAAGTCTCTTTGCCGGAGGAATGATTTTGAATTTTTACGCCAGATTGGCGTATCCCAGGTTCTCAAAAATGATCTCCATGGATTTGGCGGCACTGGCCACGTTATCCAGCATGAATGCGGCGGATTCCGTCGCCTCAAAGTCGCCGGAAGCAATGCGGTCGCTGCGTTTGACCAGTTCATCTGCGGCAAACTTGCCGGCATCGCGGGCAATCTTTGTCCAGACGTTGAAACGGCAGACACCGTCAGTGCCCAGACAGGCCAGCTGCTCAGGCGGCAGAGAGGAACCGCCGTGCATGGTCAGCATGGGACGGCCCACGGCCTCGGTGATGCGTCTGGCACGGTCTCCCAGATAGTGACAGTTGGAGGTGCTGCCCGCCTGCTGCTCCGTTCCCAGATCAGCCACAAGGAAGTCGATGCCCGTGCGTTTGACGTAATCAGCAGCCCGCTCCGGATAATCCTCATCGGAGATCCGCTCAACGGTCTTGGCGTGCATCGCTTCCACAGGCAGCTCATCCATGATGCCTTCGATCAGGATCTCTTTACCGTACTGTTTGACGTAATCAGCCGTCATTTCCAGATTCTTTTCAGCGGGGAAACGCTGGGCATCGAACATGGCACTGGCCAGAAACTCCGTTCCCTTGGTCAGAGCCCAGAGGTCTCTTTCAGGATCAGCATGATCCAAATGAGGCAGAACGATGATGTCCTTGTAGGGAGACTCCGGAGAGTCCACCAGGGTTCTGATCTGGGTCATGATGCTGCGGAAACCGATCTCAGGCACGGCACTTGCCGTAATGCGCTTGGCCTGCGCCATGCAGGGATAGGTATAGGTCATGGTGATCGTTACAGGCATTTCAGGGATCTGAAACTTCTCTTTGACGTTTTTCGCGGCAATGAGGATGGCTTCAATATTCCAGAAACTGCCCGTTCCGAAGATCGGAATGGAAACATTGCGTTCTTTGGCGCGCTCAAGAACCTTGAGCGCGTTGTTTCTTCCGTGGATCACCGGCATGATGCACCTCCGTCAACAGGGTCGAATTCCAAACCGGGAATGAAGCGGGAAGCCTCTTTCATGATGGGGGTGAGAGAACCGTAGATGCAGCTCACATGATGGATATAGGGTCCGTAGATGAATTTCTCTTCCCAGGTTCCCCAGTTGGGCATCTTGACATAGAGATAGGTTCCCTGGTTGAAGGGACCGGCAACCGTATTGCACTCGCCGCTGAAGAGAGAGTATTTGCCCTTGACGCCGTCAAAGCGGTTGATGGTCAGATGGCCGTCCTTGAGCTTCCAGTTGCAGACGCCGTCGGGATTGCCCGGCAGGACGAAGTGCTTGTTGAGCTTGCAGGGACCATCGGCCAGAGACGCCGGGAACGCGCCGCAGTGCCACAAAAGCTCGGCATTTTCATCGTTGGGATGGCGGATCGTCAGGTCAGCCAGGAACACAGGATCGGTAAATCCGGTGGCGGCCTGCTGCATGAGCATGGAGATCGCACCGTGGATATCGGTTTCACAGGCCACAGGGAAGCCCATTTCGATCAGAACAGAGTTGACGAAGCAGGGGCAGAGACCGATCTCGATCTGAAGCTGATCCCAGCACTGGAAAGCGGCGGCATCCAGCTGTTCCTCTTTCTTCCATTTGAGCAGAGCAGCCTTGAGCGCGGCCATCTTGAGCGCGGCATCGGGGGTCATCAGAGAGAAATCAACGCGCTTTTTGAGCGCTTCCGCATCGGCACGCAGCTCGTCCGTGGGATTGGCGGCGCCGGAACGGACCTCGGCAACCAGTTTGCCCAGATCCCAGGGAACGGTCTGAATACCGAAACGCTCCAGAAGCTCGCCCTCATTGACGATCACAGAATAGAAATCCTTGGGACGGGTGGAGATCTGTCCGATACGGGCATCTTTGAAACGGCTCACCACATTGGCCGCCGCAACAAAGCGTTTGAATCCCTCCACAAAAAAAGGGTCATCCACTCTGGAATTGATGATGTAGCTGAAATCAACCCCGAAGCGCTGAAGCACTTTGGAGGTGGCAAAAAGTCCGCACTGGGAGTCGCGCAGACGCTCACCGTTGGTCAGAGGAGACTCGTCACGGGGCCCCCACAGAAGCAGCGGCACGCCCACTTTCCTGGCGGCAACAGCCACGGCCTCTTCACAGCCGAAGTTGCAGTGAGGCGCAAAAATTCCCTGAACACCGGCGGCGATAAAGCGCTGTGCAGCAGCCTGTGCATCTTCGAGACTGGCCAGAAGTCCTGTATCATTGAGACCTTCGAGATCCACAAATTCCACATCCGGGGCGATCTTGCCGATGGCCTCACGGATGATCCCCTTGTACTTGAAAGCATCTTCTCCGGAGAAAAATCTGCGTTTCGTCGGCATGTAACCAATTTTCACCTTACCCATAACATCCTCCTGAACATTTGTTGAATTCTTACGGGGTTATAAAGAATTACAAAATCAACACGTGTCAAAGCCCTACCGTCACAAAATAAAACTCTACACACCTCTAATTATACCACAAAGAGGAACCGTTGTCAAGAGCCTGACGGAAGTTTTTCAGCAAAAAACAGGCGAAACGGCTTTTTCTGCGATTGACGGATACCGCGTTTGCCGGTTTCATCAACGGTTTGTGCCAGAAACAGGCAGAAAAATATAAAAACTGAAAGTCCGTAACTTTCAAGCTCAAAGGAGATATGACTCCATACCCCCAACCGTCGAAGAGGCGTTTGTTTTGCCTCTTTGACGGTTGTGACCGTTTCTTTATTTTTTCTTCTTTCTGGCCAGAATGATCCGGTCAAGAGAATGAGAACTGACCTTCTTTGAACCCTTCACATAATTGGGTCCTTCGACTTTGACCGACATGAAAAGCTCATACTCGTTCACGTTTTTTCCCGCCGGATCATGGGGATTGTAAAACTGATTGGCAGGGATCTGGATGTTCCAGGTGGGATGAGCCCAGAAATACCCCTGGGGTCCCAGTGTGACCGTACCGACATGATAAAGATGAAACTTCTCATCCTGCGGGATCTTCGCTCCTTTCAGGGTCAGAGAACGGGATTTTTTCGGACTGGAAATATTATAAAATCCCATGCGGATAAAACCGCCGTGTTTGGGGATATCGGCCATGAAAACAGCTTTTCCGCCGGCTGCATC
>JAFVYP010000071.1 GCA_017508555.1 Lentisphaeria bacterium
CATCGCCCAGAGTATCGCGGACGGTCGAAAAATACAGGGTCTCAAGATTCTGTTTTCCGGAAAGAGGCGCATCTTTGCCGATCACATGTTTTTGGACAGGCAGCCGGGCTATGGCCGCTTTCACACGGCTGTTGTCATGGCCGGTCAGCAGTTCATCGGCCACTTTTCCGGCCAGATCCTGACGGACGACATGGGCCTTTTCTGCATAATTTTCATGGTTCATGACCGTAATGACCATCACCGCAAAAAGCATACACATCAAGGGAGCGATACTGCCGCGCAAAGCGCCCAGCAGACCGGCCATTTTCTGTTCATGGGCATTGCGTCCGGCGTTGCTGGAGTCATTTCCAAGCCAGCTGGCCCGGTTGAGAATGGACCCGGTAATGGTCACGACCAGCGCAAAAATATTGAAATCACGCAGCTCTTCAATGTCAAAGGGATTGAGAAAATTCTGTCCCTTCACCCGGTCCAGCATGACCGGCGCGATCTCCGCATCCCAGTTGAAGGAACAGAGAACATATCCCGTCAGCAGAACAAAAATGGGGAAACTGATAAGTCCCTGGATACTGTCCGTAATGACCAGAGCGATCCTGCCGCCGGGCCAGACGATGATGACGGCGGCGGCAAGCAGCAGAGTCAGCAGAATAAGAAAACAGGGAACCGGTATCCCGAAAATCTGCACACAGCGCGGCAGTCCGAGAAAATAGATGAAGAAATTCGCCGCGATCGCAGGTCCGATGGCATTGGTCAGCATCTCTGACAGCGTCCGCAAGGTGGCACAGACGATGCGCAGCACCTTATTGTAGCGCATTTCCAGAAACTGCCCCATTGAAAGCGCCCGGGTTTCACGCCAGCGGTAAGTGCAGTATCCGGTCAGAGCGATCACAATACCGACGGGAGCCACAATGTTTTCCCAGAACCCCAGCGCGTATCCGGTCTGGTATTTGACTTCGACAAGCGCCACCAGGGTAATCACACTCAATCCGGCCTGAATATCTCCGACAGCGATGACATACCGCCCTGCCACACGTCCGGCAGCAAGGTAATTGGCAACGCCCTTGACATAGCGCCGCGAACGCAGCGCCATGCCGAAGACAAACACCAGCGGGATCCCGATGATAAGATAATCAAGCCATGTCAGCATTACTGGATTTCCTTCATGGAAACGATCCTGTTTTCAGCGCGGCTGATCACCGCAGCACGGGTGATACGCGCAGCGGCCAGCGCATCCTGAGCTGTGGCCGCTTCGACCGCAGCGCCATTGAGGATGATATCGGCAAAATGTTCGATCGCGCCCAGCCATCCCTTATCCACGCTGTAATTGATGTGCGGCAGACGGTGATCCAGAAATCCGCGTTCACGCTTGTATTCCTCGGAGGAGTGATCCAGCGTCTCGACCCGTCTCTGGACATCAGCCAGCATACGGCGCAGACCGACAGCACCTTCCAATCCGGCCTCGGCGATCCACTTGACGTGGGACTGCTCCCGTTCGATGTGGCTGTGGCCGGGATACTTTTTGCAAAGCACCTCGTTTTCCATGCCGTAGGTATGCAGTTCGCAAAATTCATCCACGGTCAGTACGCCCACTTCGGCGACGGCTTCAAGATGTTCTTTCGGCGTCTCCCAGGGCGCATAGCCGGAACTTAAAATCATGGCCGTTGCGCCAGAGGCAAATTGAAGAACGATGTTTTCTTCATCCTGACGGCGGCTCAAACAGTAAACGGTCTCCACCTCGCTTTCCGTCATAAAACGGCAGATATCAAAAATATGGCAGACTTCGTGGATCAGGCGTTTTCCGGCACCGAAATCCTTGCCCCAGTCGATCGCATAAGCGTCAGCGATACGGTAGTAAAGCGCTTTGGCTCCGCCGTGGCGCTTGACGATCTCTTTGGCTTCACGGTAGGCCGGAGCCATACGCCGGTTCATTCCCACCAGCAGCTTTTTACCGGATCTCTGCTGGGCATCGACCACAAGAGCGCACTCTTCAGGCGTTTCCGCCAGAGGTTTTTCAACGTAAACGTGTTTTCCGGCAAGGAGAGCTTCAACTGCCAGCGGTGCGTGCATATCCTCCCGCGTGGCGATGACAACGCCGTCGATTTCCGGATTGGCAAGGACCTGTTTGAAATCAGTGCTGGCGGCGACGCCGGGGAAACGCCGCATCAGATCTTCCAGCACGCCGGTATCCAGATCGCAAAAGGTGTGCAGACGGGCATTCCTGCTTTTCAAAATATTGGAAATATGCTGATTTTGAGCCAGTTTCCCACAACCGACAACAGCAAGCTGAGCCTTTTTCATAAATGATTTTCCCTTGAATAAAATTTTTGAATTTTCACATTTCTGTGTAAAAAATATACATCAGGGCTAATCTAACTCCCAATCTCATATTTTTCAATTCATTCAACTCTTGAAAAAGGGGTAAGAAACGCATATATTAGGATAAAAACAGGAGATTTTACAAAATGCCAGATGAAAAAACACTTATTTTCCACAAATCGCAAACCCGCCATCTGATCCTGAAACTTGCCGGATGCAACAGCCAGTCCCCCGGCCGTAAACAGACCATTCCCCGGCACAGTCACGATCTCTGGAGTTTGGATTTCTGCAGCAGCGGCATGAGCCATCTGGAAATAGAACACCGGAAGTACGCCGTCAAAAAAGGAGATATCATCCTTATTGCCCCGGGAGACGAACACCGGTTCATCTATACCGACAGCGCCTTTTCGTGCTATTCATTCAAATTTGAATTGCCCGGCTTATCCGATCTGCCCGAAAAAATTTCGATCTATGCCGGAGATGCCGCCAACTTGAAGCAGCGGGAGGGCATCATCACTGCCGTCGGCAGCTGTCTTGCCGGTTTTTGTCCAGCCCGGCTGCTTGATATGAATATGGAATTCACCGTCAGCAGCCGCTTTTCAGGCATACATATCCTCGAAGAGCTGCTTTACGGCGTCACCTGCCACTACATTTACGGAGAGGATAAGATCACTCCCGAACACAAGGAGGATCAGCTTCTGCGGAAAATTTCAGAATTCGTCCATCTGCACAACGGCAAGCCGGTCACAGTGGAGGCCCTTGCCGCGCATCTCAACTACGCGCCGGGATATCTGCGGACTCTTGTCAGAAAATGCGCCAACTGCAATACAAAAACCTTTATTGATATGGAACGGATCAAGATCATGAAGGCACTTCTGCTTTACTCCGATGTCCGCATAAGCGAACTGGCACAGCTGATGGAATTCCGCGATGCGAAATACTTCACCCGCTTTTTCCGCAAATACACCGGCGAAAATCCCAGAGACTGGCTCCGGAAATCAAAGTAGTTTTGCGGAAATCAGAGTTTTTTATCCTTCCATTTTCCGGAAAGAAGATACAAAAGACAGCAGACCAGCATCACGCCCTGATAGACGATCTCCGCACTCCAGGCTCCGGCCGGAGAGGTTTTCAGATAAATGACCACATACCAGACAAAAATAACATAAAGAAACAGATTGAAAAACTCAATGGCAACAGTTGTTTTGACCGCGCCTGTGCCGCTGACAGAATTGAAAAGCACAAAGGCGGCGATCTGGATGAAACTGCCGCATGACATCACATAAACCACATTGAGCGAAGCCTTTACAAGCTCCTGATTGTCGGTGTAGATATGAAGCCAGAACGCCGGAAAAAGGATAAAAGATATCAGAAGAGGCGTAACAAAACATCCTGTAAACAAAATGATTTTGACAATAAGCGGCCAGACCTGATTTGTTTTTCCGGCTCCCAGAAGATTGCTGACAAGAGAATTGGCCGCCGTGGCAAACGCATGGATGATGATAAAGGGCAGCGCAGAGAGCGAACGGGCCAGATTGGTCACAGCCAGAGAACGTTCGCCCAGATGCTCCACCGCCAGAAAAAAGAAAAACCAGACAGAAATGGATAGAAAAGGCTGAAGCATCATCCACGCGGAAACAGAGAGGACTTTTTTCAGGATCCCCGGACTGAACACGGCGGAAACGGCATCAAATCCGTATTTCTTCAAGTCGATCTTTCTGACAGTATAAACGACATAGAAGAGCATGGCGATCCCTTCGGCCACCGTCAATGCCAGTGCCGCTCCGGCGATCCCCATTTCCGGCAGTCCGAAGCGGCCGAAGATCAGCGCATAATTGAGCAGAACATTCGCCAGCACCATGACAACGGAACTCAATGTCAGGATCATCGTTTGAGCGATCCCCACATAAAAAGCCCGCAGCATGGCGGATATAAAGGTAAAAAACAGTCCCCAGGCCCGCCAGTCAAGATATTCCATGGTGGCAGCGCAGATATCCGCAGACTTGATCATCCGCGGCAGAAGGACCGGCGACAGATACCTGATGGACGCAACGGTCAGCAGGGAAAAGATCACAAGGAAAAATCCACCCGCATAACAGATCCGCCCGATCCGGCGGTATCTGCCCTCTCCGTTGCGCCGGGCGATCAGGATCTGCGCACCGAAACTGAAGCCTGTCCCCAGAACGAAAAAGGCAAGAAAATAAACAGTTCCCAGGGCGGAGGCTCCCAGGGCCACTTCACTGACTCTTCCCAAAAAAGCCGTATCTGTCATGCCGATAATATGCTCCATGAGCATACTCAGCAGGATGGGAACGGTCACGGCGGCTATTTTTTTATAGCTGTAACAGCCCTTGCTGTCAAATTCAGAAAATGTCTTCACTGTATCTCTCCATTAAAAAATATATCCTGATAAGATATCATTTCAACGGATAAAATACAAGCCGTACAAGCGCCTTTTTTCGGGAGAGGATCAAAGATTTTTGAGTTTTTCCTCCCGGAGACGCGCAATATATTCATCCCCGTAAAGGGCGCGCATCAACTCGATATTGAAGGAATAAAAGAGTTCCGCATCGGGACGGGTTATCATCTGCCCCATGGCAAGCTCCGCAATCAGACGGCGCTTGCTGCGGTCCTGCGCGTAAAGGGAAAGATAACGGATCAATGTCCTCGGAGAAAGCTCGCTGAATTTTTTCTGCCCGAATTCCTCCGTGTAATCCGCCCCGATCAGAGAGACCAGATTGGGCGGCAGAGACTTCAGGCCGAAGTCACGGAGAAAATCTTCGATCATTTCCGTACACCGCAATTCATCGAACACCGGATAACTGACCTTCCGTCCCCGGGAAAGGATACTTGCAGGAAACTCAAAGTTGGAAGAAAGGACCGGCATGATGTTTTCAGGCAGCGAAAAGGCCCCGCCCACATTGGTTCTGAAATTGTACCAGTCCACATTGCGGGGGTCGATATCGTCAAAGAAAATGATAAACTTGTGATCCGGACGCTTGGCCAGAGGGGCGATAAGCGACTCCCATGACCGTTCCAGCGCCTCCGGTTCCGGCAAAATCAGGACCGTATTTTCGGCGGCCATGGCGTAAGAGACCGTCATACTGGTTTTGCCGTAGCCGGGCAGACTGTATATCAGAAGAGGGATATTGGTCCTTCCCCTGGCGAAATCGTTGAAATGATCCTCAAAGATCGCCCGGACGCCGTAGAAGCCGAAAAACGACGTCACAGGCTTGGCCGACTCAAGCTCCACAGGGATCAGTTTGCCATCCAGATGTTTGAACACCCGCTGGCTGCGGAACTTGTCACATCCGGTCAGGGCAAGAGCTGTTTGCCGGAGACAATCACCTTCCCCACGGGAGGGCAATCCGGCAAAAAGCCCCCGGGCGGAAGGGATCAAGCGCTTTTTTTCCACGCTGCTGATCTCTTCCGGCAGACATTTCAGGGCAGACAAAAGATCAAGAGCCGTTTCCAGAAGAAAGAGAGAGGTCCCCTCCGCGCGCAGCAGTTCATCCGGCAGGATCTTGTTTTTGACAACAGCTTCAAAGATCTCTTCAAGGAGAAGTTTTCCGGCAAGCGCTGTTCCGAACTCAAGTTCAAGAGCGTTGAGATAATCCACACAGGCGGCCGTCCGGCGGCCGGAAACAGCGGCGCACTCCCCGGAGGCCCTGTCCAGCAGTCCGGCAAGAAGCACAAAAAACCGTCCCTCCGGCAACACGAGACCGCCCCGGGCATCCGGCACGGCAAAAAGCGTATCCAGCGCGGTACGGGCCGCAGCAAAACGTTCACTCATCACAGATACAGCTCCCGGAGACGGGTTTTGGGATCTGCTCCCGGCAGGATCGCCTCTTTCAAGCCGATGGGATTGGAGGGGAACGGACGGGAGGGATCGATGCCGCAGCGCTCGTAAAGACTGCCCAGCATATCCACAGGACTCACAGGACGGCTTGCCACAAAGTCACCGGTGGCATCCGAAGAACCGACCACGCGGCCTCCGGCAAATCCGCCGCCTGCGACCATGGCCGAAAAACAGCTGCTGTGGTGATTGCGTCCGCCTTGCCAGGGGGCATGCCAGTCGATTTTGGGCGTCCGGCCGAACTCGCCGGTCCACCAGACGATGGTCTGATCGAAAAGGCCTTTTTCCTGAAGATCGGTCAACAGGGCGAAAAGGGCCTGATCCATTTCAGGCATGATCCGGTTGAGGGTCTCAAAATGTTTCTTATGGGTATCCCACCCTGAAGCGTTGATGGTCACATACGGGACTCCGGCCTCCACCAGACGTCTGGCGCAGAGGCAGGATTGTCCGAACCGGTTCAAACCGTAGCGTTTGCGCATTTCAGGCGTCTCCTTGCCAAGATCAAAGACCTCAGCGGCCTTCCCGAAAAGGATATTTTTTGCATCCTGTCCGGCCCTGGCAAACTGGACAAACTCCGGATGCAGCGCGTGTTCGGGAGAAAACTGATCCAGCTGATCCAGAAAATCGAATTTATCCTGCATCTGCTTGCGGGAAACGCCGCCCACGGGGGTATAACCATCCACCTGGAAGGGTCTGCCGGCAGGATTGCCGCTGGTGGCAAAGGGCGCGTATTTATCCCCCAGAAACCCGCACTCGGAAAAGCGTCCCTTGTTGGTGGTCAGCGCCACATACGCCGGCAGATTGTGCTGAACATTGCCGCCGTTGAGCATAGCCAGCATGGCCCCGATGGCCGGATAAGTGATACCGCCGCCGAGCGTCCGCCCCGTCTGCATAAGATAGGTGGCCGTTTCGTGTCCCCTGAAGGGATGGGTCATGCTGCGGATAACAGAATACTTATCCGCGATCTGCGCCATTTTGGGCATGTAGTCACTGA
>JAFVYP010000072.1 GCA_017508555.1 Lentisphaeria bacterium
AATATCAGAACATGCTCCGCAAATGGCACCGTATCGCCGCCGTGCGCGATGCCAAAACCCAGCGTATTTATTTTTATCTGGACGGACGCAAGATCAAAGAGGGAGATGATACCTTTGCAAAACTTTTCAACAGCCCCCCCGGCTCTCTGGTGATCGGAGAACATTTCAAAGGACGGATCGACGAGATCATCGTCTGGAAAGGGCTCAAAACAGATTTTGCTCCCGCCAAGGTTTTCAAAGCGCGTATCGTTCCGCTCAAAACGGATGCCAATGTGGCTGCCAGCTGGAAAACTTTGAAGGAAAAGAAACTGGATATCGTTCCTGCACCCAAAAATCTGAAGATCACGGGGAAAGCCTTCCCGTTTGTTCCCGGCCAGTGGCGTGTGGTCAGACTGAGTAAAAACGATGCCGCAGGCGCGGCCGAATTTGAAGGCAAACTCGCCCGTATCGGTCTTGCCAAACCCGGTTCTGGCAAAAAGATCATCAAAGCCGGACTTTATGATGAGATGAAAGCGGAACTTGCCAAAGCCAAAGCGCCGGCCAAGCCCATGCGTCAGGGGTATGTGCTGATCGCAGACAAAGAGCAGATCCTCCTTGCCGGAAGCGACCGGGAAGGGCTGCTGTATGCCTGGCTGACACTGGCCGATCTCATCGACGAAAAAGGCAATATGACCCCTGCGGTCATTTCCGACTGGCCGGACTTCCGTCTGCGCCGTCTGGAAACAGGCGTTCCCACGATCACCGGAAAAAACGGTTTCAAAGTGCTGGATTCCTTCTTCCGTCAGCGGGCCAATATCATCACCCTTACGGGACAGGAGGCCATGGCCCGTTCCCGCAAATATCCGGCCTCCCTCTGGCGCAAGATCAACGCCTATGCCCATGCCCGTGGCATGAGACTGCGCGTGACGGATAAGACCTGGCTCTATGATCTGGGGAAAGATTATAAAAAACTGATCCCCAAAGGGTATTCCACCCATTACTATCCCTACAAGCCTGAAGAGGGACTTTTCGGCTACTATTCCGGCGTGTACTCCTGGAGCCGGGACGATCTGGCGAAGAAGGCCGGTCAGCGTCTTGCCAAATATCTGAAAGAGACCGGATTTTCCGGTGTGGGTTATCACTCCATCGACTGCGGCAACTTCGACAATCCCGGCAACTGGGGCAAGCGTACCGAAATGGATAAGAAACGCTGGGGCAATGACCGCGTGGGAGCTGAAGTCAATCTGATCCACATTTTCTACAAGGAACTCAAAGCCGTCAATCCCGATATCAATGTAAGCTTCTGCCAGTATCCCTACTGGTGCGTGACCGATGAACGCATGCTCAAGTATTATGAGGATCTGGCCAAACGGATGAATCCGGATATCACCTTTACGCTCCGTGAAGGTCCCCGCAAGATCTTCCTGGATAACGCCAGACGTCTTGCGCCCCATCCGGTCCAGACCTCCATCTATCCCTATGATTACAGCTATCTGCCCTCTTACACCAACTCCGGACGTTACGCCGGCAGCATGTTTGCCAATCACAACGGCGGCACAGGATTTGTCCATTGGGCCATCGGTTCCAGTTTCAACGGTTCCAGCGACATGTGCGCCAGTGAATATATGTGGAACGCTTTTGCTCCCGGCGCTGCTGAACTGCCTGACGGCAAACACGCCTACGAGATCGTTTTCGCCTCCTGTCCTGAAATGGAAAAGGAGCTGCTTCCCCGTATCTGCCGCAAAGTTTACGGCACAAAGGCCGGAACTGCTGTTGCCCGGATCTATGCGCTCAAACTCTGTGAACGCATAGCTGAACATCCGGATAACATCCTGCCTGCCCATGTCAAAAAGATCCCGTTCTTTGAAAAGATGGTTGCCGATACGGTCTCTTCACTGAAAACCCTTGAAGCACTCAAATCTTCTGTCAAAGGAGACGCTGCTGTTTCTTATCAGGAATTTATGACCTATCTCAAACGCACGGAACTGCTGGCGAAGGCCCGTCTGCACTGCCTCCGCGCCCGGGAGTGTCTCAATGCCGGAAAAGTCGAAGAGGGCAAAAAAGAGGCCGCAGCCGGAATGAAACTCCTCAAGCAGCGCGCTGCCCGCAACGGCAAACACCGGTACTGGAAGAGCATTGAGAACGATCTCAACATCACCGAAGTCATCGAGACCCGTCTGCGCCGTGCGGCATATTTGAAAAACATCAAACCTGCGAAGGTCCGTGTCGGTCTTTACGGCTACCGCGGTTCTGAAGGTTTCCGCGACAACAATGCCGGGATCCTGGACGGATTCAACAATGTTGCCGGATTCACCGCTGAAGTGGTGCGTATCCCCACCAAAGCCAATTTGAAAAAAGTGGATGTGATGGTCTTCAACGCCACCAAACAGATCGGTGACTGTGAAGAGGATGTCGTGGCCAATATCCGTGAATTTGTCAAAAACGGCGGCGGCGTGATCTTTGCGCACAACGCCGTGGGACGTCACGAAGGACTGCTGCGCAAACCCTGGTTCCCCGATATCTGCAAAGGCTTTGATGCCACAGGAACGAATCAGCCCACGCTTCAGGTGAAAAAGCCTGTTGCCACCGCCGGATTCCTCAAGGCCGGGGATAAATACACCCACCGTTATTTTGACCATTGCCGTGTGCTTGCCGGCCCCAAAGGCACTGTTGAGCTTCTTGACAACAGCGGCAAAGTTGTTCTTGTTTCCGGCTCTTACGGCAAAGGCCGTGTGGTCTATACCGGAGAGATCTTCGGTCTCAGCCGTTCCGGCCGTCTGATGGAACCTGAACTGGAAGAGTGGAAAATGCTCTTTTCTCTCTTCCGCTGGTGTGCCGGCAAGTAAAGAGTGATTTTCCGGTGGCTTGTACTTGACAGATGTTTGTGGTATATTAAAAAGATACAGGTACAGCATTTTTACGGAGAATAACACTATGATATCATTCGGTTCCCTGACAGTCACCGGTATTCCGGAAAAGAACGTTGTTGATACGATCGACGGTATCCGCAGACGGATCACGTTGACGGCGCCCGTAGAGGGAGCGTTTTGTGAAGTGACTTTAACGGTCCGCTTCCCTTATCCCTCGGCGGCGTACAAACTGGATGTCTGGACGGCCGGTCACGGATTTCCCGTCAATCTCTGTTATGCCTGTGAACGGCGTATCACTTACAATGAATCCTGTCATGGAACCGTTCTCCCTGTGATGACCTTTATGGATCATCAGGCCAAAAAAGGCGTTTCCATCGTTGTTCCGCCGGGGACAGAACCCGGCGGCAGATTTTATTTTGATCTGGATGATTATTTCGGCAGCGGTGCGGCCGTCGTTTTCCGCAATATCGGATTGAGGGCAGGGGAGTCCCAGACCGTAGAGCTTCTGCGCGTGGAGCATGAAGATTGTTACCGTCCTATCCTCAAATGGATGACAGAACAGTATCCAGCGTATTTCAATCCCCGCTGTGCCGGCGTCTGGAAGGATCGGGGCAGTTTTGTGATGACCAATCCCGGCAGCTCGGAACGGCTTCTGGAAGATGCCTCCAGCCGGGGCGCCAAATGGTCAGAGATCCATAATCATTTTCCCAGCTACGGCAATTATGCGCCGCAGGAAGAGAGCTGGGAAAGCGTCATCAGGCACGATTATCCGGAGCTACCCGGCGATACTTTTTCCGTTGACAGGATCAACGCCCACATCGCGCGACTGCATAAACACAACATTGCAGGCATGCTGTATATCCAGTGCGGCGGCGATGCCTATATTCCCTGGGTGGAAAAAAACTTTCCTGATGCGCCCGCCCGTCTCCCCTCGGGAGAGAGGCTGCCCTCCTGGAAGGATTGTGTCATCGCCTGTGACGATGGCCGGTCAGCTTACAGTCTTTATGTCAGAGACATGATCCGCCGTTTTCTGAAAAATTATCCGGATATCGACGGCGTATTTCTGGATCAGTTCTGTTACAACACGCTTGACTGCGCCCACAGTGACGGGCGCTGCGGTGCCGGAGGCAAACCGGCCGCGATGACGGGAACAGGCTACCAGTACGGAATCAGCGAATTGCTGAAAGGCCTGGGGCCGGATAAACGCATCTGGGCCAACGGCTGTTATAACCTTTCTGCGGCCCGTTATGCCGATGGTATCATGGCCGAAGGGACGGGTGTTATCGGCGGGGCGTTGAAATATCTCTGTCTCAAGAAGCCTCTGCTCAACCATGCCTATTCCGAGCGGCCTGAAACGGTGGAGGCTCTGATGCGGAACTGTCTGCTCACAGGAGGAGGCTGGTCCTGGGGCGGTTCCTCCAAAGAATCTGATCCGGGAGAGCTTTCTCCTGAGGTGGAAAAGATGTTTGCCGACTACCTGCCGCTTGTGCGGCCTCTTCAGGAAACGGAGATCTATCTTGGTCCCGATCCTGTGACCTTCCCCTCCGGATATACGGGAGAGATCTTCTGTCACAAAGAAGATGAAAAACTTCTCTTTGTGACCCTTGTCGGTTATTCCTCACTTGAAAAGATATCTGTAACGCTCCGGGGCTTTACCGTTGTTTCCGCCGGATACCGTACGCCCGGAGCTGAGGAGTGGCGTGAAGCTGCCGTCGAAGAAAACAGGATCTGTCTGCCCGGAAAGATCCAGGCCTTTACTGTAAAAGTGCAAAGAGATTAAACGCTTCCATCTGAATTTTTTTCCCTCTGGAACAGGTCCGTTTTCCGTACTTGACAGAGGGATTTTTTATGCTATATTAAATGGTATGTTACCAAACAATACCAAATGCAAAACAGTATGGATACCAAAGAGATAACGTCACTTTTCGGATTGGATTTTCATAGCACGCTTCCTTTGAAAGAACAGCTTGCCCGGAAAATCGGCGCGTTTATTGAGTCATCTCCGGCGGGGACGCTTCTGCCGTCAGAGCGCAGTTTGGCAGAAGTCCTTCAGGTCAGCCGTGTTACGGTTCGTGCTGCGCTGAAAAAGTTTTTTGTATCCGGGAGGCTTGTTTCCTGCGGGCGCAACGGAACCAAGGTTGCGGAAAATCCTCTTGCATTTGACCATTTGGATCCGGCGGTCTTCGGAATACCGCTGCCCCGGGTCGAACTGCAGTTTCTCTGCTATGAAAACATGCCTCATCAGCAGGAGTACTGGCAAAGTACAGTTGCGCGTTACAACCGGCTGAATCCTGGACGGCGCGTCAGGATCAATTTTGTTGACAGCAACTCCTGTCCCTTCGCGTTTGAGTATCCGGGCGGAGATATCATAACGGTTCCGCTTTGGGTGACAGCGGAACAGCGGGAAGAATATTTTCAGAAACTGCCCGATGATTTCAGCCATCCCGCAGAAGATCCGGCGTTTCTTCAAAGTCTCTTTTCAAAGGATGAGGAATTTGCGTATTTTGTTCCCGTGTTCATGCAGCACAGACAGCTGATCTGGAACAGAAAACTGGCCGATATCTGCGGATTTTCCTCCTTGTCAGAAGAGATAAAACAGCGGGGCTTTTTCGGCATTACCCGGGCTGCCCACGAAAAACTGCCGGGGAAATACCGGATCGGCGGACATGTCTGGGATTTGCTCAATTTTTCCTGTGTGCCGGAAAACGGACGATTTCCTGAAACGGCGCTGGAGATCCTTGAAGAGATCGCCGCACTGCCTTCCGATGAACGGATCTTTTTTACCAGTCAGCGTCACTCCTTCGATATGGTGGAAAACTTCTGGCAGGGCAAGCAGCTTTACACGGATATCATTGCCAATTTCCATGCGTATCTGGGCAATCCCTCATTTCCTCTGGAAAAGGATAGTTTTCCTCTGCCGGAAAGAGGAAAAAAGATCGTCTGGGCCATGCGTGTCGGTATTTCCAAACATTGCAAAGAACCCGGTGCCGCCGCAGATTTTATTGCTTTTCTGCTTTCTGATGAGATCCAGAGCGGACTGGCTGAACGGAAGCATGTACTCTCTCTTAAAAATGAATATTTGAAGGCCTTTTTGCGGGAAAGGTATTTTTCATCAGAAGAGGCTCTTGAAAAATACTGCGCCTCTTTGCGTTTCCCGGCAGGAAAATATGCGTCAATGCTCAACTGGATGCGTTTTGCCACCTACGATATCCGGCAGGAGATCGTTATGGTCATGCGCAAACAGTTGCCTTTAGAGGAAGCTGTCAAAAAAATTCAGGAAAAATGGTCAAAAACAACGATGCAGATGTCAAGGAGGAATATCTCATGAACAAAAACATAAATTTATCGGCAGATCTTTTGCAGCAAAAAACATTTGATTTGGCGCAGTTGCCTTCCGCAGCCCAGCCGGGCTTGGCGTTTCCGGAAGAGCTGGAGGGAACTTTACGACACGCGGCCTGTTTAACCCACCACCCAAATACCCCGCTTTTTTTGAAAGAAAAGGGGAGCGCGAGGGGAAAAGAAAACTTTTTTTCTCGTGAAAAAAAGTTGTCTTTTCCCCTCGCATCACACCCCTTTACTCTCATAGAACTGCTGGTGGTGATTGCGATTATTGCGATTTTGGCGGGGATGCTGATGCCTGCATTGGGACAGGCGCGCGAGCGCGGTAAAAGCATCAAGTGTATGGGGGCCATGAAGCAGTTGGGAACGGCGATTTGCAGTTATGGCGATGCGTATGAATTTTTTCCGGCGTGCGATGATCAGCGTCTGACAGAAAAGAAGATTGCCTGGAATCGTTTGGAGGAGTTTGACAAGAGCATGTCTGCCGAATTTTTCAAAAAAGGCTGTCCGGGAACGGATGAGCGTGTGGTGTATTCCAAAAATGTTTTGAACAAAGATTACTGGAGCAGCAACTCACTCTTCTGTTACAGCTACAACGCGTATCTGGGGATCATCGGCAAGGATGGTTCACTGGATCCGAACAATACCCAGAGTGCGATCGTTGAAAAAAAATATGGTCTCTGCAAGCAGGGAAATGTGCTTAATCCCTCCAAAAAATTCATTGTCCAGGAAACTGGCGGCAACTATACAGGGCGGATCGTCCGTTACTATACTTCCTCCGCCGACCTTTACCGGGAACCGAACTTCTGGGGGCATGGCGGTCAGCGGGCGAATTTTGTCTGTTTTGACGGACATGCCGAGGTCCGCAGCTACACAGAGTTTCCCGTGGCTTCCAAGGCAGACAGGAAGACACAGGCTTTGACTTATCTTGTTCCTGACGGCAAATGAGTATATTCTGTTTCCGGCAGGGAGGCTTATGCCGGAAATGATCCAGAACAATAATTTCCAATAAAAAGAAAGACATATATGAAAAAAATCTTATTTTTTCTGCTGGTTTGTACGGCCATGTGTTCAGCTCTTGAAATGGAGCAGAAGGGGCGTGATGTGATTTTCAGGACTTCCAGACTTCAGGCGACAGTGCGTGATGGACGCATCGTCCACCTGACTTCCCTGAAGGATGGTTTTGTCTTTGCCGATGGTAAACAGGATGAGCCTTCTGATACAGCGGGTCTGGGAAATATGAATGGCCGGGAGTTGCAGCTATCCCATTATCATCAGCTTATCGGCGATCACACCCAGAAGCATCAGAACAAATTGGGACGCATACAGCTTTACCGCCGTCCCGATCGCCGTTCACAACTTTCTGTGAAACGGGAAAAAGCCTCTGTGACGCTGACCTGGAAGGGCTTGGCAGATCACAAAAAATACTATCCGGAAGACTTTATTTCCATCCGTTTCCGCGAGGATGAAAAGGGAGCGCTTTGTTTTACATCCCGGGGCGCCTCACAGGAAAAAGGTGTTTTCGGGATGCAGGTCTCTCTGGATAACCTGGTCTCCTCCGGCAGGTTCATTCTGCCCGTTTACGGTGGAACGGCATACAGTGCGGGGGAGGGGCCGAAAATGGTGATGAGTTTCCGTCATACCATGGATTTTTACGAGGCGCCTGTGATGACTTTTGAGGCCGGGAAAAATGCCGTCGGCATGTGGAGCGAGGATCCCAAGTTCTGCATGATGCACGCGTTCGTGCGCCGGGGAAAAAAGAGTGCCTCTTTTGCCTTTGAATACTTGAATCTGATGCCCTTTGATGATCTCAAAAAGACGGAAAGCCGCGAGATCAAGCTGAATGTTTTTCCCGGCGGCAGCTATCTTGCCGCAGCCCGTCCCTACCGGGACTGGTACAGAAAGACCTTTGCCAAAGAGCTGGCGCAGCGTGACAGCACCTGGGCTGTCAATATTTGCAGTATGGTCAACAACCAGCCGCGTCTGAACCATTCGACAAATGTGGATGAACTGGCCCGCATTGCCGGGAAAGAGAATATTCTTTTCATGTTTTACGCATTGAGAAAAGAGGCATTCGACACCAATCTGCCGGATCACACTCCCCGTCCGCAAGTGGTAAAAGCCGTTGAGGAGCTGCACAGGAAAGGGCTGCGGGCCATGGGATACTGTATCCCCTTCTGCGTGAACAAGAACAGTCCTCTTTTCAAAAAGGATGATTTGGCCAAGATCACGCTGACCAAAAGACATCAGATCGACAACTATCAAGCCATCCGTGACATGGGCGGTCAGAGGTGGGACAATGTTCCCAACGGGAAATTGCTTTATCTTGATCCTCTTTCTGTTGCATGGCGCCGGTATATCATTCCCATCCATATCCGGATGCTCAAAGAGAGCAAACTTGACGCCCTGTATGAGGATACCCTGGGCGTTGCTCAGGACTACGGCAATGGTGTCATCAACGGTGCCAGCGGTCCTTACGGTGCGACGCTGATGGCCAAAGAGCTGAAAGCGGCTTTGAAGGTTCCCTTTGCCACGGAATACGGACATGCCAGCAGCGCCTTTGTCAGCAACTGGGCGTTGATCCAGGCCAAGATCCGCCTGAATACGATGTATCTGCTGCACAACCGTTATCCGCTGGCGACTTATCTTTTCGGCTATCGTCCCTGGGCGTTCCCGAAACTCAATGAGACGGGCAAACGGGGAGATCTCGGCAAACATCTGGCGCTTTCCTCCGCCGACAGTCTGGGAGGACTCGGACATTTTTCCTTTGGTCCCTACCTTTTCCTGCCGGGCAAATATACCATGAAAAGCGGCATGCGCGATCTCTGCAATCTTCAGGCGGCTCTTTATGCGCAGAGAGGATTGCGTCCCTATTTCCCCGAAGAGGGATTTCCTGAGGGGGTCCGTTCCATGTTCACCGACCGCAAGGGCGGCAAGTATTGCTATTATGATGACGGCAAACTTCAGCAGCTTTGCGGTCCTGACGGCGCAGCTCTCTACGGCAGACTGGACAGCGCAGAGGTTCTGGCGCATAAAGATCTGACCATTCCCGGATGGCCTGTGACGGATAAGGGCAAGCTCAATTCTCTTGATCCGGAGACCCGGTACGCCCTTTTCCCCGGCAAAGATACGGGAACCGCTCTGAAAACGCCTGCGCTTGAAAAGGATGTGAAAGTCGTCACCTATCGTCAGCTGAAAGATTTGCTCTGTTTGGAGCTGGAAGGAAAGAACGGCAAAAAGAAAACAGTTGTTTCTCTGACGCTTGACAAAAACTTTAAGCATCTGTGGATCAATGGCGTCAAGCAAAAGAAAAGCTCCGGCAGATTTGAGGTCTCTCTGCCGGGCTGTATAACGGCTGCGGCTGCGGAAAGCGTTCCCGGAAACACCGTTTCTCTTGTGGCTGCGGCTTCGGGGCTCAAAGTCGGAGAACGGGCCTTTCCCACAGAAATACGCCGAGTGTATTTCAATCAGAAGATGTATCAGCTGGATGCCGGAGAAATCAAGTATCTCGATCAGCTTGTCAAAGTCAAAGACAAGGATACTGTATTTACTGTCAGTTATATCTATCCTCCCACGGGGACCCGTCTTTCCAACGCCTCAAGCGTCAAGATCCTGGTCAACGGCCAGCCGGCGGGAGAGGAATTCAAGGCGGCAGAGATGCTCAATCCCAGAAAGCATCCCCGTTACCGTTATGACAACCGGTTTGTCACCTGGCGTATTCCGCTGGGAAAATTTGCCGGACAAAGCGTTCTTGTCTCTGTCCGGGTGGATGACGAAGGCGATGGATATGATGATCTGCAGTTTCTTTCCGTTCCCCGTCTGACCAGCGGTGAGCAGATATTCCGGATGGAGAAAAAGGCTCTGCCGGTCAAGCGGAGAAAATAACAGTCATTATCCTGAGTTTTCTGTTGCAAGAAAAGAGTGACATTGTTTGCGGGACAGCTGCTTTTACAGGCGCTGTCCCGTTTTTTGTTGAGCGGGAGGGCGAAAAAAATACTCTGTTTGCCGGAAAAAGAGCGTTTGGTCTAAACGGGATGACTGTGAAAAAAAACAAAAAATATATTCCAGCCCTTGACATTGGCTTTTTTTTGTGGTATAATTGCCTTGAAAGATTGGCGGAGGTTCAAATTTTGCGTGTGCGTCTTACCCGCGTATGCTGAACAGAAAGGATCGTTGTGTCATGGAACTCAAAAGGATGAGATGTTTTTCCGCAGCAGTTTCTTTTGAACAGTCACCCCATACCCCACTTTTCTTTGAACGTAAGGAGGGGCGCGGGGCTGTTGTACGGATGAGTACGGAGAAGTACGGAAGAGTACGGAGCTGTACGCTGCCGCATGACACGCCCGGTTTGGAACAACAACAAAATACCCCGCTTTTCTTTGAAAGTAAGGGGGGGCGCGGGGGGGAAAGAAAACTTTCTTTTCCCGTGAAAAGAAAGTTTCCTTTCCCCCC
>JAFVYP010000008.1 GCA_017508555.1 Lentisphaeria bacterium
GTAAATGCCGACCAGAATATTGTGACCGTCTCCGGTCATGGTCTCTTCCAGTTTGCCGGAGCTGCCTTCATAGCAGCGCACACGGTGATCGAAACGGTAGATTTTCTGGAAGGGGAAGGGCCAGCGGAAATGCAGTCCGGGTTCCGTGACTTTTTCCGGACGGCCGAAGGTGGTGACCACCGCGCTTTCTGTTTCGCTGAGCTGGAAGGAAAATACCGCGATCAGCAATATCGCCGCGACTGCGAGCCCCAGAAGCATCGTGGGCCAATGTTTGAAAATGTTGCCGTTTGCCATGTTGTCAAAACCTCCAAAAATATGTTTTATTTATAATTTATTTTTTGTTCGTCAGTTGAGTGATATCGGTGTCGATCAGGTCAAGACGTTCTTTTTCCTCGAAATTGAACTGATAGACCTCACTGCCGAGACCGGCAGAGACCACAAATTTACGCATGGCCGCGCAATCCTGTTCAAGAAACTCCAGATAGCTGCGCAGTCTGAACATGGAAGGCATGACTCTGTAAGTTGCATCCTGCGTCTTGAACCGTTCCGCTTCGGCTTCGGCCACTGTGCGGACCCGATGGTCATAGGCTTTGGCATCGGCCACCAGCTGGGCAGCCTGGGACTCGGACTGGGGCAGGGTCTTGACGGCATAAGCCTGCGCATCAAGGATCGCCGTTTCCTTCTGTTCCATGGCACTGATGACGTTCTGATAGGCGGGCGCCACTTCGCCCGCGGGGGGATGGGCGCCGAGAATGGTGAGAGAGACGATCTCAATGCCCAGATTCCGGTCATCGGCCAGTTTCTGGACACGTTTCTTCATGATCTCTTCAGCCTGTTTTCTGGCTGTGGACATGACGGCCATCATATCGGAACTGGCCAGATATTCTGCCGCAGCCTGTTCGCCGATGAACATAAGCGTCCGGGGGACATCCACATTGTCATAGGCGTAGTTGAACACGCCCTCCCGGCGGATACGGTAACGGATGGGAATGGTCATTCGGACAAATGAGATGGAGGCGGCTTCCGCTTCAGGAGAACGATCCCCGTCAGGAGCCACTGCCACGATAAAGTTGTCATCAGCTTTGCCGTGTTCCTCTGTCCAGAGGACCACGCGGCTGGTTTCTCCCTTGCTGCGGACACGTCCGGCATCGGTGCCGTCATCGGTCACTTCTCCGATGACCACACGGTGCAGCTCCGTGCAGCTGAAAGTGCGGATATTGCCGAAGGGACGGGGCAGAGTAAAATAAATACCGCTGCCCAGAAGTTTGCGTTCGGTTACTTTGCCGAAGCACTCGCGGACACCCACCTGATCGGGACCCACCTCATGGATGGTCGTGAATGCCCAGAAAAGCAGACCGCCGCCGATGATAACGGGGAAGAAAGAGCGTTCAACGAAACTGTAAAGCCAGGTGCCGGAAACCTTGAATCCGAACTGGTAATCCAGCGCAGAGGCGATATTGCGCATGACGCCGCCGGGTTCGGTAAAGAGCGCCAGCAGGCGGCTTTCAAAGACCGGACGGGTCTCTTTCATTGTACGGGGACGGTAAAACTCAATAATGAAATTGGTGATGAATTCTGCTCCCAGAATGGCAAAGAGCCAGAAAAAGATTTTTCCCACAACGGCATCAGGAGCCGTCAGGTTGCTGTGATAGCAGATGGAAACGATGGCCGCCGCCGCCAGAACAGCAAAAGCAGCGATCAGATTGGCGCCGATACTGCGCAGCCAGCGGAAAGCTGGCGTACGGGACTGGCCGATGAAAAAGGCTCCGGTAAAAACGCTCACCAGCATCAGCACAGAGGCGATCAGCGCGGAGTGGATGGCACTGCCGGTGATCCCCGCCGCATTGGCACTGCCCCAGCTGCGGTGGGTGAAAAAGAGAACTGTTCCTGTCAGGAGTGCGCCCAGAAGGGCCAGCACATAAGGCGCATATTTGCTGTAATTTTCAAAAGATCTGCCAGCTGTGAAACGGACATCTTCTTCGATATCCAACGCGCTGGTATCGGCTCTGCGCCGGGCCAGCAGGATCTTTTCTTCCTCTTCCTGAGCCGCCGCCGTGGCCAGCATGCCGTAGATCATGGCCGCAAGGCCGAAAAGCGTGGCCAGGCCAAAGGGGATCACCGCCAGACCAAAGACATTGCCTCCGCGGTAAGCGTTCAGTACCGCCGTTACGACCAGCATCACCAATGCAAAAATCCATCCGATGACCGCAAGGCGGGTCGTCAGACGGGCATTGTCGATCGCTGTACGGATCTCGTTTTCGTTCGTCACCATCTACTCCTTTTTTTGTTATTTATTTTGTTTTATATCATCGTTTTTAAATCTGTCAATCTATATAATACACCGTCTCAGCGGAAATATCAAATTTTATTCACCATTTTACCTTTGTTTTAAGGCACAGCTGATAGTATTGAAGCAGTTTTTCTGCGGCTGCGGCTGAAAAAGCGTTGCCGGCATCCAGCCAGAGGCGGCGGGATCTTGTCTGCAATTCAACAGCTTTGTTCCAATTTCCCAGCCGTGAAGCCAGCAGGGCACCTGCCGCGGCATGTCCGGCCAGCTGTGCCGCCGGCGCGTTGTCCGTCAGAGAAGAGGCGGCTTCGTAAATTTTCACCGCTCCCAGCAGGGCATCGGCGGAAAATGAAAAACGTGTGAGAAGGGTCAGCACCGCCGCATCGCAGGACTCCAGATCCCGGATGTTCTGCACAAAACGGCTGACCACACCCGGCAGCTCTCCGGCAAGAACAGGATAACGGGCGATCAGATCCATGGCGGTCAGATAGATCCGCGCTTTTCCCGGAGCCGCCCCCAGCTGTTCCCGGAGGATCAGCCAGGCTTCGGGGATACGTCCGGAGTGTTCCAGAGAAAAGAGCGTCATGCGCAGCGCCGCTGCGTTGCCCGGATCAAGACGGAAGATCCCGCGGACATGATGACGCATTTTCCGGCTGGTGTTGTCGCGCATCATCACCTGAAGTTCATCCAGAAGAACGGAAAGTTTTTTCTGTTTTTCTACATCCACAGGCTTTTTTTCTGCCTCTGCCAGCAGTTCCGGCAGATCGGCCGCTTCGCCGTTCCAGGCGATGACGCCGCCGGGAGAGGCCACAAAGGCCATGGGATAAAGCATGCTTCCTGCCATATATTTCTGCACAAGTTTCCTGTCTCTGTCAACGGCAACGGAAAAGGCGGGCTTGCGCATGCGGGAAAGCAGATCTTTTACATCGCTTTCCGGATCCGGGGAAACAACAGCGATCCGCACTGTTTTACTGTATTTTTTCTGGAGATCCTCAAGCATGCGGAAGGTCTCCTGCGTTCCGGGCGCATGCGTCAGAACGAAAACGACCACCCGGTACTGAAGCTCCTGGCCGCCCTCCGGGATGTAAAGCCGGACAGGATTGCCGCTCAGCCATCTGACCCCCTGAAGCTCAGATATCTTGTCGCCGCTGCGCAGGGCAAAAAGCGGTACAAGGGGAAAAAGAAGCAAAAAGAAAAGGATTTTGACTCTCATACGCTCACCTTGTTTTTATTCATCCGCTCCGGCGGATGAGGTTATCTCGTCGATCAACTCGCCGGCCAATCCCGGAGGAAATCCCCGGCCCACCAGAAAACGGAAGGCTTTGGCCCTTTTTTTATACGGATCTGTCTCCCGTGAGAGACTTTTCCATTTGGCGGCCAGTACGCTCCGGGCGCTGTCAGGTTCCCGTTCCCGGTTTTCCTCAATGGCCTGTTCCACCAGTTCCCGGGGCAGTCCCCGCCGCAAAAGTTTTTGCCGCACCTTCACCGCGCCGGAGCCCCGGTCGATGCTGCATGCGGCAAAATCCTGCGCCAGAAGTGCGTCATTCACATAGCCCCGGCGGATACACTCTTCAACAGCGGCTTCGGCCTCGGTGGGACCGTAACCGCTTTTGAGCAGCTTATCCTTCAGTTCTTTCCCTGATTTGGCCGCAACCGAAAGGATGCGCATGGCTTTTTCAAGGGCAGAACAGCGGGGCGGAACCATCTTTACAGCCCCAGCACTTTGCGGACAAGCTGATCTCCGTTAAGAGCGCCCAGGCTGCCGCCGGGAGAAAGCTGCTCGCTGAAAGCCGTGATCCCGTCACGGACAAATCCCGGTCCCATGGCCGCCAGCGGAACCGGTGTTGTGGTGTGCTGGCGCAGTTTGATGGGGACCGGATGATCCGGCAGAACGGCAAAATTGACATCATCCCGTCCGGCAAGACCTTCAAGAACGGGGGTCACGATATTCTGATCGAAGGCTTCGATGGCCTGCAGTTTCAGCTTCAGATCTCCCATGTGGGAACACTCGTCGATCGCCTCCACGTGCAGATAAACAAGATCAAAGTCCTCAATGGCCTTCAAGGCGGCTTCGGTTTTGCCCTTGTAATTGGTATCCAGAAACCCCGTTGCGCCGGGGACTTCGATCACAGTCATATCTGAACAGCGGCCGATCCCTTTGATGACATCCACCGCGCTGATGATCGCGCCCTTGCGTCCGGCATACTGCGCGCTGAACGCAGGCAGCGCCGGGCGGCGTCCGGGACTCCACGGCCAGATACGGTTGCCGGGAGAGGCTTTCCCCGCATTGACAGGATGCGCCGCAAGAAAAGCCGCCGCTTTCTCTTCAAGATCACGCAGAAATGCAACGGTATCCGCTGCTTCCCGGGAGTCATCCGCCGGAGAAAGATAAAGTTCGTCCAAACGCATATCCTGCGATGAGTCAGGTTTGAAATAATTGACCTTGTCGGAAAAACGCTTGCCGTGGAGAACCAGCAGATTGCGGTAACTCACACCGGAATAAAAGGTCACTTCATCGCTGCCGAATTTTTTCTGCAAAGCCTGCATGAGAGCGGCCGCATCGGCTTCTGAAATATGTCCGGCGGAGTAATCCCGCAGAAAACCATCCTCAGAAGCATAGACAAGATTGCATCTCCAGGCGACATCATCAGGACCGAGAGTGATCCCCTGAGCCGTTGCCTCGATGGGCCCCCGGCCGGGATAATTTTTTTCAGGACAGAAACCCAGGACCGACATATTGGCAACATCGCTTGATGTGGGCAGCCCCTCCGGCAGCGTCTTGAACGTTCCGGAACATCCAAGGGACGCGATTTTATCCATGCCCGGTGTGTTTGCGTATTCCAGCGGTGTTTTGCCGCCCAGCTCCACCAACGGATCATCTGCCATGCCGTCGGCCAGAAAAATAATTGCCTTCTGTTTCATTTTACATTCTGTAATAACTTATTGATTATATCTTCAACGGCAAGGCCGGAAAGGGCAAAAACCTTGTCCCTCCCGGTCTCTCCGCTCTTGAGTTCGATCTGCGCCTGGGGAACCCCAAGCCATTTGGAAAAGATCTTTTTCAGCGCACTGTTGGCTTTTCCATCCACCGGCGGGGCGGATATGGCCACCTTCAGCGCCTGCTCTCCGTACATGCCGCAGACAGCGTCCCGTTTGGCGCCGGGCTGGACATGAAGTGTCAGCAGAACCCGGCCGTCAGAGCTCTGACGGAGCGCCGGAAGCATCTCCTGCTTCGTCATCCTTTTCTGTCTCCTTTTCCGGAGCGATATCCACCGCAGTTTCCGGAGATGTTTCCGCAGGCTTTCTGCCCAGAAGAACGTCGATCTCATCTATGGAAAGCGTCTCTCTTTCCAACAGGGCCTGCGCCAGTTTTTCAAGCTCATCCCGGTTGTCGCTCAAACACTTTCTGGCCGTTTCAAGGGCCGTATTCACCAGACGGCGGACCTCCAGGTCGATCTCCCGGGCCGTTTCAGGCGCCAGCTGGTCCGGCGCAGGACCGTCGATCCGCAGGTGCGGATGCACTGAAAAATCTCCGACTTTGGTGGGACCGATCACATCGGTCATGCCGAAAATGCAGACCATCCGGCGGGCAATGCCCGTCAAATGCTGGATATCAGCTGAGGCGCCTGTTGTGATATCGCCCATGACCAGCTCCTCCGCCACGCGGCCGCCCATGCACATGGACATTTCGGCCTCAAGCTCCAGCTTGCTGCGGGTGTAAACATCCTCTTTAGGCATGGTGAAAGTGGCTCCCAGATAAGCCTGTCCACGGGGGATGATGGTCACTTTGTGAACGGGGGTGCAATGCTCGTTATGAAGAGCCACAAGGGCGTGTCCGGCTTCGTGATAGGCCGTCAGCCTGCGCTCGCGTTCGGTGATCTTGCGGCTGCGCCGCTCCGTGCCGTAACTGACTTTGTCACGGGCCTCTTCCAGTTCTGCCTGCGTGACCTCCTCTTTGCCGCGCCGGGCAGCCAGAAGAGCCGCTTCGTTGCAGACATTGGCCAGATCAGCTCCGCTGAATCCCGGCGTGGTGCGGGCAATCACATCCAGGTCGATGGTTCCGCCCACTTTGATCTTTTTTACATGGACTTCAAGGATCTTTCTGCGTCCGGCGATATCGGGCAGATCCATCACCACCTGGCGGTCAAAACGGCCGGGGCGCAGCAGCGCCGGATCAAGCACGTCAGGACGGTTGGTGGCCGCCAGGACGATCACGCCGTTGCGGCTTTCAAGACCATCCATCTCGACCAGCATGGCATTGAGGGTCTGTTCCCGTTCATCATGTCCGCCGCCCCAGCCGGAAAAACGGCTGCGGCCCACGGCGTCGATCTCGTCTATGAAAATCAGGCAGGGCGTGTGTTTCCGGGCCTGATTGAACATGTCGCGCACGCGGCTGGCACCCACACCCACAAACATTTCAACAAAATCTGAACCGCTGATGGAAAAGAAGGGAACGCCCGCTTCACAGGCTACGGCTTTGGCCATCAAAGTCTTTCCTGTTCCGGGATCTCCCACAAGCAGACAGCCTTTGGGGATCTTGCCGCCCACAAGCTGAAAACGGATGGGATCCCGCAGATATTCAACGATCTCACGGATCTCTTCTTTTGCTTCATCGGCTCCGGCAATGTCATCGAATTTTACATTTAATTCATCCGGGGGGATCATGCGGGCCTTGCTTTTGCCGAAGTCCATGGCCCCCTGTCCGCGCATCTGACGCATGGAAATAAAGTAGATCACTGCAACGATGATGAGGACAGGCAAAATCCCCACCAGCAGGAAATTCCAGAAACCGCTGTTATTGCTGTCCACTTTGACGGATGTTTTGGACAAAAGCTGATTGAGCCGCTCTGAAAAGATCACCCGGCTGCGGTAAAAACCGGTAGTGGACTTGCTGTCTGAACCTTTGACGGCTTCGTTTTTGCCGTCAAGACGCATACGGCCTTCCACGGTGAAAACATTGTCGTTTTCGCTGACAAGAACTGCGTTGACGATGCGTCCATCCTGAAGGCACTGCTCAAATTCTGTCTGATTGAGATCTGTTTTCCGTGACGGCGCATAGTCCCGTGTCAGCAGCAGAACGCCCAGCCCCACAAGGATCACAAGCCAGATGACCGCCGCTTTGGGAGGACGGAAAGAGGGCTTTTTGTCAGGCATCTTATCCTGAGGCTGTCCGTTTTTATTTTGATCTGCCGGAGGAAGATTTTTTTCCGGATTTTCGTTATTACTCATACATTCTCCTCATTGTGCTGTTGCTTGCAGGCGGCAGGTATTGTCTGTAAGCAATGTCTGCCGCCTGCAAAAAATCATCCCCCGTTCAGCAGGGGGAATGCTGTTTCTGATTTTCAGATCAGGAACCGGAATTGACCACCCGGGTGATGACCAGAGCGATCACACCGATAATAACAAGTCCCAGAATCGCAACGGCGGCGATCAGCAGCCGCGTGACCAGCGTATGCCGCTTGGCCTCCGCCTCCGCAAAGGGATTCAGGCTGCCCACGTTGGGCACTGTTGAAAGGTTGGTGTCGATACTGGACAGATCGATCGTATGGGTCGTGGAGGCAAAGGAACTTGCTCCTGCATCCTGTTCGCAATCGTACAGCACCTCCACCTGTCCGAAGAGAACCAGATCGGAAGAGGCCAATTCCTGTTCGGTGATGGGGATGTTGTTGATGCGCGTTCCGTTACTGCTGTTGTTGTCGCGCAGAATATAGACGACACGGCCGTCACGTTCGCTCTTGATAAGATCAGCATGGTGTCCGCTGACGCTCGCATCTTTGATGCAGATATCCATGCCGTCGCGGCGTCCGATGGAAATAACATCTTTTTCAAGATCAAATGTTTTGCCGCGATGCTGCTCGTGAAGAACCGTAAATTTAGGAGTCTTGGGCATATCCCACCTCTCTATGTATATATAAACTATAAAAAAACACTGCCATAGTTTGAAATATAACACAAAACTCAGTTTTTACAATCAACTGTTAAGATTTTTTTCTTATTTTTCTATCCGCAGCGGGAAAATCCATTGTTTTTTATCAGCTGAGTTCCCGATACAGGGCGGGCAATGACAAAAAATCAAAAAATACGGTTCATCGACGGTTTATGACAGAAACAGGCAGATAAACATAAACGCGCTGTTCCCGACAAGGGTCGATGGTATCGCGGGGAGGGGAAAAACCTCTTTTCGCGGGAAAAGAGGTTTTTCCCCTCCCCACACCCCACCCCTTTTCGAGATATTATGAGAGACA